>JALSJH010000057.1 GCA_026989455.1 Chromatiales bacterium | reverse complement strand
CCATACTTTTTAGCCGCCAGCAGGTTGATCTCCGAGCCATGATCCGCACTACCGGTGTCTGCGGAGTAGTCATGATAAACGGCTAACAGCTTTACCCCTTTAACTTTAGTGGTAACAGAGAGGTAAATATCCTGCAAGCCATCGGCTGGTGTGGTTAGAAAAACATCGGCCCAGCCATTAAAGGCGTGCTTGGTTGCTAATGGGGTGCTAAATGAGGCATCACTTGCACCGTTACCATCACCCAGCACTTCGTAGCCCAGCTTAACAGCCACACCACTAAAATCAGCGCCCAACTCGGCCAACAGGTATTGGGCATCAATATTAGTACCATCCGCATAGTCCGACTGTTTCGCATACTCAAGCGTATATTTCACCTTGGCTTGCGCTACCTCAGCCGCCCCGGAAAACCGTAAACCCAGGGTAGAGTTTGAAGCCGCAGGGGTATCATCCAGCTCAATAACATAGGAGTAACCGGTTATTTTTCCAGCGGTTAATCCACTGTATGAAGCGTTAAAAATATATGCAGAGGTATCGTACTCGCCCCCAAGGATAGTATTCACCTTATCCACATAGGCATAAACAAGTGAAGTATCCGCAACAGAGTCGACCGTAAAGACGATGGCATCAAATGTCTGCTCGTTTTGGCGCCACCCCACGTTACCCACAAAACGGGCATTATCCAGAATAACCCGCTGGCGACCTGCGGTAATCGCGTGGCCACCCGAAATATACTTCAAGTAGAGCTGATTAACTTCGGTCCCTTCTGGGTCAGCCACCACCGACTCTGTTTTGGCCGGGTTGGTTGGAATCGGCTCATAATCATCATTCAGCGCAGTGATATTTTCGAACTCCATAAAGCCGGTGAGTCCCTTGTAGTCTGCTGTTCGATAACCCAAGCGGCTGCGCAATGTAAGTGCATTGGCATCATTGAGCGCATTATCTTGTGTCACCGTCTCCATACGCAGACGGAAATCAGCACTCACCTCCCCGCCTTTAATCGCTTCAGTAACCCCTGATGCCGATGCTGCCGAGCCAGCGGCCATCAGGGTAACGCCACTGATAACACAAGCACTCAACTTCAATTTTTTAGTAAAAAAGTTCATCATATTCCCCATACAAGTCATAAAAAAGTGTTCGTGCAAAGCTGACTGCAATAATCGATCCACTCTCAATAGAGACAAGCTGGCGATTATCCGGCGGTAATTGGAATCACCTTATCGGCCACTTTTTTGTACTCTTCAATTTCGTGGAAGTTGAGGTAGCGATAGGTATCAGCCGCTAGAGGCTCTATGGTTTTGACCGCATCATGGTATTCAGCCACCGTGGGGATTTTACCCAGCTGCGCGCAAACTGCCGCCAGCTCCGCCGAACCCAGGTAGACCATGGCATCCTTACCCAGACGATTCGGGAAGTTACGGGTTGAGGTAGACATCACCACCGCGCTGTCTGCCACACGGGCCTGGTTACCCATACAGAGTGAACAACCCGGCATTTCAGTACGGGCACCCGCTTTGCCGTATATGCTGTAGTAGCCCTCTTCCGTCAGTTGATGTTCATCCATTTTAGTGGGTGGCGCGATCCACAGGCGGGTGGGTACTGCACCACCGAAGGCTTCGAGCACTTTACCCGCTGCACGGAAATGGCCGATATTGGTCATGCACGAGCCGATGAAGACCTCATCAATTTTTTCGCCTGCCACTTCTGAGAGCAACTTAACGTCATCAGGATCATTGGGGCAACAGAGGATCGGCTCTTTGATATTGGCCAGATCAATCTCGATAATCTCTGCGTATTCAGCATCTCCATCACCCTCCAGTAAGATCGGATCTTCTAACCACTGCTCCATAGATTCGACACGGCGGCTTAAGGTTTTGGCATCGGCGTAATCATTGGCGATCATCCACTTTAGCAGTGTGATATTGGATTTGAGGTATTCGATGATCGGCGCCTGATCCAGTTTAACCGTACATCCCGCCGCAGAGCGCTCGGCGGAGGCATCGGATAACTCAAAGGCTTGCTCAACCTTCAACTGCTCCAAACCCTCAATCTCTAAAATACGACCCGAGAAGATATTCTTTTTGCCCGCTTTCTCTACCGTAAGCAAGCCTTGCTGAATCGCCGTAAAGGGAATGGCATTAACCAGATCACGCAGGGTGATGCCTGGCTGCATTTCCCCCTTAAAGCGCACCAAAACCGACTCGGGCATATCTAACGGCATAACCCCCAGTGCAGCTGCAAAGGCCACCAAACCAGAGCCTGCGGGAAAGCTGATACCCATTGGGAAGCGGGTGTGGGAGTCACCACCGGTGCCCACCGTATCGGGCAGCAGCATCCGATTTAACCAGGAGTGGATCACCCCATCCCCTGGGCGCAGCGCAACACCACCGCGGTTATTGAAGAAACTGGGGAGAGTGTGTTGCAGGCTGATATCAACCGGCTTGGGGTAGGCGGCCGTGTGGCAAAATGATTGCATCACCAAATCAGCAGAGAAGCCCAGGCAGGCCAGCTCTTTCAGCTCATCACGGGTCATTGCGCCGGTGGTATCTTGTGAGCCAACCGTGGTCATACGCGGTTCGCAGTAGGTGCCTGGGCGAATACCCTCAACACCACACGCCTTACCGACTATCTTCTGCGCCAGGGTATAACCTTTGCCGGTCTCCGCGGCGGGTGTGGGTCGGGTGAAGAGTGTCGATGCCTCCAAGCCCAATGTCTCGCGGGTTTTATCGGTCAGTGATCGACCAATAATCAATGGAATACGACCACCCGCTCGCACTTCGTCAGCCAGGGTGGTTGGCTTAAGGTCGAAGCGAGAGATTACCTCACCCGCTTCACTCTCAATGATGCCTTGATAGGGTTTGATGATAATCACATCACCCATATTCAATTTTTCAACATCACACTCAATCGGCAGCGCGCCGGAGTCTTCTGCAGTATTAAAGAAGATAGGGGCTATTTTACCGCCCAAAATCACCCCACCCTGGCGCTTGTTAGGAACGAAGGGAATATCATTCCCCATATGCCACAACACCGAGTTGATCGCCGATTTACGGGAAGAGCCGGTGCCAACCACATCACCCACATAGGCCAGCGGGTTTCCCTTGGCTTTCAGTTCGACCATCTTCTCCATGGCATCCGGCATTTTGGCCACCA
>JALSJH010000056.1 GCA_026989455.1 Chromatiales bacterium | reverse complement strand
CTATGAGATGGGCGGGTGATAGATGATCTGCACGGTATTACCGTCGGGATCGAAGCAGTAGAAACTATGGGCACCATCTCGATGCTGGCGCGGTGCGGTTTTCATCTTGACACCGTGTGCCAGCAGGTAGTCATACCACGCCTGCACCTGTTCAGGAGACTCAATAATAAAGCCAATATGGTCCAGACGCTGAAAGCCACTCATATCGACATTGTTTGCCCGGTGCAGCGCAAGGTTATCGTTGCCACTGGTCAGGTAGAGGTTATCCGGGTCAGGTCGCCACTCTAACTTCATGCCCATTAATTCGGTATAGAACTGCTCACACGCTTCGAAGTTTTCCAGAAAGAGTGCCACATGGCGCATTCCCCCGGTAGGTTTGGGACGAACCGGTAACTCACTCATCAACACCACCTCGTATTTGATAGTCGTGGCTTATTTTAGCGGTTTTTCCCAACATGATGGAGGCGGAACAATATTTTTCCGCCGAGAGCGAGACCGCCCGCGCCACCTGTTTCTCTTTAAGCCCTTCACCCGACACAATAAAGTGTATGTGTATCTGGGTGAATACCTTCGGCTCATCATCGGCTCGTTGTGCCGTGATTTCAGCAATACAGTCAGTTATCGGCTGGCGTGACTTTTTCAAGATACTCACCACGTCAAAACTGGCACAGCCGCCCATTCCCAGCAGTAGCATCTCCATGGGGCGCACCCCCAGATTGCGACCACCACTCTCGGGTGGGCCATCCATTACAACCGCATGTCCACTGCCTGACTCGCCCAGAAAAGTGGCACCTTCCACCCATTTAATCCGCGCCTTCATTACTGACAACCCTAGTAAGTTGGAAAGTCTGCAGCTTACCACAACGCTTAAAAAAATTAATATTAATCGATTGCAGGCAACTTGACCCAAGCACTAAATATGGCCCAGCACGCAACTCCAGTTGTAAGCTCTATTTAAATTTATGAATTCTTCCAGCTGTCATCTAAATCGTTCTATAATCAAAGAATGGGCGTAACTATATCAACGTGTTTAGATTTTGCTTCAAATCGAGGCATGTTCGCACGGAGAGAGGGAGCATATAGGGAATATGTGACCGATTGAGTGCGAAAACAACCAAGAGTTGAAGCAAAAGATGAATACGCTGAGTCGTTACAAATGGGCAATGATAAAAAGGTGCTGATATGAAATTTACCCCACCACAGCCGGATGCTGTTATTGAGCTTTTTCTCAGTCACTGCCACCGTCGCAAGCACGCCGCCAAGAGCACAATCATCCACGCAGGTGATACCCCCGAGACCCTCTACTACATCACGGAAGGTTCGGTTGCGGTGTATATAGAGGATGAAGATGGGCGCGAGATTGTACTCGCTTATCTTAATGCGGGTGATTTCTTTGGTGAGATGGGACTGTTTGATAAAGACTCACAAGGGCGCAGCGCTATCATTCGTGCACGGGTAAGTTGTGAGCTGGCAGAGATTGGCTACGATAAATTTCGTCGACTTATTCAGGAGCACCCTGAGATCATGTTTTCCCTCGCCAGCCAGATGGCGCTCAGACTACGCAACACCAGCCTTAAAGTGGGTCACCTTGCCTTTATGGATGTTACCGGGCGTGTTGCCCGCACCCTGCTCGACTTGAGCAAACAGCCGGATGCGATGACCCACCCCGATGGTATGCAGATCAAAATAACCCGTCAGGAGCTGGGGCGTATTGCAGGGTGCTCACGGGAGATGGTCGGGAAAGTATTAAAGAACTTGGAGGAGCAGGGGGTGATCACCGCCCGGGGGAAAACCATGGTGATTCACGGCACACGCTGAACCGCTCACTGCTGCTAGGGAAGCCCTCCGAGAATAGGGGGGCTAGTGTGGGAAAGCTATTCTCGAACACCCTGCTAGCCAATCACCGGGAGAGCAGCGACTCTATCAATGCAAAAGCCTCTGTACTATCCCACTCACGCTGACCCACAACCTCTGCAAGCAACTGCCCTTCGCGGTCAATCAATACGGTGTAAGGGAGTCCACTCACTTGATAAAGGTCACCCACCGCATAATCAGGATCGAGTAATATCGGATAGGTTAGTGCCAATATCTCAACAAATTTGGCAACCCGCCGTGCCATTCCCTCATCAACAGATACCGCCACCACCACAAAACCATCATCACCGTAGCGCTGCCATAGCCGCTCCATCCCCGGCATCTCATGCCGACAAGGGGTGCACCAGGTTGCCCAGAAGTTGAGCATCACCACCTTGCCCTGCCACTGTGCTAGCGCGTGAGTTTCACCCTCAAGACCCGACAGCATGAAACTGGCGGCACTTCCCGACACCGGCTCTGCACCAAATACCACCATCGGGTCAGCCCGCAAAGGCGAGCTTAGAAGCAGTAACAGACCAATTGAGGCCAGATATTTACTCATCATCGGCATACCACTGTAAATACTTTTTTATGGCCGCAATTTCATCCTCATTCAGCGGCTCAATATCAGCCTGTTGCATACGGATTTGCATGGTGTTGATCACCCGGTGCCACTGTCGATAATTTAACATGCTAGGGTCAGGCAGTTGGTGACAAATGCTACATCGAGCCTCAAAAAGCTGCTGGCCGTTTAATTCAACTGGCTCAGAGTACGCCATATTTGTAAATAAAAGCAGTGTGATTAATAGCCCTAGGAGGCTGTCGGACTTAGGTGATCGTAGCGAGGGAAAGCCACTTTGAGTCCATTTTTTTGATCGTTTGAGACGAATATTGGGCATATTCAACGAAAAGGATCGAGAAAATTGGCCAAAATGGGTTTTTCGCAGTAGATTCATGGCAGCTCCCCCAATATCTGACCTAGTTTACTGCCGTCGCTGTACCCTTGGTTCATCTGCACAATGCCGTTTTTGTCAACCACAATGGTAATTCCCATAGTGCCGTCATAAAGAGACTCGATGGTTCTGTCCACATCGACCAACACCGTCATATCGCCATAGCCACTGGCCAGTTGCGCACTGCGTGCGGCCCCGATTGAGCCATTCACATAATCCACCAAAAAGAACCGTACATTGGGGTAGTTGCTCACATAAGTAGCGCGCAAGTGGCTCATGTGCTCATCACAAATGGGGCACCACATGGTGAAGTAGAGCACCACTGCGTCATGGGTTTGGGTCTCTGAGAGGAGTGTGTAGGTGCTGGCCAGGATTGTTGAGCCTGCGGTAAAATCAGGGGCAATTTGCCCTACCTGGTTGCCCGTAATTCCGGTCTGAACCACAGGCCGCTCATCTTGATCCGATGGGTTCAAATCATCCTGACAGGCGCTTAACAACAGCAGCACAAGCAAGCCCATAAACTTAACGAAGAACATGGCTCACCCCCAGAGTAACCACATTGGTAACCGGAAAGCTTTCACCAAAACCATCCCGTTTCGGGCTATGGCTCACCGTCATCTTAAAGACCCAATCCCTATCCATGCTGGCATAAGCCGCCGTTGCGGATAGCGTCTGCTTTTCCATTCCGGTGGTGGTGTCTGTGATACCATTAATTTCACCCTCGCCCTCTTGCAAGTAAGCGTAAGAGAGGGTGTAACTCAGGGTATCCATATTATCAAGAAACTGGGTATACCCTCCGGAGAGCGAGCCTAAAAAACGATCGCCCAACTGCTTATCATACGGTGCCACATAGCGGCCATATTCACGATTAACCGGGCGCTCTATATATTTACCGTATGAGAGTGCCAATGTCGCATTCCAAGGGTAGATGGTTTTATCCAGCAGCAGATTGGCATCAACACGATAAAAACCTCGGCCGGTAATATCAAAGCTGTTCTCCACATTGTCGTAGGGGGAGACACCGGTCGGCAGCGTCATCGACAACCCATAGTAGCTAGCGGGTATCCAATCCTCCGGCTTTTTAATTTTCCAGACACAGGTGATGTTGTCAAAGCCCTCGTACCAAAGGTTAATAGTGGTATCCCCCATCCCTTGGGTCTTGGATGAAACACCGCTGTATTGGTTATCATTCCAGACATAAGGCGTGACGATACTTGCCTGCCAGCGCTTACCCAGACGATGAGCATAGCCAATATTAAAGCGATACTGCTTCAAGCTAGAACCCACAGGGTCTTCGGTGTACTCCCCTTGCGGGTTCCAGTAACCGTCATAACTTTCCATAGAGAAAGAGAGGTCAACCATTCCCGTAGCAAACTTGGGCATAACCAGTGCAGAAGAGGAGCCGCCGCCACAGCATGATGCGGCAAAGAGTGGCTGAGAAAAGCCAAAGGCCGCCATCATAACGAGGGCAGCCTTAGTTGAAAAGTTAGCCATTGGAAGCCTTAATTCAGGGTCGTTGTAAAAATAGCGTAATCGTTACTACCATCCAGTGCCGGCACACTGCCATTACTGGTTTTTTGCTCGCCATTAATGGTTAGACGTACATGAAATGTATTTTCAGCGCCATCAACCAGCCCCGCAACATCATCAATACGCCAATACCCCCCATCCATGTCTGACATAGCTGACCAACTGTTGCCATCCACTGAAAACTCCACCGCTATTGAACTTACTGTAAAGCTATTCATGTTAAAGCTGGCACCGGTAGTGACCGGTGGAAAGGAGGCCATGCTCTCCATAGTTGCTAAAAACAGGCTCACTTTATGGCCAGAAGCTGAACCCGCCGAAATATCATCTTTGAACAGAAAATACTTTCGTGCGGTGGTTGCTTGCATCACAAAATCTGTATAGGTCGGTACCGTCAGACCTGCTTCATCCACGATAGTGCCGGTTGCCTGAGCCATTAAGCGACGCTTACCGTTGCCATTCATGCCCATGCCAACTGGTGGGTAAAAACTGACCATTTCATTATTATCGACGCTAACCATCAACTCCCAGTAGCCCATTGACATCCCATTCATGGCCGAAGGCATTAGATAATAAATCGTACAATCATAAACCCCCGCTGCTGCTGATTCACTACAACCACCTGCAGGAGTCATATGCTCCTTTGTTGCCATGTACATTTTTGCCTGCAAGGTCAAACTCAAGCCACTCTGTGCGAGCAACCCAGAGTCGGCATCCGTCACCGCAATTTTAAATCTCGTCTTCCCCTCCATTGCTGGCATCATGCCCGGTTGATATTCAAAGAGGTAACTCGCACTTCCAGCGATCTCAGAGAAGGGTAAAACGCCAATCTGCGTTGGATCCAGATTGGTTGCATTTCTGCCCCGATAGAAATGGTTAAAGGCCATTGAAAACTGATGCTGAATAGTAGGACTTACATTCATACTACCATTTTCACCAAGAGGAACCGCGCCTGCCACGCTCTGCCCATCAAGCTCGCCATCTGAAAGGTCCAGCGCAAGCGCCTCCAGCAGAGCAAACTGATCGGCGGCACTCATTCCCAAATTTTCGGCCAATTGACTAAAACTGGCTGCACGCAGTCCCGCCAGCATCTGTTCATCGGTAGCATCGACTGCTGGGGCTGTTGCATCGGTGGGTGCCACAGTAAAGTCAGGCTGATAACCAAAGGCACTTTCAAAAGCCGCCGCCGCCTCTACATGACTTTGGCCATGCTGCACAACCAGCTGGTGCACAATCGTGGAGGAGGGTGTCGCGTGTACTTCACTACCAGCCTCAAGGCTGCCCGCCGCAACATAAACAGACATTTGGCCTGCGCTAACATTAGCCTCACCCGTCGCCTCATCGGTAAATGTCCCGCCGCTGCTGACAAAGCTAAGATCACTAGCAAGGTGCGCATCAGGAATGGTAATTTGATAACGACCATCCGCGCCACTACTCACCGGACCTGCTACCCGGTTACCACTCAAATCAAAGACAGATATCGAAGCCGCGCTGACCGGAGCGGCAAAGATAGAACCCTCAATGGCCGTACCCGCCGCACCAACATCGTCATCAGATGAACTGTTACAGCCACTCAATACCACAGCACTGCTCAGTAATAGTGCCGACCATAAAATATTACGCTTGTTATGAACGCCCATGGAGACTCCTAAAATTTAGTCAATAAACCGAATAGAGAACGGTTAAT
>JALSJH010000055.1 GCA_026989455.1 Chromatiales bacterium | reverse complement strand
GCATAATCAACCTCCAACGCGATTAAGCAATCTAAAACAGCCTGGCTCTCAACAAACTCTGCAATGGTCTTGAGCCCCATGACCTGGCCAATATTGCTAATCGCCTCAACCATAGCGTAATCAATTGAGTCATCCGCCATATCACGCACAAACAGACCATCAATCTTAAGATAATCCACTGGTAGGTTTTTCAGATAGCTGAAGGATGAGACACCACAACCAAAATCATCCAGCGCGAACTTACAGCCAGAAGCACGCAGCGCTTTGATAAATTCACGGGCACGGGTCAGATTGGCCACCGCCGCCGTTTCGGTGATCTCAAAACAGATGCAGTGGTGTGGTAACTGGTGCCGTGCAATCTGCTCCTGAATATAGTCAAGAAAACCATCATCTCCAATCGACATACCCGAGAGGTTGATCGCGAAGACACACGCTTCTCCCGGATTTTTTTTGAGATATTTTGCTAAAACAGATAAACCCTTTTCAATAACCCAACGATCAACACTGGCAATCAAACCATAACGCTCTGCGGCGGGTAGAAAAGCACCCGGAGGAATCAGATCACCGTTATCATCCACCATGCGCAACAACAGCTCATAATGTGTGCTCTCGCCACCCTCTTTTAACGCCTTGATCTTTTGCAGATGCAGGACAAATCGATCTTCTGAAATCGCTTTGCTAATCAGCGTCACCCACTGCATTTCACCATGGCGCTGTTTAAGCTCTGTATCACTCGCCTCATAAAGGTGGTAACGGTTCCGCCCGCCATCCTTAGCCGCATAACAAGCAATATCCGCTGCACTCATGATTGATGCCACACTCTCTGAATTTTCATCCAGCATCACCAAGCCAATGCTGACACCAATTTCAAATGTTTTATCTTCCCAGATAAAACGGAACTCCCGCACAATACCCAACAGCAAAAGGGCAATCTTCTTCGCATGATCCAGTGAGCAACTATTGAGTATCACTCCAAACTCATCCCCACCGAGACGAGCGAGCATATCCGTCGCCCTCATCTTCTCACGCAGCAGTGAGGTTAGCTGCTGCAATAGCGCATCCCCCGCCACATGGCCACAGGTGTCGTTAACCACTTTAAACTGGTCAAGATCAAGGAACAGCACCGCATGCTCAACACCGGTTGAGCGTGCCAGATCCAGTGATTCGGCCAGCTTTCTTTCGAAAACCAAGCGATTGAAAAGCCCGGTTAACGCATCATGGTTTGCCTGATGTAGTAGCTGTTTACGCAATCTGCGCTCTTCACTCACATCCCTGAAAACCACCACGATACCGGTCACATTGCCGTAATTATCCAACATCGGAGCGATGGTGCTCTCAATCGCCACCATCTCATCACGCCGATTGAGTAAGTTCATACTGTGGTTTACATTCAGTTGGCCACAATAGCCTTGATCAATACACTCTTTAAGCAGTCCGGAATCCATCCGTTCACCCTGTTCGTCAAAAAACGGCAGCACCTCCTCCATATCACGCCCGATAACCTCAAAAGAGGACCAGCCAGTCACCCGCTCAGCAGCGGGGTTGAAATAGGCGATTTGCCCCAAGGTATCTACGGTCACCACCGCTTCTGCAATTGAGCGCAGCGTTACCTGCAATCGCTCTTTCTCCTGAAACAGCTCCTCTGTACGATATTTGACACGCGCCTCCAGCTTAACGTGCGCCTCACGCAACACCTGCTCTGTGCGCTTGCGCTCGGTAATATCCTTAGCGACACAGACCGCACCATCCACCTCACCATCAGCACCATGAATATGAGAAAAAGAGAGTAATACCGGCACAAAACTACCGGTACGCGTTATCAGGTACTTCTCCTGATCATTAAAATCATAATCTTCCATCAGGAATGAGAGCTGTTCGCCCTTGCAGTCCGGGGTATCACTACAAACCAGACTCAGCGGAAAACCGATCACATCATCCCGCGCCGTGTAATTCAATAGTTTCAGCGCGGCATCATTAATGTGCTCTATGCGGTAATCCACTCCGACCACAAAAAGGGCATCTCCCATGGTGCGAAGAATCTTTTCATTATTCTCCTTGGCATTAATCAGCTTTGACTGGGAGTCAAATAGATAATCCACCATATGATTAAACGAGTGCCCGAGCTGTGCAATTTCATCGTTGGATTTCGGTACTTTAACCTTTTTGAAGTGCCCTTCTGAAAGAAGTTTTGCCGACTCAGAAAGCAGGCGAATCGGCCGAATAATAACCCGCTGCATCAACCATGAAAGTACAAAAAATATTGCGATCGCCACAGTAGCTACAATCAAGCGCATGGTATGAGAGAGTTCGTTAACCTTATCCAGTGCCGGCTGCATATCCTTAACGAGGCGTACGACACCGATAACGTCATCACTGCCCAAAAAGAGTATCGGTTCTAAACGCTGATAGTAGCCAACGCCATCACCACCCGACTCATGGGCGACACCTGAGTTAAATACATGCTTGATCGATGAAGAGAGGGTAACAGGGTCAACTAACTGCTGATCAGCATAGGACTGTAGCAACATAATTTGTTCGCTATACACCTCGAGGGTGATCACCTCTGGAATATCACGAACCTGGGTTACCAGCTTATTAAGAAAAAGTTTATTCTCCCTCTTGTGATGGAAAATTTGCGCCATGCGTGCCCGGGTAGCTTGAGTAACATCCACCTCGCTGCCACTGGATTTCGCCGAGGTGAATGAGACAATCACCACCGCAATCACCTCATCATCATGCTCATCCACAACCGGATATAGACGCCGAAATACCCCATCCTGTTCAGAGAAAAGATCTTGCTGCAGAGCTGCGTTGAAAACAGCTTCCACCCTAGAAGATAGTTCATCGTCCGGCTCGAACTGGGTCAGCTGGGGGGGCGTACTGGCAATAACGTGGCGGTGCGTCCCTAAAAGCACCACACTCTCAACATCGGGATGCTCAGCCAGTTCATCGGAAAGAGATTGCAACTGATGTTGCTGGTTCTCAATTTCACCCAGGATTTCGCCAATACTCAAACTGACAATATTGGAAATAGAGATCGAATTTTCTCGTATCTCATCCAGCATGCCTGCCGTCTGCTTATCCAGAATAAAATAAAAACCAACTGAAAGAATTGTTCCCAGGGTTAACAACACACCAAGAATCAACTTACCACCAAGCTTCAGCATGGATGACCTCGGTTATCCGGGACAATCAAAAGAAGAGAGAACGACACTATAGACAAGCATTAGTCAGTTAGTCGGACATTTAAACCAATACTTAACAAGCGGAATTGCGAGATTTTCACACACATAATATCACCTACCAATACACATAAAAAACAAGCTAAAATAGAACCCCTAATCCGCAGATAGAGACGCGAGATGATGTGGTTCTATCTGCGGATTAGGGAGAACTAACTAAAACCTGAAAAACCCAAGGAAATCCATGACAGCCCTTCTCGTCAGCCTGCTTGCCGCCACAACCATTGCTCTGATTTGCAGTCTGTTTTGCCACTACTTCATCAAACCTTACTGGCCCGCTAACATTGCAAGCGTGACATACACCCTGCTGATCTTCCACGGTCTCGCCTATGCCGAAGCGGGCTACATGGATCCTTATTGGATAATTTCATCCCTTATTGTCGCTGGCGTCGCACTACCTACATCAATATTAACTGGAACCTATTTGCGGAGAAAGATGGAAAAAAAAGCGCGCCAAAGCAAGTAGAGTTAGTTGCTGTGACGATAACCCGTTTTAATCGATTCCCTGATTTTTTCATAAACCAGATCCACACTCGGCCCCATCATATGATAAGCGTTTTTACTCATATCATGCCCCTCAACAGCCACATAACGAAGTAACGAGTCGTGCTGTTTTTTCACTCGTCTAATATCACCGTACTTTATCCATATTAATGGTTTGTAATATTTTTCTGACTCATCCCACTGGGTGAAAATAATCCGCTGATCCGTCACCACCAACACCCCATCATAAACGGGAACAGTATATGGTTTCCCATCCATATAGGTTCCCGCATAAAGATTACAAGGTGCATAGTGCTCAAGCTGCTCACCGGGCACTATCGTGCGTGAAAACTCTTCATCAAAACCCGGCGCACCCACTGGCCCTAAAGAGGAGCAACCCGACAAAACCGACAGTAGAATAATCAATAAAAACCTAAAAAAGTAAACTGACATAAACCTCTCTTCAAGTCATGGTTGCTTTAAGAAATCTCTGATTAAGTCTGGATGAATTTAGGCTAAGCATAAAACATTCATGACTTGGTCAGAGCTTCCTTAATCGAGTGAAAGGCCCATCTGACTCGATAGCACGTTTGCCATGGTCATTCCGATACGGTCAGCAAACTGTTGGAAGTAATCTGGGCGTGGTGTGAAGTCAACAATTCGCTCAACGCCAATCACCTCACGGGCCACATAGCTACTACTTCCTAAAGCGTCGATGAGACCCAGCTCAAGCGCTTGCTCACCACTCCAGACAAGCCCTGTAAAGATCTTATCGGAGTCCGCAAGTCGATCACCACGGCCATCTTTGACCGCATCGATAAACTGCTGATGGATATTGCCCAGCATCCCTTTCACATGATCCACCTCGTCGGTTTTCAGTGGCGAAAAGGGATCCAAAAAGCCTTTACTGCTTCCGGCGGTCAGCAGTCGACGCTCCACACCCAGCTTATCCATCGCGCCCGTGAAACCGAAACCGTTCATCACCACGCCAATCGAGCCAACCATACTCGCCTTATCGGCATAAATTTCATCTGCAGCGGCAGCGATGTAATAGCCACCAGAAGCGCAGACATCCACCACCACCGCATAGAGCGGAATGGTCGGATAGAGCGCACGCAAGCGTTTAATTTCATCATAAATGTAACCCGACTGCACCGGACTGCCACCGGGGCTATTAATACGCAAGATAATACCGGCGGTGTTTTCATCTTTAAAGGCCGCTCTCAAGCCTCCGACCACTGTATCCGCACTTGCCGGACTGTCGGCCGCAATCACACCTGATATTTCAATCAACGCGGTATGCTCGCCCCCCAGTTTAATATCAGCCCCGCCCCAATCTCGCGGGATATAAAACAGGATAAAGAAGATATAAGCGAACACTAAAAACTTAAAAAAGATACCCCAACGGCGGGTACGGCGCTGCTCGTTGACTGCAGAAAAAGCCAAGCGGTTCAGCAGGTCACGCTGCCACTCTGCCTCATCAACCCCCGGCTCTTTTTTCGGTTTTGAAGCATCTGACTCGTTACCAGAGGCGTGTACTGGCTCACCTTCAGTCCACACATCTTTTGCTGCACCATCACCTGGTGTTTGATCTTTTTTATCATCACTCATTGTTTTCCACCCGGTAACCAGTCATGTAATTCGCGAATATCATCGAGACAACCCAGAGCACCGCAATCCAAAAGTCGCCTCTTCTCGTGTACGCCATAGCTGACCGCCAGTGCATCCACACCCGCATTTTTCGCCATCAGCATATCGTACTCACTATCACCTATCATTAATGTCTCATTTGGTGTCACACCCACAAACGCCATAATCTCCTCCATCATCAGAGGATGGGGCTTGGAGAAACACTCATCCGCACAGCGTGTGACATGAAAGTAATGGCGCAGATTACACCCATCAAGCACCCGATCCAACCCTTGGCGACTCTTTCCTGTGGCAACCGCCAGCCAGTACTCCTGTTTATTCAACGCCTCGAGCAGCCCAACCACCCCATCAAACATCGGCATCGGTGTCTCATCCGCGAATAAAAAGTGATGTCGGTACGCCTCAATCAACTGAGCCGACTGTGGCTCATTCACATCAGCAAATAGTGCAGATAGCGCCTCTTGAAGCCCCAGACCAATAATATTTTTAATCTGTTCACGACTGCGAAATGGCATGGCAACATCAGCGATAGCCGCCTGCATGGCATTGACGATTTTCGCCTCTGAATCCATCAAAGTGCCATCCCAGTCAAAAACAATCAGCGAGTAGGGTTTAGACATCATTCACCTCATACCATCCAAGAGAGCTTGCAGCTCATCGCTTAAGGGAGCCTGAACCGCCAGCGTTACCTCAGCCACCGGGTGAATAAAACGCAACTCTTGTGCATGCAAAAAGAGGCGCTTAAGCCCGCGCCCCAACATCTTTTCATTAAATTGTTGGTCACCATACTTATCATCACCGGCAATTGGCTTTTTGATATGCTGAGCATGCACTCGAATTTGGTGAGTACGCCCCGTACCAAGATCTATCTGCACAAAGGTGGCATCACGGTAGCGTTTCATGGGATAAAATGTAGTGAGTGCCGTCTTGCCATCCGGATGCACTCGCACCAGCCGCTCCCCTGATTTCAGGGTGTTTTTCTGCAACCGCGCATCGACTCGGCGCTCTTCACCATGCCAGCCACCCCGCACCAGCGCGCAGTAAGTTTTAGTCACCTCACCATCCCGCAACAGCGCATGGAGAGCGCGCAACATACTGCGTTTTTTGGCAATCATCAGGCAACCTGAGGTATCCCGATCCAGGCGATGCACCAGCTCAAGAAAGGGGGCATCAGGTCGCAGCTGCCTAAAACCCTCAATCACTCCCACACTGATACCACTACCACCATGTACAGCCAAACCGGAAGGTTTATTAATAACAATCAGCTGCTCATCTTCATACAGAATCGCCGCCTCCAAGCAGGCTAAAAAAGCCTGGGGTGCACGGATTACCTCCCCCGTTTCTGCCATACGAACTGGCGGAATACGGACAATATCGCCAATCTGGAGGCGATAGGTCGGCTTAATCCGCTTTTTATTAACGCGCACCTCTCCCTTGCGCAAAATGCGATAAATACGACTTTTGGGAACACCTTTAAGTCTAGAGAGTAAAAAATTATCGATACGCTGCCCTTCATGACCTTCATCGATAGTCGCTTGCTGTACAGAACTGCTCATATATACGATTTTCACTCACTAGTTCGTCAAAGAATCAAAAAAATGCTGTGTTTCTGAAGAAGAGCCATTATAATCCCAAACGTAATAAAAGTTTTACAGTTTATGCGGCGGCAATTTATGAGTGGTGAGTAACCACCTTGCCACGCAAATGAAATGACAAAATATTTTTTCGAGATCTGCATTAGGCAGGTCTCTTTATATGAACTGAAGCCCTCCCTCAAACAAAGTGGTGAACTTCAATTGAATAGCTCTTTTGCGCTTCGATAATTTAGGCGGAGCCTGGGTATAATACCCACTTAAAAAGTATACAGCTGTCAGCAGGCCTCCCCCTTAAGCGGTGATGACGCCAGCCAGCCAACAAAATAGATACTTCAGTTCTGCCGATGCGAAGCGTGGTAGAGCGCACGAGAGACATAATGAGAAGAATGTTGTTTAACGCAACTCAACCTGAAGAGTTGCGCGTGGCCCTTGTAGATGGCCAAAAACTCTACGACCTTGATATTGAAACCAGCAGTCGCGAACAGAAAAAATCCAATATATACAAAGGCACTATTACCCGTATCGAGCCAAGCCTCGAAGCGGCTTTTGTTGATTATGGGTCAGAGCGTCACGGCTTTTTGCCACTCAAGGAGATCTCACGCAGCTACTTTACCGAAGGAGCCAACACCAGTGGCCGCGTTAACATCAAAGAGGTTCTCAAAGAGGGGCAAGAAGTTGTTGTTCAAGTGGATAAAGAGGAGCGTGGCAACAAAGGCGCGGCACTCACTACTTTCATAAGCTTAGCTGGCCGTTATCTGGTTCTGATGCCCAACAACCCTCGTGCAGGCGGTGTCTCGCGCCGAATCACTGGCGAAGATCGCAATGAAATACGCGATGCACTCAATGCACTCGAGCTACCCGGTGGCATGGGCATGATCGTGCGCACCGCAGGTGTTGGCAAATCCCACGAAGAGCTACAGTGGGATCTCGACTACCTGCTACAACTCTGGGCAGCCGTTGAAGAGGCGGCAACTCAGCGCAAATCACCTTTCCTGATCTATCAAGAGAGCAACATCGTTATTCGCGCTATCCGCGACTACTTCCGCCAGGATATCAGCGAAATCCTGATCGACTCTGAGGCCGTTTACAATCAAGCCAGAGAGTTTATGCAACTGGTTATGCCGCACAACCTCAACAAGGTAAAGCACTACCAGGATCCTACCCCGCTCTTTACACGTTACCAAATTGAGAGTCAGATCGAGACCGCCTTTCAACGTGAGGTAAGACTCCCCTCGGGTGGCGCGATTGTTATCGACCATACCGAGGCGTTGATCTCTATCGACATCAACTCCGCACGCGCCACCAAAGGCAGCGACATCGAGGAGACCGCTCGCAACACCAACCTTGAAGCTGCCGATGAAATTGCACGTCAACTGCGATTGCGTGACCTAGGTGGGCTGGTGGTTATCGATTTTATCGACATGAGCAGTTCACGTAATCAGCGTGAAGTTGAAGGCCGCATTAAAGATGCTCTTAAAATGGATCGTGCCCGGGTACAGATCGGACGCATTTCACGCTTTGGTCTGCTGGAGATGTCACGCCAGCGACTGCGCCCCTCGCTGGGCGAATCAAGCCAGATACTCTGCCCACGCTGTAGCGGCACCGGCCACATTCGCAACATCGAATCCCTCGCTCTTTCTGTACTGCGCATCATCGAAGAAGAAGCGATGAAAGAGAATACCGGCAAAATTGTTGCACAACTCCCAGTAGAAGTGGCCACTTTTCTGCTTAACGAGAAGCGTACCGTTATCCATGATGTGGAAGCGCGTCAAAAAATTTCGGTTGTACTGATCCCAAATCGCCACATGGAGACCCCGCGTTACGAAATTGAGCGCATCAGAGAGGATGAAGTTGGCTCACAACCCAACCCACAGCAAAGCAGTTACCAGATGGTCACTGAAGCCGAGCCTGAAGTCACCACACAACCTACCCGGGCCAAAGCCAAAACCGAAGAGGCTGTGGTAAAGAGTATAGTGCCCGCAACACCTGTACCCCAACAAGCACAACCCGCACAACCCGCACAACCGAGCAAACCCAGCCTGATCAAACGCCTCTGGGCTAGCCTGTTTGGCACTGAGGTGGAAGAAGAGAAAAAACCGGCAGCGCCACAACGCAGTGGCAACCGCAACCCGCGCAACCGCAACCCGCGCAACGGTAGCAATCAAAACCGTGGACGCAATCGAGGGCGTGAGCAAGGTAATGATTCACGTCGCAATAACCCTCGTGGTGAGCGCAGCCAAGAGGGTCGGCAGCGTAACAACAACGCTCAGCAGGCCACAAACCAGGCAACGGAGAATACTCCGGATAGTGAGAGTGCAGAGAACGGTGAAAATAGTCGCCCGAAAAGTGAGCATCGTAATCGCAGCCGTAATCGCAACCGAAACCGCAGTCGCAGCCGCAATGGATCACAAAGCAGTGATCAGCCACAAACTGAAAACAGCGCACAATCTCCACAAAGCTCGGAGAGTCAGCAGGCGCAATCAAATGTAGATAGCGCACCACGCATGCGCCGTCCGCGCCGTGACAACAACCCTGACGCAACCAGAGCGCTACTTAGTCGCAGTGAAGCGAGCAACACCGAGCAGCCAAAAGCCGCCGAAAATCGCGCAGCCGCAACACCGGTTAGTGTCGAGTCACCCACCACTGAGGCCACTATTGAACAGAAGCCAGTGCAACAACCTGCACCCGCAGAAGTTAAGCCTACAGCTGCACCCGCTAAGCCTGCCCCCAAGGAAGAAGTTAAGCCTGCAGCGGCACCAGCCAAACCGGCTCCTGAGGAAGTTAAGCCTGCAGCTGCGGCAATTAAAGCTGACAATAAAACACCTCCTGCTCAAGAAAAGGAGAAACCCAGCAGTGAAAAACCACAGAAACCCAAGTTCATAAAGCCTGATCCAGCGCCGCTTTCACCCAGCACTGTGGCTAAACGCGCAGCAGAAAAAGCACAGCAAGCTCAAGAGAGCAGCCAAGCTAAAAAACCGCTAACCCGTGAAAAACCCGCCGCTGAAAAGCCAGTTAACACGGCAATGGATTCGCAAACTAACCGCACAGCCGAAGCAGCAACACAAACGCCTGCTGCCGAACAGCCAAAAACTGAAGCAAGCAAAAAGGCTGATGACAACCCGGCGTGATAGTGTAAAAGTCTGATAACAGCATCCTGCCCGCTCGTTTTGCGGGCAGGGTGCTTCATACAGGGTAAGAATGAAAAACAGCCTCCTAATACTTGCTGCCATCCTACTGTTAAGTGCTTGTAGCGATTCGCAACTGGGCACCGCTTCCCCACCCCCCGCTTTTGAAGGCATTGATTGCAGCACCCTTCCCCACTGGAGCAAACCCATTGAGGGCGTTCAGCTCAACCTACAACATATCTTCTGTGGAGAGCTCAACCGCAAAGGGCGCGTTGTCGGCTTCCATGCCATGCCTAATGGCCACCCGCCCAGCAGCTACCGCGATGCCGATCTGGCCGACAAGCCCAATCTGCAAGGTGTCTACACCCTGCGCAACATTCAATTGATGTTTGAGGGGCAACACCGCAAAGGCTTTTCATCAATGTTTCCCAATCACTGTAATGCGGAGCAGATAAAACACTCCATTGTCTACTCTATCCAGCAACAGCAGGGTAAATGCGCCTCACCCGGCTGGGCCAGCTGTGGCCCGAGCAATCCCGACACAAGTGACTCTAAATTTTGCAATAGTCTCGATGGAAGCCGTTATCTGATTGCCTCTGCCCAACTCCGAGACAACCCGCAACGCATCAATACCGCCTTTCCAATCTACCAATAGCAGGGTCACTCCAATGTCACCACACCCTTGGCCAGACTTTGATGAGCACAGCCCCATTCACCAACAGCTCTACTCCTTTTTATGTATGGATGTGCAGTGCGCCCCCAGCCAGATATCGGCACTACAACAAGCCATCGAACAGCAACAAGGGTGTAGCGCTGGCAATCTCTACCACTATCGCTGTGATCAACAAGGCATTCTCATTGAATCCCTGTATGATGAGGATGAGCGGGCACCTACAACGATCCCCTACCCACTGGCACAACACGCGCTCGATTTTTGGCGGCAGCAGTGTAGTAACCTAGGGAATCTCTGATTAAGTCTGGATGAATCTAGGCTGAGAAGAAATTGTTCTCATTTGTTCCGAAATGCGTAGCAATAGTCGCTCTATTGGTGTGGTTTTCAGGATAAATGAGGGCGATTTCAGCCAGCATACAACATTCATGACTTGATCAGAGCTTCCCTAAGGAAGCTGTAGCCCCGGCAAGAAACGGCTATACTTGAAAAGGCAGCTCTAAAGGTGAGCTGATAAAACTTATTCAGAAAAATCAACAACCAAGAGAGGCCATCATGAGCGAACATAATGACAAACAGAGCCACGCCTACGATCAAATGCTGGAACGCACCAAAGAGTTTATCAGTGATCTAGGGCGTGAGACACAGCCCCACTTGGAAAAAGCCACCCGCTATGCCAAAGAGAAAGCCGTTGAGCTGGGTGAGCTGACCCGTGAAGAGGCGGATGACATTGCTAAATATCTGCAGCGTGACATCCACGATGCGGCTACCTTCCTTGGTGAACACGGTGATGATATAAAGGATTGGCTACGCCTCGACCTGCTGCTGATCGAAAATAAATTGCTCGATATGTTCTCACAGGTAGTTGATAAAACCCGGCTAGAGCTTGATCAAATCGCCATGCAGGCAGATGCTCAAGGGTGGCACACTGGGCAGATCGCCGGTATCGGTACGCTCCAGTGCTTAAATTGCGGAGAGGAGCTTCATTTCCATAAAACAGGGCGTATCCCCCCTTGCCCCAAATGTAGCCATACTGAATTTAACCGCATTAACAAAGACGGTTAAATTACATGCATTATTGGCTATTACTCCTCCTACTCTGGGCAGGCTATGCCCAAGGGAGTGATTTTGACCGTGGCATGGAGGCGTTCCAAGCACAGGAGTACACCCGTGCACTGGCCATACTCACCCCGCTCGCCCAACAGAATGATGCCAATGCACAGCACCGCATTGCCGTCATGTACCGGCATGGCATGGGAGTGAATGTAGACCATCAACAAGCACTCGATTGGTATAAAAAAGCCGCTGACAACGACCACCTGAAAGCTCAAACCAGTGTTGCCGCCATGTTCTACTTTTCAATCGGCATTAAAGCGGACTGGTCACAAGCCGCCCACTACTGGTCACTTGCCGCACAACAGGGTGATGGGAAATCACAAGAGAGCTACGGTTTGATGCTTATCCAGGGAGAGGGAGAAGCACAAAACCTAAAAAAAGCAGCACTCTGGCTCAGCATGGCGGCTAGGCAGCAACGGCCACGCGCCCAACTTGCCCTCGGCATGCTACTGCTCGCGGGTGAAGGCATCAAAAAGAGTGAGGAGGGCGGCCTGCAATGGATCGAAAAGGCAGCCATAGCCAACCATAAACCGGCACAGTGGGCGCTCTATAGGACCTTTAAAGATGGCTTGTACGGGCAAGCAAAAGATGAAGTGCGCGCCCAGTTTTGGCAGCGACATTATCAGCGGCGATAATACACCGCCGCCCCATTATGCTCTATAATGGGCCAACTAATGATGTAACGGGTACTACCGATGTTAAAAAACTATCTGATTGGGCTGCTGTTTCTCAGCATCGCAACACCTCTGCTTGCAGCACTACCTGCTTCATCAACACCACTAGAGCCGCTACCACAGCACACCATATCAACCCGACTGATTACCCAGTTTATCAATGACTATCACTATAAACAGACCGAGCTGACTAACCAGCAGTCGAAGCTTATCCTAGAAAAATACCTGACCACCCTTGATCCCAACCGCAGCTTTTTTACCCAGCAGGATATCAACAGTTTTGAGCGCTATCAGACCACACTGGATGATGCGCTGAAAAGAGGTGACCTATCTCCTGCCTTCGACATTTTCCAGCGCTATAGCCAGCGCCGTATTGAACGCGCTGATTACGCCCTGTCACGCCTGCCACAAACCTTCGACTTTACCATCGATGAAGCGCTGACACTGGATCGCAGTGAATCATCATGGGCTGTTGATAGTACGGCACTGGATGAAATTTGGCGTAAACGGGTGAAGAATGATGTGCTCAATCTCATGCTAGCCAACAAAGAGCCTGACGATATTCAAGAGGTGCTGCACAAACGCTATCAGCGCATCAAAACACACGTCACACAAACCCAGGCCGAAGATGCGTATGAGTATTTCATCAACGCCTACTTACGCAGCATTGAGCCACACACTGGCTATTTTTCACCGCGTAATTCTGAGAATTTTAAAATCAACATGAGCCTCTCCCTTGAAGGAATTGGTGCTGTTTTACGCACCGCCGATGAGATGACCACGGTACAAAAAATCATTCCCGGTGGCCCAGCTGACCTAAGCCAGCAAATACATGCCAAGGATCGTATTACTGGTGTTGCGCAGGGTGAACAGGGTGAAATGGAGGATGTAGTTGGCTGGCGTCTGGATGATGTGGTCGACCTTATTCGTGGCCCCAAAGATAGCATTGTTCGACTGCAACTACTGCCAAAAGAGAGCGGCCTAGATGGCCCAAGCAGGACGATCACCCTGAAAAGGAACAAGATCAAACTGGAAGAGCAGCAAGCGAAAAAATCGATCATTGAACTACCCGGCGATAGCGGAAAAAAGATCGGCGTCATTTCGATCCCAACCTTCTATATGGATTTTGAGGGTTACCGCCGTGGCGACGATGACTACCGCAGCACCACCCGCGACACACTGGCACTTATCGAAGCGCTTCAACAACAGGGTATTGATGGGTTAATCATCGACCTGCGCAATAATGGGGGTGGCTCATTACCAGAGGCCGTCGCCCTGACCGGGCTCTTCATCAAAAAAGGCCCCGTGGTACAGATTCGTGATGGCAAGGGGAAGATAAAATCAGATGATGATACCGATCCCCTCATCGCCTATCTTGGCCCGCTGGCGGTATTGGTTAATCGCTACAGCGCCTCCGCTTCAGAGATATTTGCCGGGGCGATTCAAGACTATGATCGTGGGGTCATTATCGGCGAGCCAACCTATGGAAAAGGCACCGTGCAAACCATGGTTGACCTTAATCGCTATGTTCGCTCTAAAGAGCTGGGACTGGGACAATTAAAGCTTACCATGGCACAATTTTTTCGCGTTAATGGCGACAGCACCCAGCACCGCGGCGTGATACCCGACATTCAATTTCCAACCGCCGAACAGAATGCCAAACAGGGTGAGCGCTCATATGATAACGCCCTCCCCTGGGCCACCATTGAACCGGCCAAGTTCACACCCTACCGCCAAGCTGGCTTTCAATTGAATGATGTCATTCAGCAGCACCAACAACGGATTACAACCAATAGTGGCTTTGAGTTTTTACTGGCACAGGCGGAGCAGCGCCATATTATGGAAGATAAAAAGAGTGTGACGCTGCTAAAAGAGCAGCGCAAACAAGAGCGAAAACAACTTGAAGAGAGTCACGACCAGCGCATCAACACATTCCGCATTTCACAAGGGATGAAACCCCTTGAGGATGACGAAAAAGTGGATGAAGAGGGTGAGAGCAAAGAGCATGAGAGCACCTCTGATGCCCTCAAAATGGTGGAATTACAAGAGACCGCGCTGATCTTAAGTGACATTATCGACAGACAAAAAACCACCGCGCTTTCAAAGCTGAAAAAACCATAGAGCAGACCGGGAGTCTCTGATTAAGGCTGGATTAATTCAAGCGTAACTACTCAGAGCGTCCCTAACCCTCTACCAACTTTTTCAAGGTACTGCCCAACTCGGCTGGCGAGTGGGTGGTGGTGACACCCGCCCGCTCCAGTGCTTTAAACTTATCTTCCGCTGTTCCCTTACCACCCGCAATAATCGCTCCCGCGTGACCCATACGCTTTCCTTTTGGCGCGGTGGCACCGGCGATGTAGCCGACCACCGGCTTGGTAACGTTATCCTTGATATATTCAGCTGCCTCCTCTTCGGCACTGCCACCAATCTCACCCACCATAATGATCGACTCTGTCTTTGGGTCGTTTTGAAACAGCGCCAAGCAATCGATAAAAGTGGTACCAGGAATCGGGTCACCACCGATACCCACACAGGTGCTCTGACCGTAGCCGATAGCGGTAGTCTGCGCCACCGCCTCGTAGGTCAGGGTGCCCGAACGGGAGACAATACCGACCGTTCCTGGCTGGTGAATATCCCCGGGCATAATGCCAATTTTACACTCACCCGGTGTAATCACACCCGGACAATTGGGCCCTACCAAACGCGCACCAGCAGCCTTAACAATCAGGCTCGCCTTTAACATGTCACGGGCCGGTATTCCCTCGGTAATACAAACAATAAGTTCAATCCCCGCATCCGTCGCTTCCAGTATGGCATCAAGACAAAAGGGGGCGGGCACATAGATAACCGAGGCACTCGCCTCTGTTTCAGCCACCGCATCCTTAACCGTATTAAAGACCGGTAGACCCAGATGCTCTGCACCGCCTTTACCGGGTGTCACCCCCCCCACCATCAACGTGCCATAGGCGATAGCCTGTTCAGAGTGAAAGCTACCCTGCTTGCCGGTAAAACCCTGGCAGATGACCTTGGTATTTTTATTGATCAATATGCTCACTGTTATGCTCCTACCGCATCGACGATTTTCTGGGCTGCTGAGTCAAGATCTTCCGCAGCGATAATATTCAGGCCGCTTTCACGGAGTAACTCACTTCCCCGGTGGGCACTATTACCCGCCAGCCGCACCACCACCGGCACTTGAATATCCACCTCTTCAACAGCGGCGATAATACCTTCCGCAATAATGTCGCAGCGTACAATTCCACCGAAGATGTTAACCAGAATCCCTTCCACCTTATCGTCCGATAAAATGATTTTGAACGCCTCGGCAACACGCTCTTTAGTCGCCGTGCCGCCCACATCAAGGAAGTTGGCCGGGTCACCCCCGTGTAGCTTGATGAGATCCATAGTCGCCATCGCCAAACCAGCACCATTCACCATGCAACCGATGGTACCGTCCAGTGAAATATAGTTAAGATCCCATTCAGTGGCGCGCACCTCCCGAGCATCTTCCTGGCTAACATCGCGCAGCGCCTTTATATCGGGCTGGCGATAGAGGGCCGAGTCATCAATATTAACCTTGCCATCCAGACAGATCAGATCACCCTCTTCGGTAACAACCAGTGGATTAATCTCCAACAAACTGAGATCTTTCTCCTCAAATATAGTGGCAAGCCCCCCCATAATTTTACCAAATTGTTTGATCTGATCCCCTTTCAGCCCTAGCGCAAAGGCGATATCTCTCACCTGATAGGGCTGCAAGCCAACCAGCGGATCAATAGATGCTTTAAGGATTTTTTCCGGTGTTGCTGCCGCCACTTTCTCAATCTCAACCCCCCCTTCCGTGGATGCCATGAAGGTGATCCGGCGAGAAGCACGATCCAGCACCGCACCAAGATAGAGCTCGCGCTCAATACGGCTTGGCTCCTCAATCAACACCTGGTTAATAGGCTGCCCCTCCGATGTTGTCTGATAAGTTACCAGACGCGAGCCGAGCATATTATTGATAATTTCAAGCGCCTCAGCACGATCACTGGTCAGCTTGACACCACCCGACTTACCCCGCCCACCAGCATGCACCTGCGCCTTGATAACCCAAGGCATTGTGGTAATTGAGTCCAGTGCCGATTCAGCCTCCTCCAGATTACTCACTACCGTGTTATTCGGCACCCTAACCCCATACTGGGCGAAAAGTGCTTTGGCTTGATATTCGTGCAGATTCATTTTATGGCCTATCTTTTTAATCGGGCAGAGCCTACCCGTTTAGTTAACTCATTGAGATCGTTACATACCTCATGGGCGCAAAGATCTCATCGACTATAGAAAGTATACATCGGGCTTTACATACGAAGCTAAAGCCACATTTAATCGCTTTCAGAACCCATAAACCAGCACATTCATTTTCCGACAATGTAAACTGACACTCCCTGAACAAAAAATTATAATAACCCCATGCTAAAGGTCTACCACAGCAACCGCCTAGAACACCTTGCCGCCTACATGGCCGCCACTATACAAGTAGAGCCACTGCACTCGGTGCTAGCTCCTGAAGTGATTGTCACCCAGCATCAAGGGATGGCGCGCTGGCTCTCGATGCAACTGGCACAAGTGCAAGGGATCAGCGCCAATTGTGACTATCCACTGCCCGCTAGCTACATCTGGAAATTGTACCGCAGCCAGCTTGAGGGTGTACCGGAAAGCTCCCTTTTTGATCGCTCGACGCTCACATGGCGATTAATGGATTGCCTACCCACGCTGCTCGATGAAGCCGAATTCATACCACTCAAGCACTACTTAAAATCTGGCCGCGAGCAGCTCAAACAGTACCAACTGTGTCGCTACATCGCAGACACCTTTGAGCAGTACCTGATCTACCGCCCCGAATGGATCCACGCCTGGCAACAGGGTAAAAATGATGGCTGTGAAAAACAGCCCTGGCAGTCCCGCCTTTGGCGAGCGGTGCTGGGTGACACCCCCCCGGCTCACCGTGCCAGTCTGCACCAGCAATTTATGCAATTAGCCGCGCAGGACAAAATCGACCCACAAAAATTGCCACAACGCTTAATGGTCTTTGGCATTAACAACCTGCCACCCAGCTATCTTGACGTGTTGGCAGCTGTGGCCAAAAAGATCGACGTTCACCTCTTCACACTCAACCCCTGCCTGGCCTTCTGGGAGGATATCAGCGCCCCCAAAACCGTCGCCAGACTACGTCAACTATGGCAAGAACAGGGCAAACCAGACTGCTCTGAAATGTATGAAGTGGGCAACTCGCTGCTCGCCTCCATGGGCAAACAGGGGCGAGACTTCCAACGCTTGATCCACCAAGCGCAATACACCGTCGAAGACCATGACTGTAGCGTCTATCTGGATGAAAACACGCTACTGGAGTCCATCCAATCAGATATTTTACAGCTACTGGAGCGCGGGCAAGGCGATTACACCCCCTCCCCGGTGGCGCGACAAGATCACTCCCTAACACTCCATAGCTGTCATAGCCCGATGCGTGAAGTGCAGGTACTCTATGATCAACTCCTACAGATGTTTGAACAAGACCCCGAACTGCAACCCCGCGACATCATCGTCATGACCCCGGAGATTGACACCTACGCACCCTATATTGAAGCCGTATTTGGTACCGCGCGTGGTGAGCGAATAATCCCCTGGTCGATTGCCGATCGCTCAGCACAGGCAGAACACCCCGTACTACACGCCTTTATGCAACTACTGCAACTACCCGTAGCCCGCATGAATGCCAGTGAAACCATCGCACTGTTAGAGGTGCCTTCGGTATCCCGTTACTACGGGCTGGATCAGCAGGCGCTGCAACGCATTCGCCAATGGGTTAGGGAGAGTGGCATCCGCTGGGGAGTAGATAGTGAGTCACGCCGCGAACGGGGGCAACCCGATGATGAGCACTTCTCCTGGAAGTTTGGCCTACAACGGCTAATGCTCGGCTATGCCATGCCCGCTGAAGAGGCGCTTTACGAAGGCGCGCTCCCCTACCCCCATATTGAGGGCATGGAGGCGCAGTGGCTCGGCAAATTACAGCGCTTTTTAGATGACCTGGCAACACTGCGCCAACGTCTTGGCCGCCCCCGCACACCGGACGAATGGCAACAACTCATCAATCAGATGTTGTCACGCTTTGAGATCAAAGGTGAAGATGAGGAGCAGGCGATACAGCTTCTAAGAGAGGTAATACACGACCTCAGCCTACACACTGAAGCGGCAGGATATGAGCAGAAAATCCCACTGGAAGTGGTGCAAGATTATATAAAAGGCCACCTGCTCTCCCCCGCCTCACCGCACCGATTTCTGGCGGGGCAAGTGAGTTTTTGCGCCATGATGCCGATGCGTAGCTTACCCTTCAAGGTAGTCTGCATGGTGGGGATGAATGACCGCAGCTACCCACGCACCCGCCCGCCGCTCGGCTTTGACCTGATGGTCGACACACCACGCCCCGGTGATCGCTCGCGGCGTGATGATGACCGCTACCTGTTTCTGGAGGCGCTGCTCTCCGCCAGGCAGATGCTCTATATCAGCTATATTGGCCGCTCAATTCACGACAATGCGCCGATGTTGCCATCCGTTCTGGTTTGCGAACTACAAGATTACATCGAGCAAGGGTTTATAACCGACAGCGGACAACCGATATTAAAAGAGCTGCTCACAGAGCACCCCTTGCAACCCTTCAGCCCGCGCTATTTCCAAGGTGATCAGTCACTTTTTAGTTACGATAAAATGTGGTCAGAGGCCGCCAATGTTCTGCAACAGCAGAGAGCCGCCCTACCCTTTTCAGAAGCGCCACTGCCCCCGGCTGAAGAGGCACTGCGCCGCATTGACCTGAATCAACTGATCCGCTTTTTCAAAGCCCCTGCTCGCTATTTCCTGCAACAACGCTTCGGCATTCAGCTCGATCAGCTAGAAGAGACACTGCTCGACAGCGAACCCTTCACCCTCGACAGCCTACAGATCTATCAACTCAAACAGCAGTTGTTAGAGCAACAGCTGGAAGCGAAAGATCTCGACCAGTACCGTGAGCGGCTAAAAGCGAAAGGTGAACTACCCGCAGCGGCCTTTGCCGATGTCTGCTATAGCGACCAGCAAGCCGCAGCTGTTATCTTTGCCGAGCAGCTAAAAGAGCAATTACAGCCGCCACTGGAACCCCTCGAGCTGGATCTCACCGTGGGCAATTTCCAGCTGCACGGCTGGTTAAAAAACATCAGCCATGATGGGCAGCAGAGCTACCGATACACCAAAATAAAAGCCAACGACCGAATGGCACTGTGGCTCAACCATCTCGCACTCTGCGCACTCAAACCCCACGGTGTGGCGTGCCGAAGCCGCCACTTTGCTGAAGATGGCGGATTCTGTTTTGCGCCCGTAAAAAATGCCCTGCCACAACTGCAACAGCTACTAGAGTACTACTGGCAAGGGCTGCATCAACCCCTGCCGTTTTACCCGCAAAGCTCGTTCGACTATGCGCAACTCATCAAAGAAGAAAAAACAATTAACCAAGCACTGAGCAGAGCAGAGAAAACCTTTTTGGGTTCCAAGTTCAGCCGAGGTGAGGGTGAAGATCCGTACCTACAGTTAATATTGCGCAATCAATCGCCCCTCAACCCCGACTTCATGGCACTGGCAGCGGCGATCTACCAACCCCTGTTTGCTGCCGAGGAGTCTGAACAGTGAGCATGCAACCACTTGACCTCAACACATTACCGCTAGATGGCGTGCGGCTCATTGAAGCCTCTGCGGGCACCGGCAAAACCTACACCATCGCCACGCTCTATCTGCGCCTGCTATTGCAGCGCACCCTTTCGGTAAAACAGATTTTGGTAGTCACCTTCACCAAAGCGGCCACCGAAGAGTTACGTGGTCGAATTCGCCAGCGTATTCGAGAAGCACTGCAACAACTACAAGGCAGCGATCAAGCCGCCGACCCGGCACTGCGCGGTATTCTCTCTCAACTGGATGACCACAAAACCGCCGCACAACAGCTAAAAGATGCCCTCACCCTGATGGATGAAGCGGCAATTTTCACCATTCACAGCTTCTGCCAACGGATGCTCACCGAAAACGCCTTTGAGAGTGGCTCACTGTTTGATGCCGAGCTGATAACCGACGAAATCGACTACCTGCGTGAAATTGCAGAGGATTTTTGGCGCAGCCACTTCTATGCCTTCGATGAAGCAGATGCCGCCTGGGTCGCCAAACAGTGGAAAGCGGGGCCATCAACACTTCTGGAAGAGCTACGCAGCGCCCTTAACCGACATGAATTAACCGTCATTCCATCGGTGACAGAGAGCCAACTTGAAACCCTATGGAACCGACGTAGCCAACTGATTGAGCAGGTACAACAGCGATGGAATAGCGAGGGTGAAGTGCTTCGCCCACTGCTGACCCAAAACAAAGGGTTAAACCGCAGTAGATACCGCGTAACCACCCTTGAAAAGCTCTTCCCCGCAATGGCGCAATTTTGTGCCTCACCCCACCCCCGCTCACTACCGGAAAAAATTGAGTTGCTCACCGCCAGCAAAATAAACACCTCGATGAAAAAGGGGCAGCCACCCTTACAACACCCCTTTTTTGAGCTTAATGACGAGCTGGTTGAGATGTGGAAAAAAACAGACCAACTACGCCGCAGCCTGATCATGCAGCAGTTTATTCAATACAGCCGTGACACCTTGGTTGAGCGTAAAGCCGCTCACAATGTAATCTCCACCAACGACCTGCTAACAGACCTATACAATGCGCTAAAAAATGATGCTGAAGGGGTGTTAGCCGCTCGCATTCGCCAGCAATACCCCCTTGCGATGATTGATGAGTTTCAAGATACCGACCCGGTGCAATACACCATTTTCCACACCCTTTATCACCAGCAACCCACCTGCGGTCTCTATATGATCGGTGACCCAAAACAGGCGATCTACAGCTTTCGTGGTGCCGACATCTTCACCTACATGCAGGCACGCCGCGATAGCCAGCACCACTACACCCTCGACACCAACTGGCGCTCCACGCCCCCCTTAATCGCCGCCGTAAATCAGCTCTTTTCATCCACTGAGAAGCCTTTTATCTACAATGAAGATATTCAATTTCATCCGGTAAAAGCGGCCCCACAAACCACACAAAAAACACTACTGATTAACGGCAAAACCACCCCCCCACTCCA
>JALSJH010000054.1 GCA_026989455.1 Chromatiales bacterium | reverse complement strand
ACTATTGCCCAACGCATCGACTATGATGTATGGGGTAACATCACCCAAGACACCCACCCCGGGTTTCAGCCTGGTAGGGTGCATTTCACGCACCATTACTATAAAAAACATGGAGTCCAATTATCTATTCAGCGTATCACTCAACTCTTCGTTATTTTCGTACTCAAGGTGCTAACCAAATATTTCATGAATTTGCGCGAAGGCCACGAGGCGTGTCGGTTTTATAGATAAATTCACGGAACGAGGGTTTTCCGCAAGACTTATCGCAAGCTAAAGCTTGCTCCTACCAGAATCCCGGGTGAGACACCTCGATTATTCCACTTGTATCGCTATCATCATTCATCTTATTCAAGAAACTCTTCAACGACACTATCCAGATACCGCCAGCCGCGCTCGGTAGTTTTTATAGTATTTAGACCCCACTCAATCAACTCTTTTTTCTCCAGTCGTTTGAGCACTTCCTCAACCTGCGTGATGGGTAAGCCGGTGTGCTGTGCGAACAGCTCGGTATTAAACCCGCCCTTAAGGCGCAGCGCATTCATCATAAACTCTACGCCAACATCCGCCCGTTTAAGCACTCGCTCGCCACCCAGTACTGCAGGCGAGCTGGCAACGCCTAGGTACATTGCCGGCTGTTTTATTTTCCAGCTTCGAGTGATATTTTGCTGGTTTGCATCAGAAATTTTAGCATGGGCACCGGCACCAATACCCAGGTAATCACCAAACTGCCAATAGTTACTGTTATGGCGACACTGCATACCGTTTTGCGCATAAGCCGACACCTCATATTGGCCAAAGCCTCCTTGTGCCAAGGCCTGCTGGCCTTGTTGTTGCATCGCCCAGATCGCATCATCTACCGGCAGTACCGGAGGCTGGTGATGAAAGAGCGTGTTTGGCTCCAGGGTCAGCTGATAATATGAGAGATGTGCTGGCTCGAGGTCAATCGCGGTTGCAATATCTTCTGCGGCCATTTTGATATTTTGCCCCGGCAAGCCAAACATCAGGTCGAAATTAAAGCTATCAAAGCCCGCATCATGGGCCTGCTCAGCTGCCGATATCGCTTCTCTGCGACCATGAATGCGCCCGAGGCGACGCAACAGTTCATCATTAAAGCTTTGAATGCCAATGGAGAGCCGGTTAATACCCGCGCTGCGAAACTCGGCAAACTTACCCGCCTCAACGGTACCGGGGTTCGCCTCTAGGGTGATTTCACAATCAGCCAGCAGATTCACCCGTGCTCGCACTCCCGACAGCAGCTGATCCAACGACTCGGGTGAGAAGAGACTGGGCGTGCCGCCACCGATAAAGATCGAGACCACTTTACGCCCCCAGATCCGTGGCAGCTCCTGCTCCAAATCACTGAGCAGCGCCGCTATGTAATCGCCTTGCAGCAGACCCGCGCCCATTTCGTGGGAGTTGAAGTCACAATAGGGGCACTTTTTGACACACCAAGGGATATGTATATAGAGGGAGAGCGGGGGAAGGGTGGTGAAATTAAACATTCTGTATTGTGATACCCAAAAGTAGAGTGGTTAGTTCGAGATAAATGAGGGCAATTTCAGCCAGCATAAAAGATTCATGACTTGATTAGAGCACCCTCAAGCAGCCTAAATTCAGATTTATTCAGCACTTAAGTGCGACCTTAGCTTAGGTAGGATGCCCGTCAATTGACGTAGCGCCTGACCACGATGGCTGAGCTTGTTTTTCTGCTCCGCAGATAACTCAGCTGCACTGCACCCTAACGCCTTTATGTAAAAAAGAGGGTCGTAACCAAAGCCGTTCTCACCTTGTGGGGCGTGGAGAATCGCCCCCTCCCAACTGCCTTGGCAGATAAGGGGCACGGGGTCATGTTCATGGCGCAAATAGACCAGAACACACTGAAATCGCGCCGTGCGCTGCGCATCAGCAATACCTTCAAGCTCAAGCAGCAACTTGGCATTATTATCCGCATCACCCGCATCTGGGCCAGCAAAGCGGGCCGAGTAGATGCCTGGCGCACCTTTTAGCGCGTCGACCTCCAACCCAGAGTCATCGGCAATCGCCGGCAGGCCGGTACATTTTGCGGCATTACGCGCTTTGAGCAGGGCATTTTCCACAAAAGTGAGGCCACTCTCAACTATTTCAGGCACTGCAAACTCAGTTTGGGCAATCACCTCAACACCCCAACTTTCCAGCACTCCGTTCAGCTCGAAAACCTTCCCCGGGTTGCCGGTTGCCAACACAATGCGCTGTCTCATAGTCAACTGCCCAGTGCGTCTACTTGCTTAACAATTAAATGCTCAATCCCGCTCGTCGCCAGTGCCAACATCGCATCAAGCTCGTCCTTACGGAAAGCATGCCCCTCTGCTGTGCCCTGTACTTCAATGAAAGCGCTCGCCTCATTCATTACTACATTCATATCTGTTTCTGCATTGGAGTCCTCATCGTAATCGAGATCCAGTACCGGCACTCCTTCGAAAATACCCACCGAAACCGAAGCGACATGCCCATGGATAGGCGATTTCTTCAGCTTACCGTTTTTCATCAAGTGATCAATCGCATCAACCATCGCAACATAAGCACCGGTAATAGAGGCGGTACGGGTACCACCGTCAGCCTGAATCACATCGCAATCGACAGTAATAATACGCTCACCCAACGCCTCTAAATCAACCACAGCACGCAGTGAACGAGCAATTAAACGCTGAATCTCCATGGTGCGGCCACCCTGGCCACCACGCGCAGCTTCACGCTGCATGCGAGAGCCGGTAGAGCGAGGCAACATTCCGTATTCTGCTGTCACCCAACCCTTGCCCTTACCTTTTAACCAGCGCGGCACGCGCTCTTCAATAGACGCGGTGCAGATCACTTTAGTATCACCAAACTCCACCAACACCGAACCTTCGGCATGTTTAGTATAGTGACGGGTCAGACAGACTTCGCGCATTTGATCGGGATTACGGCCACTAGGACGCATAGGAAACCTCACTCAGGATTAATTTAGGGCATGATTTTATCGATGCCGGGGATTATAACGGCATCTTGCTAGGGGTAGGAAAAAGAATTTATCTTACACCCGAACTGTACATTGCAATATCACTATGGTATAAATTCGCGCCTCGACCCGCAGTCCGGGCGAACAGATATTCAGATTATAGATTTTTCGGAGGCTCAACAATGTCACGTGTATGCCAGGTAACAGGCAAGCGCCCTATGGCGGGAAACAATGTTTCTCACGCCCACAATAAAACTCGCCGTCGTTTTCTGCCAAACCTGCAATTGCATCGCTTTTGGGTTAGCAGTGAGAACCGCTGGGTTCGTCTACGCACCTCAACCAAAGGTATGCGTATTATCGACAAGAATGGTATTGACTCAGTACTAAAAGATATCCGCTCACGCGGCATAAAAGTATAAGGAGCTAACCATGGCTAAGTCTGTACGCGAAAAAATTCGTTTAGTTTCAAGCGCGGGTACCGGTCACTTCTACACTACGACCAAAAATAAGCGCAACAACCCTGAAAAGATGGAGTGCAACAAATACGACCCAACCATTCGTCGTCATGTTGTCTACAAAGAAGCGAAGATTAAGTAATTAATCACACCAAAGCCCAGTTAAATGCTGGGCTTTTAGTTATTCAGCCTATCCGCACTTGATTTATTCTGCATCAGCATTCAAGATAACATCTTTTTAACGACCCCTAATGACAGTAGAACCGACTACAGGGCCGTCTTTATACTATATAGGTATCATTATGAAACTGCGCGCTCTAGCCGCTGCAATTGTTTGTGTTGTTTCAGGGCACGCCCAAGCAGCCACCGTCGATGTCGCCCTTAGTGATGAGAGTGCGCGCTTTGCACTCAGCTCTTTTGTGGGTGGTTTTTCAGAGGGGCGCACCCTCATGAATACCAGCCTGTTTTACAACACTGAAAACGATAGTGTTGTCAGCGCTGGCCTGCATATGATTGATGTAGTGGGCAGCAAAACTCCGGGGTTACAAATTGGGGTTGGGTTTCAAGCCTACTACTCTCACCTGACCGATCATGATGGCCTTGCACTTGCGCTGGGCGGGATCATCAGCTACCGCGCACCCCAACTGAAGCGTGTCAATTTTGTTATTCACGGGCACCACGCGCCCAGCATTACCAGCTATATGGATAGTGATCGACTCAGCGAATACGGATTTGCCATTGAGTACTCACTGCTACCCCAGGCTGATGTCTATATCGGCTACCGCAAGTTTGACATCGACGACCAAAGCCGTTCGCTTGAACTGGATGACAATGGCCACATCGGCCTGCGCATCACTTTTTAATCGTATCAGGGGTATTGAACGTGAATTATAAACAGCTTATTTTCGCCTTAATTCTATCGCTCTCTGTCAGCCTCTGCTGGGCAGAAGAAACGCTTGATACCCAAGAACAGTTTAAAAGCTTGGATAATCGAATCCAAAACCTCAAACGCTCTGCGGTAGAGCTCGGCAAAGAGATTGCGATACTGGAAGAGGAGCTGCTCTTCCCAGCCAGCACCCAGTACGGACTCTACCTCTCCATGGATACCGATGAGAGCTATAAATTAATCACCGTCATCGTTAAGCTGGATGGCAATGTGGTTAATAACTACATGTATGATGTCAGTGAGCTAAATGCACTAGCCAATGGAGCCGTCCACCAGTTACACAAGGGTAATTTGAAAACGGGCAAACACACCCTTAGCATTACTTATATGGGCAAAGTTGGCTCTCGCATGACGCGGCTAACCAATACCCATGAATTCGAGAAGAGTGATAAACCGATCTTTATCGAACTCAATATCAGCGGAAAGCAGCTCGGCAAGTCTGGCAGAGCAAAAGAGCCGACAATTAACGTGAAACAGTGGAGCTA
>JALSJH010000053.1 GCA_026989455.1 Chromatiales bacterium | reverse complement strand
CTAATCGGCTGTTTTTATTATGACCACTGTTAACCGATTTATCAGCCTGACCTTCATTGGCCTCTGTTACTGCAGCACATTGAGTGCCGGCACCGAGGTGAAATGGAAAAACGTCAAAGACCCTATTCTGGGTGATGCGCTCTTTCACCTCTACCAAGATCAGAATTTCAGTGGCATTATCCAGCTCTCTGCCGACCAGCAACTGGGCCGGGTCAAGCTACAAAAAGAGGAGGCCGAGCTGGCACTTACCATGCTCAACCTCTCATACGGGCTGCACCGTGAAGCGGCCAGCGACATGGTTACGCTACAAAAACGGGGCAATGTAAACAAAGACATCAGCAACCACATCTGGTTCTATATTGCCAAAATACGCTATCAACGTGGCTATTTCGCCATGGCTGAGAGTGCCTTGTCACAAATTACCGGTGCCCTTCCTTGGGAGCTTGAGCAGGACTTGCAGCTATTCATGGCGCTACTGCTCATGGATAGGGGCGAGTTTTCACCCGCCAGCAAGGTGCTTGGGCAGATAAAAGGCAATACCGGCGCAGTCCCTTTTGCACGTTTCAATAGTGCCGTCAGCCTAGTGCAAAATGAAGAGATGGAAGAGGCTCTAGCCGCTCTGCAACAAGTCTCCGAAATAGAGTTCCGCACAGAGCAAGAGAAGTATCTGCGTGACAGAGCAAACATCTACCTTGGCTATTATCAGCTTCTCGAAGAAGAGAACCCTGAAAAAGCCATCAGCTATTTCGAAAAGGTTCACCTCTTTGGAGTCGAGTCCAATGAGGCGTTGCTTGGGCTGGGCTGGGCACACTACGCCCTCGATCAATATGAACCTGCACTGGTTGCCTGGTCGGAACTAACCACCCGTAACACCTCAGATCCAAACGTGCAGGAAGCGATGATTGCAGTCCCCTTTACGCTGGCAAAAAATGAAAGTTTCACACGCTCAGCTGACCTCTACAACCTTGCCCTAGAGGCGTTCAACCATGAAATTAAAAGCATTGAAAGCACCATCCAATCTGTAATCAAAGGTGCTTTTTTCGACAAACTGCTAACCGATATCAGTGAAGGTGAAAAAGGTTGGAATGGAGATGTCTATACCCTACCCAAAAGCAGCGAAAGCTACTACTTTACCCAGATGTTGGCGCGCCATGATTACCAAGAGGCGCTGAAAAACTACCGTGACCTCCGTTACCTGCAAAACAGACTCACCGAATGGCGTCGTGACCTGGCGACATTTGATGATACTAACCACTACTGGATAGATAACCTCTTGAATCGCGCCAAAGAATTTAGCCAGCAGCAGTTTACAAAAACCGCCCAAGAGCTCAAGGATACCCGCACGCAATTCATGGCGCAGCTGGCCGCAATTGAGGCCAATCGCGACGCCATGGCGCTCGCCAGCAGCAAGGAGCTGCGACAACTGGCCAGAGTCGTTGAGCTGAAAGCCTCTCTGGAACTCGGTGCCAGCAATAACCCCAAAGCCCAGCAACAACGCCGCCAACTCAGTCTGCTGGAACGGCAGATTCTCTGGGACATTCACAGCAAATTCAGCTCACGTCTGCGCAAAGCAAAATTGGATCTTGATGAGGTTGTCAACACAGTTTCACAAACTACACAACGACACCAGGCACTCACGACACTGGCTCAAGATGCCGTTACTCACGCCCGTACATTTGATGGCAAAATAGGCCGTCTCAATGGAAAAATTAACGCCTTGCAACCTAAAATAGCCGATGCCATAGAAGAGACTGAGGCACACCTGATCAATATTGCCGTCTTCGCCCTAGAAGAGCGCAGAACCCAGCTGGAAGCTTTTATCGCCCAAGTATCATTCTCTGTTGGTGTCTCTTACGATGGGAAGCGCTAACCGATGAGATTGCCAGAGCGCTGTGCACGATTCATATTCTCCGCCCCCGCTGCGTTGAAAAGGCTCTTAAAACCCTCATTTACTCCAGTAAACTCCGGTTTTTCGATCATTTGCTCCTTGCTAGAACAAAAACGTTTTCTGGTACAAAGCTCTCTGAGAGTTATCCTCACCGGGCTACTCTTGCTCACTCTCTCGCCGCTTGCAGCCCAAACCCCGGCAAGCGAAATGACGCTACAAGATTTACGCGAACGCAGCTACAAGATGGAAAAGGATGTTCGCCCTGATCAAGCCCTCCAGCGCTCCACTCAAGGTTATCAGCAGTTCCTGGACTCCCCTCTCGGCGGCGCAATGCGACGTGAAGCCTTGCGCCGTGTCGCTGACCGAATGCAACAGCAGCTAGAAGAAGACGAAGAGCGCATGGTCTCAGACGAAGTGACGCCGGAGGAGGAGATTCTTTTCAAGGATGCCAGCTACGAAAAAGTGATCGAGCACTATAATGAGGCGATTAATAATTACCCTGATTTCCCAGGCAATGAGCATATATACTATCAGCTGGCTCGTGCCTACGAAGCTAATGGCGAACCTAAACAAGCTATCTGGGCACTGCAACAACTGATAAAAAACCACAGCGATACTGACTATATCAACGAAGCACATTTTCGTGCTGCCGAACTCAGCTTTTTAACACAAAAATTCCCTCAAGCAACAGAACATTACAATGAACTCATTCAGCTAGGTGCGGAAAACCAGTTTTACCGCGTTGCAATGTATAAGTCTGGCTGGGCACTGTTCAAAAACAAAAGTTACGAAGAGTCCCTTGACCAATTTATCGAACTGCTCGATCACATGACCCTCGATGCCAGCCTCGACGACATGTTGGCAGAACTCCCCCAATACACCATTGGCGAGCGGGAGATGATCAAGGATTCATTGCGGGTAATGAGTATTGCCATAACCCACCAAGAAGAGCCTCTGCCATATTTGCAAAATTATCTGACCACCCTGAGCGAGCCACGCCCATATGAGTTTATGATCTATCAGGCGCTGGGAGATATGTACTATTATCAAGAGCTCTATCAGGACGCAGGCCAGGTATTCGCAGCCTTTGCCCAGCGATTCGGTCTGCACGCTCAAGCACCCTTTTTCCAGATCATGGCCATTGAAACCTATCGAAAGGGGCGATTCAGTACGCTTCAAGATAAGAGTATTCGCTATTTTTCCAATCACTTTGGCTATCAGACCGGTTTCTGGACAGCGGATAAAACCACCCGACTCAAACGGCAACTTGAACCTTATCTTCGTCAGTACCTCTCCATGCTCGCCCTAAGGCACCATGCCGAGTTTCAGAAAAACCCTGATGAAACAAACAAACAACAGGCACTGCACTGGTATCGCACCTACCTTCAATCTTTCTCCAAAGATAGTGAAGCCGCTCACATAAATTTCCTGCTGGCAGAGCTATTATATGAGACGGGTAACTATAAGGCCGCAGCTACCGAATACAACAAAACCGCCTACGACTATGGCGACCACGAAGAGTCCCGTGAGGCAGGCTATGCCGCCATTCTTGCTTTTGACAAACAACGTGCTGGGCTAGAGGGCGAAGCCCTGAATGTATGGCGCAGGCAGTCACTTGAAAATGCGTTGCACTTTGCAAAGGTATTCAGTGATGATGAGCGGGTTCCCAGCATCATCACCAAAACGGCACAAGATCTATTCGAAGTGGGTGCCTACGATACCGCAATCAAAGCGGCTAGCATCATCCTGAACTTGAAGGGGCTTACGCCACAGAAAGAGCGTAGTGCTCAACTTGTTATTGGCCACTCCTATTTTGAAAAGGGCGATTATCCGCGCTCTGAAAATGCCTATCATGCGGCGCTGCGTTTGATGGAGAAAAATGATAAGGATTACGACGGCACCTACGAACGAATTGCCGCAGCCATCTACCAACAAGCTGAGCACCAACAGAAGGGTGGCAACCTGCAAGCAGCAATACGTGAATACCAACGATTGGTCGTGGTCACTCCACGCAGCAAGATCCGTGAAACCACTGAATTTGACATGGCAACCGCGCACCTCCAGCTCAAGCAGTGGCAGAGTGCGATCGACATATTGGTCAGAATGAGAAATAGCGTATTCGGTAAAAAACACGCCATGGATATCACCCAAAAGCTGACCGTTGCCTATTTGGAAACCGACCAAAACCAGAATGCCGCCGCAGAGCTTGAAACATTGGCGCTACTCGCCCCCAGTTATGACGTTCAACGGGAAGCGGTTTGGCGCGCTGCCGAGCTTTATGAAAAAGAGGGCAATCTCGTAGCCACCATCAAAGCGTTTGAAGATTATGTAAAGCGCTACCCCAGCCCGGCTGATGCCAACATTGAAGCGCGCTACAAGTTGGCACAGCTCTACATGCAACAAGATAACAAACGCCTTCATATTACGCGCCTTAAGGATGTCATTAACCACGATGCAAAAGCGATGGATCAGCGTACCTCGCGCACCAAATATCTCGCGGGGATCTCTTCACTGGCACTGGCAGACCTTGCCTACGAGGAGTATAAAAGCATCCAGCTGGTTGAGCCGATCAAGAAAAACCTGAAGCGCAAGAAAGATCAGATGCAGGCCGTTATCAAGGATTACGGCAAAGTCTCCGAATACGCTATTGCCGAACTCATCACCAACGCAACCTTTAAAATCGCTGAAATCTATCGTGATTTTTCCCACGCTCTGATGACATCAGAACGACCCAAGGGGCTTGATTTTGATGAGCTGGAGATGTACGACATCATGCTTGAGGAGCAGGCATTCCCGTTCGAAGAGAAAGCGATCGAACTACATGAGAAAAATTACCACCGCATTAACGACGGTGTGTTTGATCAATGGGTTAAAAACAGCCTGGACACACTCGGTGACATCATTCCAGGGCGCTATGATAAGCCGGAAAAAGAGGTAGGCTACATTGAAATATTCAACTAGCAACTATTTGGCGATCACCTTCATCTTGGTACTACTATCCGGTTGCGCCGGAAAGCCTGTGCCAAAAGCAGTTATTACGCTGTCGGATGATGCCAACAAAGAGGAGCAGCTGCGGCTCGACACTGCGGGCAAAGCCTTCTCCCAAGCACTGAAAGAGCTCAATGAAAAAGAGTATGAAAAGGCACGCAACATTCTCACCAGCCTTGCCCGCCAATACCCTGAATATGCTGGAATATATGCGAACCTTGGCATTGCACAGATGAACTTAGGTGAAGATGAAGAGGCGCAAAACTCCTTTCAGGCCGCGCTTGAACGAAAAGCCGACTTCCCTCAAGTCTACAATCAAATGGGACTACTGCACCGCCAACATGGCCGCTTTAAAGAGGCCGAAACCGCCTATAAAAAAGCCATCGAACTCGACCCCAACTACGCCGATGCACACCGTAATCTTGGCATTCTTTACGACCTTTATTTGATGGACCTCACAAATGCGTTAGTCCACTACATAAAATATAAAGAACTGGCAGCCCCAGCCGAAAAAGACCCCATACATAAGTGGATCATCGATTTAACAAACCGAACAAATCCAGTAAGATAGTCCCATGTTGAAAAAGACCATCTCACTATTGATGTTTAGCCTCGTACTGGTAGTCAGCACTAGCCACGCTGAAGTGCGACTAGACCTTGATGCAACTTCAATCATTGGCAACCGCGAACTGCCACGCATTGTCTATTTGATCGCCTGGCGTGATGCCCCTGAAGGCGATATTCTCGAGCAGTCACTCGAGAGCAACCATGATAATCGAATGATCCCGCTAGATCGTGATGTATTTCAACGCCAAATCAGTTATTACGAGCTACTGTTTGGCGATGAGAAAAATAAACAATAATTCCCGTTTTTAAAAATTAAGAAATTAATGCTATTTGAGTGAGGAGCTTACTATGGACACTATTATTCGTTTTTTCCAAGAGGGGGGGGTTTTTATGTACCCAATCACCCTTATCTTGGCACTGGGCATGGCCATCGCTCTGGAACGCTACCTCTTTCTGAGCAGTGCAAAATCGAAAAACAACAAGACCTGGAATCAACTTATTCCGCTGATTAATCAGGGTGACATTGCGGCGGCCACTAAAGTGGTTGAAAAGACCAAGTCCCATATTGGGCATGTGGTTGCTTATGGCCTCAACCAGCGTAAAACCTCAAAACATCGTGAAGATATTGAAACCGCGATGGAGGAGGGGCTGATGGAGGTGTTACCCAAACTCGAAAAGCGCACCCACTATGTCGCAACCTATGCCAATATCGCCACCTTAATGGGCCTACTGGGCACCATCATTGGTCTGATTCAAGCGTTTACCGCAGTTGCCAATGCTGATCCAGCTGAAAAGGCCAACCTGCTTTCAGCCTCTATCTCGGTTGCCATGAATACAACGGCATACGGCTTGATTGCTGCCATCCCACTACTGTTGATGTTTGCACTGCTGCAAACTAAAACTACTGAGGTGGTTGATAGCTTAGAGATGGCCTCGGTCAAAATCGTTAATTTGATTAGCGGTGAAAACAGCAAGAATGGAAATGCATAATAATGAGCATTCGCAATCGCCGCCATAAACAAGAGGTTCCGGAGCTCGATATCACCGCCTTCCTAAACCTGATGGTGGTATTGATTCCGTTTCTACTGGTTAGCGCCGTTTTCACTCAGATAACAGTGATTGAACTCAATATGCCTCCCCCTTCTGATGACCCTCAGCAGCAGGATAAGGAGAAAAAAGAGAAACTTGATCTAGAGATTGTAATTCGTGCGTCAACCATCGAAATACATGGCGGCAAAGCGGGTCTGCTACAACGCTACAAGATGAGCGAAGGGCAGTTTGATTATGCAGAAATCTCCACCTATCTGCAAAAACTCAAGACCCGTTATGCAGAAGAGACCACCTCTATGATCCTGGTAGAGCCCGAAATTAACTACGATACCCTAGTGCAAGTCATGGATACTGTGCGCCTGTTTGAAATGGAAGAGGATGGTGGCCTGATACAGGCTGAACTGTTCCCCGACATGTCAATCGGTGATGCACCCATACTAAGCAAAGGTAAGTAAAGGCGTACTTAATGAAGATGTCACGTCGAGCAAAACGTATGGATAAGAGCCATAAGCGAAACAAAGGTGCTTCGCTTAACATGGTCTCACTGATGGATATATTTACCATCTTGGTCTTCTTCCTACTAGTCAACTCATCCGATGTACAATTGACACCCAATGAGAAGGTTCAGCTGCCTGAATCCAAAGCAAACCAGCTGCCTAACGAAACACTGGTGATCATGATCAGCGATGACCAAGTTCTGGTACAAGGCCGCCTAGTTGCCACTGTTGATGAAATTATGGCAATCAAAGGTAATATTATTCCTGCGCTCCGCGAGGAGTTGCAATTCCAGTCGGATAATAGCCGCAGACAGCTCTCTGAAACTGAACTACGCGAGATAGGTCGTCCCATTACCATCATGGGACACAAAGAGATCCCCTATCAACTGCTGAAAAAGATCATGTTCACCAGCTCCAAAAGCAATTACAGCAATATTTCGCTTGCCGTGTTGAAAAAAATTGAAGGCGAGGGGTAGCATGAGATGAATAAACAACCCCTGAATCCCAAGCTTTTTTATGACTACAGCGACCAGCGCCTTAAAGTTATTGCGGCCATCACGATCGCTATTTTCCTAATAGCCAACATCAGTTTTAACCTGATGGCAGTTCCTGAAATTGACCGTAAAGCAGCCAACGAACTCCCCCCCCGCATTACCAAAATGATGCTAGAGAAGCGCACACCTCCCCCTCCTCCACCCAAGGAAGAGAAGAAGGAGGAGGAGAAACCGAAGGAGGAGGAGAAGCCGAAAGAGGAGCCTAAGAAGGAGGAGAAGAAAAAGCCTGAGCCGAAAAAAGAGGAGCCTAAAAAGCGCACCGAAGAAGAGATCCGTAAAAAGGTTCAAAGCACCGGTATTTTGGCAATGATGGATGACCTCGCCGACCTGCGTGATGATTCGCTGTTCGAAGGGCTGGATACCGACAACACCCTGCTCAATACGCCAGTAGAGAGTGCGATGTCGAAAGAGCGCTCGCTAATCACCTCAAATGCTATGAAAGGCAGTGGTGGCATTAATACGGCGAGCCTCAGCCGCAGCACCGGAGGTGCCACACAGTTAGCCGGTCGTGACATCACCCAGGTTGAAGCGCCTGTAGAGGCCGCTGTAGTCGAGGATGACAATAAGAAGTCAGTACGCAGTCATGAAGAGATTGCGCTGGTTATTGACCGCTACAAGAGTCGCTTGTTGGCCATCTATCAACGGGCACTGCGTGAAGATCCAACACTACGCGGACAGGTTGTTTTCGAAATCACTATCGAACCCACCGGCCAAGTACGCATCGTCAAGGTGGTCTCAAGCGATCTCAAAAACGAAGGCTTAGAGAAAAAGCTCTCAACCCGAATCAAAATGTTTAAGTTCGGAGCCAAGAAAGATGCTGAAGTCATGATTGTTACCGTACCGATCGACTTCTACCCATCCTGATTCAAGTGGCATAAAAAGATAGAGGGGGGCGAGCTTCAATTGAAGCTCGCCCTTTTTATTGGATGGATGAAAGCTATTTCTCGTGCAACGCTCTCAGCTACTTATCTTTTTTGGGGATTTCATCTCGCGCTTCGGTGCAATTTACCAGCAGCCGCATTCCACCCTTCATGAGAACCGTGTTGATACGCTCAAGAAACAGCATCATTTTTTCATTAGGTAGATAGTCGCAATTCAACTGAAAGCGTACCTTACTGTCCGCACGATCTGGAAACTCTTCGGCCAACTGGCCTCCGGCAGCAAACTCAACATACTTACTCATTTTATCTTGCAGCTCAGCAATTCGAGCATCGATATCATCCCACTCTTTTGTGGCGTACATTATCAGCGCTATCTCATCGCTGTCATGATCAAAGGCGACTTCATCAATCACCTCTGCATTATGAATACCCCGTTCCATAACATCCCCATCAAATACATTACCAACCTCGATAATACCCTAAATAGCCTACCCATTCACACAGTACGTGCCGCCGCCCAGACTTCAACACATTCAACACCTGACGCTTTTAAAACTCGGGCCAGCGCATTCACCGTACTGCCGGTGGTCATCACATCATCAACAATGGCAACATGACGAGCAGTGAGTGGATTTTTCAGGCTAAAGGCATTTCTCAGATTGGCGATGCGCTGTGCCGCATCTAAGCCGCTTTGTGCCTTGGTCTGTTGCAACCGTTGACAGGATTTAAAATCCAGGTTGATTTTTAGTTGCCGGGAGAGATCGCGGGCAAGCTCCAATGCTTGATTAAAGCCTCGTTCGCGTGTACGTGCCACATGCAGTGGCACCGGGATCAGTAGTTCAGGCAGCGGCTCTACAGCGTGAGCAATCTGATCAACCATGAGTTGCGAAATCACCCGTGAACACTGTAGTCGGGCATTGAATTTAAGTGCCTGAATCAGCGTCGAAAAAGGTTCTTGGTAAAGATAGCTCGAGATCACTCGATCAAAATAAGGTGGGTATTTCAAACACTTCCCACAGCGCATTGGCTCCTCGCCTTGCAGTGGCAAACCACACTGAACACAGGGGTTAGCGATGCAAATAAGATCACCCCGACAGCCGTTGCAAAGATCAAGCGCCGGCTCTCCCGCCCCACCACAGAGCACGCAGCGCGGAGGAATAGAGCTAAACTGAAGATAATTCAGCCAGTTGTTAACCATAACAATCCTTTGCGGTTGACAGAAATCCTTTATAATAGCGGATAACAGTGCATCGAAATGCCAACAGATGTCAATCTGCAAGAGGATTACCCATGTTACAGAACGAAACCTATGACCGCATTGATGAAATCACCCAGCGGGTGCTGAACGGTGGTGAGATGAGTGCGGATGAAGGCCGCTGGATGATCACCCTCGAGCACCGTTATCTGCCTTGGGTAATGGCGGGTGCCGATCGCTTGCGTCGGACTTTTCGCGGTGATGAAATTGAGTCCTGCGCCATCTCCAATGTTCGCTCGGGCAACTGTTCTGAGGATTGCAACTTCTGTTCACAAAGTGCCCACCATAAAACCGAAGCCCCGGTTTATGACTATATTTCAAGTGACGAACTCAAGGCTCAGGCACTGCGTGCCCGTGAGTGGGGTGTCAGTGATTTTGGTATTGTCTCCAAGGGCTGGGGGGTGCGCAGTGAAAAAGAGCAGCAACAGTTGGCCGAGTATTTCGAAACACTCTCTGAAGAGAGTGATATTGGCCGCTGCGCAAGCCTAGGCGTGTTGACCCGAGAGAGCGCCAAAAAGCTAAAAAAAGCGGGTCTTGAAAACTATCATCACAACCTGGAGGCGGCAGAGAGCTTCTTTGATAATGTCTGTAGCACACACACCTATCAAGAGAACATCGATACCATTAAACATGCTGCGGATGCGGGGCTGCGCGTTTGTGCAGGCGGCATTCTGGGCATGGGTGAGAGCCTTGATCAACGTATTGAGCTGGCGGATACCCTGCGCAAGATTGGCGTAGAATCCGTACCCATGAATTTCCTCAGCCCAGCGGCGGGAACACCGATGCAAGATATTCCAGCCATGCTACCCCATGAAATCTTGCTTAGTATCGCCACATACCGTTACCTGCTACCAAAAGCTGAAATTCGCATTGCCGGGGGTCGTCAACACCTGCGCGATATGCAGTCGATGATCTTTTTTGCCGGTGCCTCGGGCATTATGGTCGGTGACTACCTGACCACATCGGGACGCAGCGTTGATGATGACTTAAAAATGCTAAATGACCTGAAATTAAATATCCGCGGTGATACCCAAAAGTCACGCAAAGTCATCCCGATTAACGCCGCCTAGCCCACAAAAAACGTAACTACTCAGCGTGTTTAAATTTTGCCTCAAATAGAGGAATTTTCGCACGGAGAGAGGGGACCTATAGGGAATAGGTGACCGATTGAGTACGAAAACAACGAAGAGTTGGGGCAAAAGATGAATACGCCGAGTCGTTACCAAAAAACCATGGATAAGTGGCAACCCCTTACCGCAGCACTGGATGACCGTCGCCGTCAAGCGCTCTATCGTCAACGCAAAATCAGTGACTCAGCCAGCTCGCCTGAGATGGTGATTTCTGGCCAGCCATGCCTCTGCTTTTGCAGCAATGACTACCTTGGCCTAGCCAACCATCCAGCGGTGATCAAGACCTTTAAAAAGGCGAGTGATCACTACGGCGTTGGCTCAGGCGCAGCCCACCTCATCAACGGACACAGTCGTGCACACCACGCACTGGAAGAGGAGCTGGCCGAATTTACAGGGCGTGAGCGCGCGCTGCTATTCTCTACCGGCTACATGGCTAATCTCGGTGTCATCAATACACTCTGCCGAGCAGGAGATCACCTCTATCAAGATCGCCTCAATCACGCCTCATTGCTGGATGCAGGCCAATTGTCCGGGGCACGACAACAGCGCTATGCCCACCTAAACAATGAAAACCTGAGCGCAAAGTGCACTAAAAATACCCCTAAAATGGTCGTAACAGATGCCGTTTTCAGTATGGACGGTGATATTGCCCCCTTGCCAGCGCTCTCTAAAATTGCTCAACAACACGGTGCCTGGTTAATGGTTGATGACGCGCACGGCCTGGGGGTTTTAGGCCGCAACGGCGCGGGCACCCTGGCTCATTTTGGGCTGGATGCTGAACAAGTTCCTATTTTAATGGGTACATTAGGCAAAGGGTTTGGCACCTTTGGTGCCTTTGTAGCGGGCGACGAACGGCTGATTGAAACCTTAATTCAACAAGCCCGCAGCTACATCTACACCACTGCCATGCCGGCCGCTATTGCAGAAGCCACCCGCTGCAGCTTAGCCATCCTACAAACGGAGTCATGGCGGCGAGAGAAACTACAACAACTCATCAGCCACTTTAAAAGCGGTGCGGCTCAGCTGGGCTTGCCACTACTGCCTTCCGATACACCCATCCAGCCACTACTCATCGGTGATAGCGCTAAAGCGAACACCATAAGTCAGCAGTTACTCGCTCGCGGTATTTTAGTCACCGCCATTCGCCCTCCCACCGTGCCCGCAGGCAGCGCACGACTGCGCATTACCCTCTCTGCCAATCACACCGAGCAACAGGTAGAGCAACTATTGATGACACTGGGGGCGCTATTATGAGCCTGTATGTTCAGAGAGAAGGCTCAGGGCCACCCTTAGTATTTCTACACGGTTGGGGAATGAACAGCGATGTGTGGGAAGATATTTCACCGCAACTGAGTCATCACTACAGCGTCACCCTGATCGACCTGCCTGGCCATGGGCGCAGTGCAACAGCCTCTCACGACTTTCAGCTTGAGCAAGTGGCAGAAGAGCTCATCGAGGTAATACCTCAGGCCGCCATTCTGGTTGGCTGGTCACTCGGAGGCTTAATTGCATTACAGATAGCACACCAATACCCAGAGCAGATTCAAGCACTCGTCATGGTCGCCAGCTCCCCTCGTTTTGTAAAAAATAGTGAGTGGCCCTATGGAGTAGATGCCGCAATTTTTGATAAATTTGCCCGTGAGCTGAAAGAGGATTATCAAGCAACCCTCAAGCGCTTCATTGCCGTTCAGGCGATGGGAAGCGCTCATGCCAAGTCTGAAATGCGCACACTGCGCGGGCGGATACTGCGACATGGAAACCCTCACCAAGAAGCGCTGCAAGGCGGGTTGCGTCTGTTACAGCAGAGCGACCTGCGCCAGTCACTTGCCGAACTCCACTGCCCAACCCAGCTCATATTAGGCAGCCGTGACACCCTCGCGCCCGCCCGCATTGCCAAGGTGCTAAACCAACAACACTCACACCTAGAGAGTTCGATTATCCAAGGGGCCGCCCACGCACCCTTTATCTCTCACCCTGATGAGTTTTTATCCGCATTAAAAGAGTTTATAAACCATCATGTTTGACGATCGCTACCGCATTATTAAATCACAAATTCGCCACTCCTTTGATAAAGCAGCTCCCCGCTACGACGAAGTGGCGATGCTACAACGCGAAGTTGCTAACCGCCTGCTGGAACGACTGGATCTTATCAAGCTCGTACCACAACAGGTTCTTGACCTGGGTTGCGGCACCGGGCACAACAGCCAACGACTGGATAAACGCTACAAACGTGCCCAGGTTATCTCACTTGACCTCGCCCCCAACATGCTCAAGCAGGCACGTAAACATAAATCTTGGTTCAACAAACAGCGCTTCATTTGTGGTGATGCCGAGAGGCTCCCCCTTGTGGATAACAGTATTGATCTCATCTTTTCCAACCTGACCATTCAGTGGTGCCATGACCTCGACAGTGTTTTCAAAGAGTGCTTCCGCGTGCTCAGGCCGGGCGGGCTATTGATGTTCTCCACTCTAGGGCCAGACACACTGCATGAGTTGCGCAGCAGCTGGCAACAGGTTGATAACAACAACCACGTCAACGCCTTCATTGATATGCATGACATCGGTGATGCCATGATGCGCAGCCGACTATCTGACCCGGTGATGGATGTTGAAAACATCACCATGACCTACCAGCAAGTCATGCCACTGATGCGTGACCTTAAAATACTCGGCGCTCACAACATGACCCAAGGCCGTCCTCGCAACTTGACCAGCAAAACAAAAATTGCCGCCCTGTGCGATGCTTACGAAAACTATCGAACCGAAGGGGTCCTTCCCGCCACTTATGAGGTGGTCTACGGCCACGCTTGGGCACCAGAAGATAAACAAAAAGCACAAAACGGGACTGATGGTGTATTCCACTTCCCCCTCGAGCAATTGCGAAAGCGTTAGTTAATATTATAGAATGTTGCGGACGCGGGGAACTTACCCAAAAAAAACACCACTACAAAAGCAACAAATATAAAAATATTATGGAGCATAAAATGAGACCGTCAATTATATCAAGCAGCATAGCTGCACTATTACTAAGCGCCAGTGCCCATGCAAGCCCTTTTACCGGAGAAGCGGAACTGGGTTGGATCAGCACCAGTGGCAACTCAGAAACCGACAGCCTCACCATTAAAGCCAAAGGCGAAAAAGCCTATGGCAAGATCAAGCATCACATTACAGGGGAAGTACTTAGAAGCTCAAATACAACTGCGGGTGTAAAGACAGATACTGCCAAGCGCTATTTATTGGCTTACAAAGCTGACTATGCCGTCACAGATAAAGGCTACGCCTTTTTAAGTCTTAATTATGAAAATGACCGCTTCAGTGGCTACGATCGACGCACCAGTGAGCTGGTTGGTTATGGCCACCAATTTCACAACAATGACACCCTAAAAACCAGCGCGGAGCTCTCTGTGGGTGCGCGCCAAAGCACATTATCAGTAGCGATCAATGGTGATGATAGCCAGAGTGAGACTGTCGTCAAACTGCAAGGAAATCTGGGGTGGACGGTGAGCGAAACGACACTATTCAGTCAAGATATTGCCATAGAAGTGGGTGATGAGAGCACCATCAGTAGATCAATCAGCGCCCTGAAAGTTAACATTAACAGCAGCCTTGCAATGAAGCTGACCTACACCATCAAACATACATCAGAAGTCCCTGTCGGACGGGAAAAGCTCGACAGCGAGCGTGTTGCTACGATTGTTTACTCTTTCTAGAGAACCTCTGATTAAGTCTGGATGAATTTAGGCTAAAATAAACTATTCTCATTTATTCAGAGATAAAAAAAGGGACGCAAATGCGTCCCTTTTCTATTTGCAAGTTTTCAGCTAGCTGAATCTTACAGAGGCATTACATTGGCAGCTTGCAGACCTTTCTGGCCTTGCTCAGTATCAAACTCAACCTTTTGGCCTTCGCTCAATGTTTTGAAACCTTCGCTAACGATTGCGCGAAAGTGAACAAATACATCAGCACCACCATTATCCTGAGTGATGAAACCAAAACCTTTCTCTTCGTTGAACCACTTAACGGTACCAGTTGTTTTAGACATATAGAGTCTCCTGAAATAGATATTTTAATAATTAAAAGTACGCCATAGCGCCTCTTAGCCGGTTATATTACTTATGGTGACAAAGAGAGTGAAAACCTTCAGGACAACGGCATTACATATGTAGCGGTCTAACGAAGTGTTCAATATCAATCTGTTGCATAAATAGCTATGTAGACAGGCTGTGCCTAGCGTAGCACGATTCCCACAATAAACAAACCAAATCTAGCCTTCCAAGCCACTAATAAGCTGTGAAAAGCGCCCTACTGAACACTAAACATCATATTTTATTCTGGTTGATGGGTTTCATAGGTCAGTTGAAATCTGTGTATCGGCCCGGTGCCGCTTCGATACGATACGATACGATACGAAGAAAATTCTGTACGCGCGGTGTTTCGAGTAGTTGCTGCTCCTCCCAGCTAATAACGGCCAGCGCATCAAAAGCAGCCACTCCCCTGCCGTACTGAATCGGCGACTTTAGCAAAAAGAGCCTCAAGCCTCGAGGGTTAAAGAAGGGTAGGTCTTGGTATTGCGGTAGGTCTTCCGGCATTGTCAGGCCGCTCAACTGTGAAGGCACAAAAGGGGCTTCTGATAAGTCTTACATTTAGCATAGAAGCGCAGCGAGAGAGAACCACGAGTCGTAGCCATGGGTTCAGCGACACCCTACCACCCGTGGACTCAAATATATCAGCGGCTCACGCAAACGTGTAAAATGTGCTGGATATATCACAAACCCAACACACCCTATCAATTGGAGAGAGGCTTAATGTCGCTGGATAATCATTGGTTTAGTGAGTGCTATGCGCCAGGTGGCAGTGCTTTTTCATTGAAAATAGTAAAAAAACTGCACCAAGTGCAAAGCCCTTTTCAAAAAATAGAGGTCTATGAGACGGAGACATTTGGCAATCTAATGGTAATCGACGGTGCCACCATGGTCTCAACACGCGAAAACTTCTTCTACCATGAGATGATGTCACACCCCATACTCTATACCCACCCTGCCCCCAAGCGAGTGCTGATTATAGGTGGTGGCGACTGCGGCACCCTGCGGGAGGTGTTGCGTCACCCCGAAGTAGAAACCGTGCAGCAAGTCGATATCGACGAAGAGGTCACCAAAGCCGCGTTGAAATATTTCCCGGAGCTGTGTGAATCAAACAACGATCCCCGCGCAGAGTTATTATTTGATGACGGCATCAAGTGGCTAGCCGAAGCTGAGAAGGGGAGTTACGATGTTATTATTGTAGATGGCACCGACCCTGTTGGCCCAGGTGAAGGACTGTTTAATGAGGCCTTTTACAACAGCTGCCTGCGCGCCTTAACGAATGAGGGGATTTTAGGCCAACAAACTGAAACACCACTCTACCATATGAAGCTACTAAATGAAGTGCACGGCGCAATGCGTAGTAGCGGATTTAAGCGCATACAAACTCATACCTTCCCACAACCCATCTATCCAAGTGGCTGGTGGGCGGCTACCATGGCTTTTAAAGGCAGCAATGAGCTACCCATCCGCACAGATGACATTGCCAACAAACCCTTTGAGTGTGAATATTACAACTTGGAAATCCATCGTGCCGCACTGGCACTACCTGAGTTTATGAGGCGACAATTGGTTATTTAACCGCAATCACCACTCTTTCCTTTTTTAAGTGTGGTTTTTAAGGCTAGATATATCGATAAAATGACAATATCCTCAAAAGAGGATTTTTTTGTGCGCCCTCATGAGAGCAGCAACAAAAAACCATAATTGTGGAAGGGTGTTTTAATTGCTGTGGCCATGGTCACATTTTTTATCGAAAGAAGCGCTACACTTTGGTAAGCCGCTTTAATTGAAAAGATATTCGATGGGTTTTTATGACGAGCTATTATTAGATGCTGACAATGAAAAGCAGACAGGGTTTCACGCTAATTGAATTGATGGTCACGCTTGCCGTGGCGGCGATTCTGATTGCGGTGGCGGTGCCCAACTTTGGTCAGCTGATTGCCGATAACCGCATCGC
>JALSJH010000052.1 GCA_026989455.1 Chromatiales bacterium | reverse complement strand
CAGGCTAAATATTTTTGATTTGCGTTGGTAGTTATAGAGTTGCTGTTTTTCAAGCGGGAGTTTGCTGATGTCGGTCTCAGCAAAGCCTCGCTCAATAAACCAGTGGGCGGTACGGGTGGTGAGGGTAAACAGCGCTTGTAGATTCTGCTGTTTTGCTTGTTGTTTGATGGCGCTGACCAGCGCATCACCGCGGCCACTGTTGCGATATGCTGGGTGGACGGCGACACAGGCCAGCTCGCCGATGTGGTGCTCGGGGTAGGGGTAGAGTGCTGCACAGCCGATGATGGTGCCATCACGCTCTACCACGGTAAATTGTGAAATCTCCTGCTCTAGGCGTTCACGGGAGCGCCGTACTAATATTCCTTGCTGCTCCAGCGGCTCCAGCAGCTCAATAATCCCCCCCACATCTTCTATTTTTGCCTGGCGTGTACCCTCGAAGAGGTCATTGGAGATCAGTGTGCCAATGCCATCACGGGTAAACAGCTCTTGTAGCAGCGCGCCATCGATGTGACGGGGAATTAAGTGTGCACGGTGCAACCCCTCTTGGCAGAGTGTTGCGGCATCGTGCAGATAGCGTTTTGCCTCGTGGGTCAGTGTGCTGTTGTATTGAATCAGTCGCTGCGCTTCAGCCGGTTTGAGTTCTCTGATGAGTGTGCCTTGTTCATCGGTCAGCTCACTGCTTTCGGTGAGGTAGATCAGTTTGTCTGCCTTGAGCGCACGACTGGTTGAGACGGCAACATCTTCTGCCAGCAGGTTGAAGACTTCGCCGGTGGGGGAGTAGCCCATGGGGGAGAGCAGCACTATCCACCCCTGATCGAGTAGTTGCTGGATCGCTTCGTTATCGACGCGACGAACCTCACCCGTATGGCAGTGGTCGATGCCTTCGTGCACTCCCATTGGCTTTGCGGTGATGAAATTACCGGAGGCAACACGCAGCCGCGCACCCGCCATGGGGGAGTTGGCAACTCCCATGGTGAGTAGCGCTTCAATCTCCATACGCACTGCGCCCACCGCTTGTTTTACACAGGGGAGTGCCGCACCGTTGGTGATACGAATACCGTTGTGGATGAGCGGGGTGACGTGGTGTTGGCTGAGGGATTGCTCAATTTGGGGGCGGGCACCGTGCACTAATACCAGCTTTATTCCTAGGCTATTGAGGAGTGCAATATCGTGAATTAAATGGGAGAATTCTTTATCCGCCACACACTCGCCACCAAAGGCGAGCACGAAGGTGCGGCCACGAAAGGCATTAATATAAGGAGCCGCGTTGCGGAACCACTGAACAAAGGCGTAGGCATCGTGCACGTTGTTATCCTAGCGTAGGTCGATCTATTTATTGTTTTTGTAACGGTGATGAATACGCTGAGTAGTTACTCTTTTTTAAGCATGTTTTGCAAGTTGGCAAAAGGGTTGTGCGTGGCGGCCTCACGGCTTAACTGCTCTTCGGCGCTGGCTTGTTCGGCTTCGAGTTGACGCTGGTGCTCATTGTCGTGGCAATAGAGGCACAGCAGCTCCCAGTTGCTGCCATCTTCGGGGTTGTGATCGTGGTTGTGATCGCGGTGGTGTACCGTCAGCTCATGTAAATTCGAACGCTCAAACTCACGGCAGCAGCGACCACATATCCACGGATAGAGCTTTAAAGATTTTTCGCGATACCCTTGCTCACGCTGGTTGCGATTTTGGTGAGCATTGGCCACTATTTGGTCAAGTTTGCTGTTCATGGTTACGGGTTCCACAGTTTTATGTCGTCAGTCGGCTTATAGCGTATCGTAGCATTAGGGGTAGGGGATTGAATAGGGTTATGAAATGACAAAACAGCAAAGTTATCACCTCTCCGTTAGCGGCATGAGTTGTGCCGGTTGTGTGGGGGGTGTCGAGCGGGCGCTTGCTGAGGTGGCGGGTGTAACAGGTGTTGAGGTCAATTTTGTTGAGCGCAGTGCCTATGTGGAAGGGAGTGTGGCACCAGAACCGCTGTTGCAGGCTTGCCATGCAGCCGGCTATCCGGCGTTTCTACTACAAGATGATAGCGACGATCAACAACAAACCGCCAATGAGCAGGCGCAGTATCAACAGCGGCTCCGCCAGGCCGGGGTGGCGGCATTGGTCGGTTTTCCTCTGATGTTTGCCATGCTGTTTGGTGTGATGCCGGGCGTGGAAAGCAATATGGAACGAGGTGGCTGGCTGCTGTTTGGTGGGTTCTGTCTGCTGGTTATGGTCTACTCCGGCGGCCACTTCTATCGAGGGGCTTGGGCGGGGTTTAAGCGTCACGATGCCAACATGGATACCCTGATCGCGCTGGGCACCGGAACCGCATGGCTCTTTTCGATGATGGTGCTGATCATCCCGCAATGGGTGCCCAGCGAGGCACGGCACCTCTATTTTGAAGCCGCCATGATGATCATCGCACTGGTTAATTTTGGGGCGGCGCTAGAGATGCGAGCACGGGGTAAAACCTCTGCGGCCATTCATCGGTTGTTGGATCAACGCCCTAAAGTTGCGCGAGTGGTGCGTGAAGGGAAAGAGCAGGATATTCCGATCAACCAGGTGGTGGAGGGTGAGCAGCTCCGTGTGCGTGCCGGGGAGCGGGTTCCGGTGGACGGGGTTATTGTTGATGGTGCTTCATCCATTGATGAGTCGATGCTCACCGGGGAGCCATTGCCGGTGGATAAGCAGCCGGGGGATCGTGTTGTGGGTGGCACTATAAACTTGTCTGGTAGCTTTCTATATCAGGCAACTGCGTTGGGTGAGGCGAGTGTTTTAGCGCAAATTATCGAGATGGTGCGGCGCGCACAATCCACCAAACCGGCGATTGGTCGCTTAGTAGATCGTGTTGCCTCATTTTTTGTGCCGATCGTCTTGATTGTTGCGGTGTTGACATTTTTGGTCTGGATGAATATAGGCCCTCAACCGGCACTGAATTATGCCCTGGTGGCCACCGTCACGGTGCTGATTATCGCTTGCCCTTGCGCCTTGGGCTTGGCCACGCCGATGTCGATTATGGTCGGGGTGGGGAAGGCGGCTGAGCATGGTGTCTTGATTCGCAATGGTGAAGCACTGCAAGCGGCGGCAAAAATTGACACCGTGGTGTTCGACAAAACCGGCACCCTCACTGAAGGGCGGCCTACGGTCTGCGATTTGATAGTCTCTGAGGGGGGTGATGAGTCGGAAATGTTGCAGCTGGCCGCCAGCGCCGAACAGGGTTCTGGCCATCCACTGGCAAAAGCGATTTTAGCACTGGCGGCTGAGCGCAATTTAACGCTGTTACCACTCGACGATTTTCAATCCGATAACGGCTTTGGTATAGAGGCCAAAGTGGCTGGCTGGCCGGTTTTAATTGGCAACCAGGCATTAATGAAAAAGCAACAGATTGATCTCGACCACTTTAAAGATCAACATGCGGCGCTGTTGAGCCAAGGTAAAACACCAGTATTTGTCGTCCGTGATGGTCAGTTGCTGGGTGCATTAACACTGCATGACCCGGTGAAGAGTGATTCGGCATCCGCCGTAGCGCGGCTAAAAGCGATGGGGTTGAGAGTCGTGATGCTCTCAGGTGATCAACTCTCCGTGGCTGAAAATGTGGCGCAACAGCTATCAATCGATGAGGTGATTGCGGAGGTTTTGCCAGTAGATAA
>JALSJH010000051.1 GCA_026989455.1 Chromatiales bacterium | reverse complement strand
CAACGTACACAAGCCGCTCGATTGGTGGACGGCTAGATTTTAGGAAGGCAGATAGTGAACACGCTCCCGCCCAATCGGCTCTCATTGCTGAGTGTAATATAACCCTTCTGTTCGTTACTGTGGTGTGCTTCTGCAATCGCCTGACTGAAGTAGAGCCCTAGCCCGGTACTGCCTGTTTTGAAGTTTGCATCGGCTGTTTTTCCGGGCTGTGTCTCTAAAATGGCGGGCGGGTAGCCTGGGCCATCATCCTCTATAGTGATCAACAGCTGCCCATCATCTATTCCAGCACTTAACTGGATGGTTTTCTCTGTATAGCGGAGGGCATTGTTGACCACGTTATTGATGACACCCGCTAATAAATTAGCATCAAATACCCACTCGAGCATCTCGTCACATTCAACGATCCCTTCAATATTGGCATAACGGAGGCTGGCTTGGTGGTAGAGCAGCTGCTCATCAAGAAAATCATACACGGAGTTTAACTCTTTATGTAAAGCGATCTTCTCACCCTCAACTTTATAGAGCGTGAGCAGTGACATAAGGTCGTTATTGACCCGCTTCGCTTCATAGCGCAGCTGGTTAAGGGAGCCATCTACCGAAGTCGGGCTCTCCTGCTTTACTGTCTCAGAAATATGATCAATGGTGGTGATGATCATTGAGAGGGAGTTTTTCATATCATGTGCGGCTGAGGCGAGCAGTGTCGAAAAGTCGAGTTCATTTTTGTTGTTCATATTGCTTTCCTATGAATGTAGGCAGCTTTTTTCTAACAGACTGAACTTCTTTGCCAGTTGCTGATAGCGCCGGTCACTCGCATCCTGTTTTTTTGCATTATCGAGATAGCGCCTGCATTGCAGTAGACGCTCATCACTACAGCCATTTTTCTGTAGATCTAGGATCAGTGCTTGGGCTGCATTGAGATTAACCACTTTATTGGCTGGCAGCTTGCGGGCAGCGCTGACAAAAAGTTCAATCGCTTCATCCAGCTTGCCGTTATTGGCGAGTTTGGCCGCCTCGTTGTTGATGTTGGCAATTCGGGTAATCGCATTCTGCACCATTTTTTCCCCCTCTTTTTCCAGCCCCGCTTTATTGAAAGCCTCTCGGGCACGCGCAATAAAGTGTTCGTTCTCGTGGTTGTTTTCAATGACATCCAGCATGATCTCCATTCCTGACTCTTTGTCGCCGTGACGAAGGCATGCCTCAGCAAGTCCCAGTGAGGCAGCTGCGGAAATATCATCTTCTCCTTTTCTGCTGAGTAGCCTTTTTGCTTTATCTAGGCTCTCAACGGCGGGTTTTTGACGGTTGACTGCATGATGTACTTCACTTTCGGATACCGCTAATTTCAGCAGCGCATCGGTCTGTTGGGCAAAGTTTTCACGCCCCTGTTTCAGGCACTGCAACGCTTTTTGGTCGCGTTTTTGCTCAACCAGTATTTTGGCCAGATTGGTAAAGTCGTCGGCTCGCTTAAAGGCGGAGCCTTTGCTGAGTTTTACCGCCGCTTTACAGGCCCGTTCAGCGACATCGGTATCACCGTTGGTGATGGCAATATCGGCTAGGTGTTGTCGGCGCACTAATATGTTGGGAGAGAGGTCGCTGGCTTTTTGGAGGATGGATTGTGCCTGATGAGGGTCACCGAGCGCCTCTAGGGTGCGAGCTAACCAATCGTAGGCATCCATCTGATTGGGGGACTCTTTGAGCAGAGTAGAAAATATCTCTTTTGCCTCGTGATACTCTCCGCGTTCAAAATAGACCTTGCCGAGTCCCATTTGTGCCCAGGGAAGGGAGTATTGTTGCAGCACGCTTTGGTAGAGCTCAGCGGCTTTTGTATACTCTTCGGCCAGATAGAGTATGTTTCCCTTTACCTTCAGAAGATTAATCGCGTTTTTGGGGTGTTTCTCGCTCAGCGCGTCGCAGAGTGTGATCGCTTTAGGATAGTTCTTTTCTGCTAAAGCCTCCCCAACCAGGTTTAGCCCCTGCTTGCGATAGATGAGCCGTTGCAGCCGTTTGATCAAAACCTCTTTGGTGAAAGGTTTGGTGAGGTAATCATCGGGTTCATACTCCACGGCAGCCATCACCATTGCCCGGGTATTTTCACCGGTAATCACCATGAAGAGTGATGAGAAATCTAATATACCTTCGTAACGCGCCTCTTCGAGGATCTGTTGTCCATCTTTGCCTTCACCTAGGTTGTAGTCACACAGCACGATGTCATATTTTTTACGGCGCATCTTCTCGATGGCATCATCACCATTGCCACAATCATCCACCGCTTCTGGGTTGTACTCCATCAACATACGCCGACAGGTATTACGCATTTCAGAGAAATCATCAATAACCAGAATGTTGAGGTTCTCTAAATTAAACACGAGGGGCAGCGTATCCTTGGTTTTGATTTTGTTTGCGTGATACTGCTATCGACTCATTAATCGCATCCTTTATATGGTAGATACGGTATTGGATTCACGGAGCTGACTGTTGCAATCGTTGCAGCGCCGGGCTGAGCAACGCCGGGTTGATACGGGCATCATTTAGACTCACACCCCAGTGCAGATGTGGGCCCGTTGAGCGGCCGGTGGTACCGACGCTGCCGAGCAGCTCGCCCTGTTTTACGCTCGCGCCCTCACTGACGGCGATCTCATGCATATGGCAGTACATGGTGATGAGCCCCTGCCCATGATCAACAAAAACGCTGTTGCCGTTGAAAAAATAAGCTCCGGTGCGTACCACCACACCATCAGCAGGTGAGGTGATTGGCGTGCCTTCGGGGGCGGCGATATCAATGCCGCTGTGGGGCTTGCGTGGCTGCTCATTGAAGTAGCGCTGAAGCCCAAAACTACTGCTAAGACGGCCCTGTACAGGTAGCGCAAGCTCAGGCAGAGAAGGGGGGGCATCTCGCCAGCTTCGTAAGGCTGATTTTATCTCTGCGCTCTCTTTGCCGATGCGATCCATATCGAGCTTATTGGGGTTAACGTGTCGCTTATTTTTAACCGTAATATATTGTGTTTCATACGCCATCGCCTCAACCACGAAAGCAAGTTTTTGCTTGCTACTATCCATCTGCAAGTGGTGGGTTCCAGGCTTTAAACTTAGTGGCAGCCCAACCACCGCATGCCACCTCTCTTGGTGCTGAATTGTCATCACCCGGCGGTTGTTAAAGTAGATGCCGGATGGTTGCGTATCGTGGGGGAGTTGAATAAGCACAACCCCGCCGGGTACCGCCGCCTGCTGAGGTGTAAAACTGGCAAACAGGGGTGTTGCCATTAGCATTAGAAAAAGGGTGTAGAGGATGTTTTTAATGGTCATGGTGCTGCTCTTTGGTTGTTTTGTCTGGCCTTTGCTACTCATTAGAAAATAGATGGACGCAAAGGAGCCAAGGCATTTATATACCACCTGGCATGCGGGTAATCCGTCATTAGATAACGCTTGCTGTATTCCCGAGAATACAGCATTTCACACTGTTTTTGTGCTGCTCAATATCGATAGGTGGCATGACTCCAGTACTGGGTTGGCTGCCACCTTGGCCCAACCCACCCCTGCCGTAGAAGTTGCTTACCAATAAAACGATTAAAAATGCCGTGGCCAAACAACACCACTCTCTGATTTTCTTGTGCCTGGGTAATCAATTTTTGAGTGGCGTTCAATGCTCTCTGGCAGGCTTGGTGGTAAGACTCGACACCGGCTGAATAGCCCATGAACCACAATAAGCGCGTCACGAGAGCTGCCGT
>JALSJH010000050.1 GCA_026989455.1 Chromatiales bacterium | reverse complement strand
TTAAGAGAAGTAGCCGGTTATGACTTTGCAGCATCTTCCCCCCTGGTGTGGTGATTTCTCGAAAAGCTCACCCATGTTTGAGCCGTTGTCGCCGCTGATGGCGCATTTTTCGCGCTTTTCCGAGTGGCCTGAGCTGGGTGATTTTCAGGCTTTTTTGGATGCCTGGCCAAGGCCGATTCATACGTTGACTGGAAAGCGGCTCTCAATTGCTGAGCAGGCGGGAAAGCCGCTTAGCTTTGAAGAGCATTATGCACCCCGCATCTATACTACCGGCGAGATTCAAACCCGTCGGGAGAATTGGCACGACTTTTTTCAGTATCTTACCTGGTTTATGTTTCCTGAAACCAAGGCGCAGATTAACGCGATCCATATTCCCCATGCTCGGGCGCGCATTGCCTCTGGCCAATCGCTGGGGCGGCGCACCTCTATAGAGAATGCACTCTCGCTGTTTGATGAGGGGGGTGCGTTGTTGGTCTCTAGTGATGAAGCGTTACTGGATAGGGTGAAAAACTTTCAATGGAAAACACTGTTTTGGGAGGAGAGGGCGTTACTGGCTGAGCATTTTGAGTGCATCACTTTTGGTCATGCGATGTATGAGAAGGGTTTGGTGCCCTATGTGGGAATGACCGCTAATACCCTGATCCTTCACTGCCCAGAATCATTCCATAGCCAATCTTGGGTTGATAAGTGGCGCTGGCTGGATAAACAGCTAGCCGCTATTTTTGCTCTGGGAGAGGTGTTGCAGAAGCCGAAAGATCTGCACCCTTTTCCGATTCTCGGTATGCCGGGCTGGGACTTGGCGAACAGTAGCGAAGCTTATTACGATAATCATCACTATTTCCGCCCCGGACGAGGTGGGAGCCGGTAAGGTGTTCATACCAGCGTCGTATGGTTTTTATATACCAAGGAGGAGGGAGTTAAGAAATAGGGGTAAACGCCGATAAACACGCTATGAAATTACTATGATAACGGGGGCTGTATGGCAGGCGTAATGGAAGGTGTGGATGCACGGACTCAAATGGTCGGTGAAAATCGCCTGGAGCTGCTTCTTTTTCATCTGGGCGCTAAGCAGCGTTACGGTATCAATGTCTTTAAGGTTCAGGAGGTTATTCAGTGTCCGCGCTTAACCCAGCTGCCTAATACTGCCCATGCGGTGCGAGGCATCGTCAATATGCGCGGCAATACCATCAGTATTATTGACCTTGGGATGGCGATGGGAGAGCCGCCAGTGGAAGACCCTGAGAAAGGATATGTGATTATTACCGAGTTTAATCGCAAGGTTCAGGGGATGTTGGTACACAGCGTCAACCGCATTATAAACATGAACTGGAAGGATATTATGCCGCCGCCGAGTGGCATGGGTAAAAACATCTACATGACGGCAGTTACTAAGGTTGACGGTGATTTGATCGAGATTATTGATGTCGAGAAGGTGTTATCTGAAATTGTTGGGCAAAAAACGACAGTTTCAGATGAGATTGTTGACCAAGGCGGTGATGGTGAAAAGTATCATGTGTTGGTGGTTGATGACTCATCGGTGGCGCGAAATCAGGTTAAACGCACACTTGAGCAGTTGGGTGTGAAGTCGACACTCTGTAATGACGGCGCTGAGGCGTTGGCTTTTTTGAAGTCGATGGCAGAAGAGCACGGTGATATTACCAAAAAATTGTCGATGATTATCTCGGATGTTGAGATGCCAAAAATGGATGGTTATACCTTGACCGCCGAAATTCGTCGAGACCCTGCACTGCGTAATATCTATATTGCGCTGCACACCTCACTTAGTGGTGTCTTTAATAAAAGCATGGTTCAAAAGGTGGGTGCTGATCAATTTTTACCCAAATTCAATCCCGATGAGCTGGCCAAGATGGTGTTGAGTGCCTTGGAAAATGAAAAAGTACATGCTGTTGAGCCTGATTGAACGGGGCGAGTAGAGTGATATGGAACGGGGTAAACGAACAAAAGGATGGGCTCTTTTTTGACTGCACGACAAATATCCGCCAATGAATACAAAGATTTTCGCACTTTTTTAGAGAAGGCTAGCGGGATTGTTTTGGGCGAAAATAAACAATATCTAATCACTAGCCGCCTCAATCGTCTGATGGATGCCGAAGGGGTTGACCGTTTTGCTACCCTCACTCAGAAAATAACGACCAATAAAGCACTGCGTGACAAAGTTTTGGATGCGATGACCACCAATGAAACTTCGTGGTTTCGTGATCGCTACCCTTTCGAAATGCTAAAAAAAGATGTTTTCCCCGAGATCGCTGCCCAACGTGCCAGCCAGTTAAAAATTTGGTCGGCTGCTAGCTCCACCGGGCAAGAGGCCTACTCAATCAGTATGACGATACAGGAGTATATGATGTCTCGCCCCGGCTCCCTGCCCAGTCGCATTGAAATCGTCGGTACTGATATATCGACCTCGGTGGTGGCGGATGCCCGGAAGGGGTGTTACGACGGCTTATCAATGGCTAGGGGATTGTCGCCTGAACGAAAAAAACAGTTCTTTAAGCAGCGGCCAGGGGAGGATGTCTGGGAGTTGCGGGAAGATATTCGTAAGCGTGTTGTCTTTCGTGAACTCAACCTGATGTCGAGTTACGCCTTGCTGGGTAAGTTTGATATTATCTTCTGCCGTAATGTTTTAATCTATTTTTCCTCAGCGCTTAAACGCGAAATTTTAGAGAAGATTGCCGGGGTGTTGAAGCCTAATGGCTACCTGTTTTTGGGTGGTTCTGAATCAACGGCCAATTACACCGACCGCTTTGAAATGATCAAACTGCCTGCGGGCATGCTCTACAAACTCCGTTCATAGTTGACGCTTGAGCGGCTTTTTGGCGGCTCACTCTGCTCGTACTTCTATAGTCTTCCATTCACATGTTGCGGCTCCTCTCTGAGTTGTCTGTCCCTTGTTTTTTAAGATCCTTTAGGGGCGAATCTTTGCCGCTTTTGCCATCCAATAACGCGAACTCAGCTTCGCAACGCCCGCTCTATCTCGATTTTTCATTTTTGGCATATTGATTGCTCTGTTGTATGACAGATTGTTAAATCCAGGAGTAGATTGATGGGGATTAGTTTGGATCGTATTTTGGGGTTGCATGAAAATGCGGTCAAGCTACGTTCTCAGCGTACTGAAATTTTGGCGGCTAATATCGCCAATGCAGATACTCCAGGTTATAAGGCGCGTGACTTCGATTTTAAACAGGCGTTGGCGAGTGCTCAATCTAGCAGTCAAGGTGCGATTCGACTACAGGTGACACAGCCCGGGCATATTGCAACGGCGGGTGGAAGTCCAGGTTTTGAGATGATGTACAGCACGCCCATGCAGCCTTCGATTGATGGTAATACCGTCGACCTGCATAAAGAGAAAGCGAAGTTTACACAAAATGCGATGGAGCAACAGGTAAGCCTGACCTTTTTGGATAAGAAGCTAAAGGGGTTGGTTAAAGTGATTCGTGGGGAGTAATGAATGAGTCTGTTTAATATTTTTGATATTGCCGGTTCGGGTATGAGTGCGCAGATGGTGCGACTGAATACCACGGCCAGCAATATATCAAATGCGGATACGGTTAGTAGTAGTGTTGATCAAACCTACCGTGCTCGTCACCCGGTTTTTGCAACCGCCATGAATGAGCAGATGGGGCGACAGGCTGCCGGGGTTGAAGTGAAGGGAATTGTGGAGAGCAATGCGCCGCTCAGGCAGCAGTATAGCCCTGATCACCCGATGGCCGATGAGCGTGGATATGTCTATTTCCCGAACGTCAATGTTGTCGAGGAGATGGCTAACATGATGTCAGCTTCCCGCTCATATGAGACCAATGTGCAGATTATCAACACCTCTAAACAATTGATGATGAAGACATTGCGATTGGGTAGCACTTAAGCAGGAGGGGATGATGGAAAATATTACAAGCAGTAGCGCATATCTTGAGAGCTTGGGGCTGGGTGCTACACCAAAAAGCGAGGAGCCCGCCTCTAAGTCAGATGAGTTTTTGACCTTGATGTTGGCGCAGATTGAGAACCAGGATCCATTGGAACCCATGGATAATGGGCAGTTTTTGACTCAATTAGCTCAAATCGAATCGGCAGGTGGCATTGCTGATTTGCAGAAGTCATTCGACAACATGGCAAACACGCTTCAATCGAATCAGGCGTTGCAGGCATCGAGTATGGTAGGGCGCAATGTGGTGGTGCCCTCGGATACATCGGTCTTGAGAAACGGTAATTTGAGCGGTGCGGTAGGACTTGCGGATGATGCTGAGCGGGTGGATGTAAAGATTTATAACGAATCAGGAAGCCTGGTTCGCACCCTTGATTTGGGTGCGCTCTCGGGGGGTATCTCTTCATTTAGTTGGGATGGTAAGGATGCCGAGGGCAATGTGTTGCCGGATGGACAGTATGAGATAAAGTCAACCGCTTGGTATAGCGGTGGTGCAACGGAGCAGTTACCTACGATGGCGAATGCCACGGTTGAGAGCGTTACCATTGGTAGTGGTAGCCAGGGTATTGCATTAAATCTGGATGGTTTGGGTAGTTGGCGCATGGCCGATGTGCTGCAAATTCATCAATAAAATGGGGATAAAATTATGCCTTTTAGTATCGCTTTAAGTGGTTTGAATGCCGCATCTGCTGATTTGGCTGTAACCGGCAATAATATTGCCAATGCAGAGACCATCGGTTACAAAGAGTCACGTGCCGAATTTGTTGATGTGTATGCGATTGCCTACCAAGGAATGACCGACACCACGCCGGGTAGTGGCGTTAGACTGGCCGACATTACCCAGGAGTTTTCCCAGGGGGATGCCTCATATACTGGAAAGAACCTTGATTTGATGATTAACGGTCAGGGGTTTTTTCAGGTAGAAGATCCGAATGGTGATACTTTTCTGACACGCGCTGGTGCATTTCACCTAGATCGTAGCAGTACCCTTGTTAATAGCAGCAATCAGGCGCTCTTAGCATACGATTACAATACCACCACCGCTTCATATAACCTTGAAGAGCCGCAGTCGATCAGGATAAATGCCGATATCGGTATGCCTGCGGCAACGGACAGGATTAATGCCCAGTTTAATTTGCCAGTGAATGAAACGGCCATCGATCCTGCGGTAATACCCTTTAGTCCGACCGATCAGGCGAGCTATCACAATGCCACTGCATCCACGGTTTACGACAGCTTGGGTAACGCGCACACCGCAACGGTCTATTTTCGGAAAGTGATACCCGAGTCGGCTAACACTTGGGAGAGCTACACTTATGTCAACGGCAACGAAGTGGTGCCTACCGGTTTAACCCCGGGGGATCCGGCACTGGTTACTTTTGATAGCGCGGGGCAACTCTCTTCTGTGGTTCCAAGTCTGGCCACTGCGCCCAATGTGATCTCTTTTCAAGCTCTGACGCTGCCGGGTCCCAATGCCGACCCACTGTCACTCTCTATCGATTTAACCGACAGCACCCAATATGGCTCGCCCTTTTCGACCAATGATTTGACCCAAAACGGTTATGGGACCGGGCGTTTGAGCGGTATTGACATTGATGATTCGGGGGTTATTTACGCTCGCTACACCAATGGTGTCTCCGATATTCTTGGAAAAGTGGCGCTGGCCTCGGTCAATAATCCGACTGGATTGCGTCAGGCGGGTGATAGCAACTGGGTAGAGACCTATGAGTCGGGTAATGCGATTAATGGTGAGGCGTTGAATGGTAATTATGGCTCAATTTCGGCGGGTACCCTGGAGTCATCTAATGTGGATATTGCCGAGCAACTGGTTAACTTGATTATTGCACAGCGTAACTACCAGGCAAATGCTCAGGTTATCTCTACCGCCAATACGGTTACTCAGACCATCATTAACATGCGTTAATTAGGAGTCTATTATGGATCGTATGCTCTATATCTCCATGTCCGGCGCTAAACAGACCATGCTGGCACAGACAGTTAATAGTAATAATTTGGCAAATGTATCGACCCATGGTTTTCGGGCTGACTATTTCCAGCAGCGCAGCCAGCCGGTTTTTGGTGATGGGTATGCCAGTCGTGCCTATGCGATGACGGAAAACCCCGCTTTTAAATCCCAAGCGGGAATGCTTGAAACTACCGGCCGACAGCTAGACGTTGCGATTAATGGCGATGGTTGGCTAGTGGTGCAAGCCGATCCTCAAACCGGGGCTGAGGCGTTTACACGGGCAGGCAATCTTAAGGTGGATGAGGCGGGCTTTTTGGTCACCCATAGCGGGCTTCAGGTGCTGGGTGATGGCGGTCCAATCAATTTGCCTCCTTTTGAGCAAATTGAAATTGCCTCAGACGGTACACTGAGTATTTTGCCGGTAGGGCAGGATGCTGCCGCCTTAGCGGTGGTGGATCGTATTAAGCTGGTGAATCCGCCGTTGGAAGAGCTTACTAAAGGGAAAGATGGCCTGATTCATGCAAAAAACGGGATAGTCGCTAACCCCGACCCAAATGTAAGAATTATTTCGGGTGCGTTGGAGACCAGTAACGTCAGTGCGGTTGAGTCGTTGGTTCAGATGATCGACCTCTCCCGTCGTTATGAGATGCAGGTGAAGATGATGAAAACAGCGGATAGAGCGGCAGAAATTACCACTCAAATGATGCGCCTGTAGTCATGGCATCAGTATTCGCTACCAGTATGAATAAGTGAGGTAAGGTATGAACTCTGCACTTTGGGTATCAAAAACAGGGCTGGAAGCACAGCAGAATCGCCTGACGGTCATCTCCAATAATCTGGCCAACGTAGGCACTACCGGCTTTAAACGTAACCGAGCGGTATTTGAAGATCTGCTGTATCAAAATGTCCGCCAGGTCGGCGCACAAACCTCACAAGACACCACGCTGCCATCGGGCCTCTCCTATGGTACTGGTGTCCGCACCGTAGCCACTGAAAAATTGCATACCCAGGGCAATATCATTCAGACCAATGTTGATCTGGATATTGCCGTCACCGGGCGCGGTTTTTTCCAGATTGGTATGCCGGATGGCTCAACGGCGTATAGCCGCGATGGCTCTTTTCGCTTGAATGCGGAAGGGCAGATTGTCACCTCCAATGGTTACCCGCTAACCCCGGCCATCAATGTGCCGGCGGATGCACAGACCATCAGTATCGGGCGTGACGGTACCGTTTCAGTCCAGCAGCAGGGGGCAACGGCGAGTACACAGATCGGCTCGATTCAGCTGGCTGATTTTGTGAACCCAACTGGCTTGCAAGCGAAGGGTGAAAACCTCTATGTGCAGACCAGTGCCAGTGGCGCGGCGCAGACCGGTAACCCGGACGCGAATGGTTTGGGTTCACTGTTACAGGGCTCTCTGGAGTCCTCCAACGTCAACGTGGTTGAAGAGCTGGTGGGAATGATTGAGGCGCAACGTGCCTATGAGATGAATACTAAAGCGATTACCACCGCCGATCAGATGTTGCAGTTCATTACTAACAACGTTTAATGGGGTGGCGCTATGAGACTGATTATTGTACTGCTGGCTCTGCTTTTATTGGCGGGTTGCGCATCTAATGCAACCAAAGCGCGTAATCATCCTGAGTTTGCCATTACCTACCCCACCATGGAGCAGCCGCTGCCTAATAATAGCGGTTCTATATTTCGTTCTAGTCAGGGATTGGCACTGTTTGAAGATGAAAAAGCGCGCCAGGTTGGCGATATTATTCTGGTGCAGTTGAGTGAACGTACCAATGCCAGTAGTCGCGCCAGTAGCTCGACCAATAAATCATCTTCAGCCGATGCTTCGGTTGGCCTGTTACTGGGGCGTGCCCCGACGATGGCTGGCGTGCCACTGTTGAATAGCAACTTATCATCAGAGAATGATTTTACCGGGAGTGGTGATACCCAGCAGAGCAACAGTTTGACCGGCACTATTGCGGTGACCGTTGCCGAAGTGCTCTCCAATGGTTATCTGGTGGTTCGTGGTGAAAAGCTGATCAGTATTAATCAGGGAGATGAGTATGTTCGCCTCTCGGGTATTATTCGCCCACGGGATATTGATGCCTCAAATATGGTGGCTTCCACCCAGGTTGCCAATGCTCAAATTGTTTATGGCGGCCAAGGTCCTATCGGCAATGCCAATGAGATGGGCTGGTTGAGTCGTGTTTTGCAGAGCCCTTGGTGGCCACTTTGAATGACGTTGGAGCTTTGAGATGAAACGATTCCTGAATCTGTTGGTGGTACTAAGTAGCTTGTTACTTATGGGGATTGCTCAGGCGGAGCGCATTAAAGATATTGCCACAGTGGCGGGGGTGCGCTCAAACCAGTTGATTGGCTACGGTATTGTAGTGGGGTTGGACGGCACCGGTGACCAAACCAGCCAAACCCCCTTTACCGTGCAAAGTGTCAAGAGCATGCTCTCAAAGTTTGGTGTCTCACTACCGGCCAATATCAACCCTCAGCTGAAAAATGTAGCGGCTGTCACTGTCAGTGCCAGCCTGCCGCCGTTCGCAAAACCGGGTCAAAATATTGATGTCACGGTTGCTTCAATTGGTAACTCTACCAGCTTGCGTGGTGGTGCGTTGATCATGACCCCACTCAAGGGGGCAGATGGTGAGGTATATGCCATTGCCCAGGGTAATTTGGTGGTGGGTGGTTTTGGTGTTTCGGGTGGGGATGGCTCGCGTCTCTCGGTAAATATACCCAGTGTTGGGCGTATCCCAAATGGTGCCTCCATCGAGCGTGGTGTGCCGATGAAGATGGGTGGGGAGCGTTTTCTTGATCTGAATTTACACCGGGCAGATTTTACCACCGCCAATAATGTTGCCATATCGATTAACGCAATGTTGGGTGAGGGGATGGCGGTGGCTACCGATGCCGCTTCAATTCAAGTGGTGGCACCCCTTGAGCAGAACCAGCGGGTCGCGTTTGTCTCTATTCTTGAAAACCTGGAGGTTAAAGTTGCCCAAGCTCCGGCGCGGGTGGTTATCAACTCCAGAACTGGTACCGTGGTGATTGGCAATAATGTCAAAGTAGATGTGGCGGCGGTGAGTCACGGCTCGTTGACAGTAACCATCGTGGAACGGCCTGCGGTCTCTCAGCCTGAACCTTTTTCAGGGGGTGAAACGGTAGTGGTGGGCACCACGGATATAGAGGTTAAATCGGAAGGGAATCGGATGTTTGTCTTTAATCCCGGTGTCAGCCTCGATGAGCTGGTGCGTGCGGTTAATAATGTGGGCACTGCACCGGGTGATCTGGTGGCGATTCTGGAGGCGCTTAAAGAGGCGGGTGCCTTACATGCCGAGCTGGTAGTGATATAGCAGGCCCGGCAGATGAATACACCGATCCAGCAACCGCAAAGCTACACTGACTTTCAGTCATTGACTAAGCTGCGCGCTCAGGCAAGAGATGACTCCGAGGGGGCGCTGCGTACGGTTGCCGAGCAATTTGAATCGCTGTTTCTGGGGATGATGGTTAAGTCGATGCGTGATGCCAGTATTGGTGATCAGTTGTTTGACTCCAATGCGCAAAATACCTACCTGGAGATGTACGATAAAGAGCTCTCCATGAGCTTGTCATCCCAGGGTGGCATTGGTCTGGCCGATACCATTGTTCGTCAGTTGAGCCAAAATTCATCCGCGAGTTCGTCGGCAGAGGCCGCTGAAGCAGTCTCTACTTTTAACCTTGACTCACGCTCTATTCCGAGATTAACGCCCACCACTTCAGCCTCTCCCCTTGTGGATGAGACGCGCAGAGCCGTTGAGGATTTTGAAACCCCGCAACAGTTTGTAGAGAGTTTATGGCCATTGGCGCAGCAGGCCGCCGATAAGCTGGGCGTTGCGCCCAAGGTGCTACTCTCCCAGGCGGCGCTGGAGACGGGTTGGGGAAAGCGAATAATAGAGAGTGGTGAGGGTGAGAGCAGCTATAATCTTTTTAATATTAAAGCAGATCATCGCTGGTCTGGGCCAAGGGTCACCGTCTCAACCTTGGAGTATGAAGGTGGCATACCGGTGCAGCAGCGGGCTACTTTTAGGTCTTATAGCTCCTATGCAGAGAGCTTTCAGGATTATGCGGATTTTGTACTTAACTCGCCGCGTTATGGTGAAGCTGTCGCGAAGGCTGCCGATGCAGAGGGTTATATTGATGCACTGCATCAGGGCGGCTATGCCACTGACCCTGAATATGCCAATAAAATAAAAGCCATCATGGGGCAAGTATTATTGTCTGAGGGCTAAGGTGTAAAGGTTTTTGTCCTAGTGGACGATAGGGTGATACGGGTAAAACGGCATTGGTGGTCGGGCGATTCAGGGGATCAATATGGCAGGTTCGGGTGATGTTTTTGGTACAGCGGTTTCGGGGCTTATGGCCTTTCAGCGTGCGCTACAGACCACCTCGCAGAATATATCCAATGCTGCTACCGAGGGTTATAGTCGTCAGACCACCGAGTTTGCAACCCGTGAACCGACTCGGGTGGGTACCAATAGTATCGGCAACGGTGTCGAGGTTGCCTCAGTGCGCAGGCAGTTTGATACGATTGTTGAGAGTCGCGTCAACAGTTATGCCGGTGCCTATAACTACCAGGATGCGATCAATGATTATGCGGTGCAGCTGGACTCCTTGCTGGCGGAAAGCAGCGCCAGCTTGGGAAGTAGCCTGCAAAACTTTTTTGGTTCAGCTCAAACCGTAGCGTCTACACCCACCTCCCTTGCAGCACGTGAGGTGATGGTTGCTGAGGGAGAGGAGCTGGTGAGTCGTTTCGGCATGCTCTCATCTCAGCTTGACTCTTATAGAGAACAGATTAATGGCGGGATAAAAGTTGCGGTAGGTGAGCTAAATGACTACGCGCAAACGGTTGCTGAACTCAATGATAAAATTGCTCTGGCCGGTGGGGTGAATGGCTCCTTTCCACCCAATGATCTGATGGATAAACGGGATCTGCTGGTGGGGAAAATGTCTGAGCTGGCGAATATTACCTCGCGGGTAAAAGCAAATGGCTCAATGGATATTTTTATTGGCAGAGGGCAGCCGCTGGTGTTGGATAGCAAAGCCAATAACCTAGTAGTACAAGGTGCCCGCTACGATGCCAGAGAGTTGGGGGTTGCTTTTGATGATGGTAATGGCAATATTTTTGAGATTACCGATGCGCTTAATGGCGGAAAAATTGGCGGCCTGATACAGGTGCGTGATGACCTGATTACCCAGTCTGAAAACACCATGGGGCGGATGGCCCTAGGACTTGCAGATAGCTTTAATGCCCAACATGCTCAGGGGATGGATCTGGATGGGGATATTAATAACGATTTTTTTAATACCCCAACAGCAGAAGTTCTGGTCAGTAGCCTGAATAGCGGCAGTGCCACCACCACCGCGACCATTACCGATGTCTCTCAATTAACCACTTCTGATTACGAACTCACCTTTAATGGTACAAACTTCACCCTGCGTGACACCGTTACTGGGGCGCGCTCCATTTTGCCAGGAACGGGCGTTTACGATACCGGGTTTGGTTTTGAGCTGAATGTGTCGGCAGGCGCGGTGGCGGGAGATAGTTTCTACATTCGACCTACTGGGGCTGCGGCTGAACAGATCTCCACCAATATTACCGAGGGCAAAGATATTGCTGCCGCAGCGGCTGTGGCAACAGAGAGCCGCTGGAATAATCGGGGTGATGGTGTCTCAAGTGCGCTCAGTGTTGTGGATGTTTCAAATACGGCACTTCTGAATGATGTAACGATCACCTTTACTGGCAGCAGCCAGTTTGATGTGTTTGATAACACAACCGGTACCGCATTAGCATCCAATGTCGCCTATAACAGCGGTGATACCGTTGCATATAATGGCTGGCAGCTCACATTGAATGGTGCGCCTGAAGTGGGTGATACCTTTACGGTTGCCAGTAATTTTGGCGCATCCGGTGACAATAGCAATATTTCGGCACTGGCAGAGATTCAAAACTCCAATGTACTGGTGAATGGCAGCGAAACGTTGCAGGGGAGCTACTCAACACTGGTCTCTGATATTGGTGTGGCCGCCGCAAGATCAAACCAGACCCGTGAGGCACAAGAGGTGATGTTACGGCAGGCAGAGACGCAAAAAGCCTCCATCTCCGGGGTTAATCTGGATGAAGAGGCTGCAAATCTTATGCGCTATCAGCAGGCATATGCGGCAGCGGCAAAAGTGTTGAGCGTCTCAAATACGGTCTTTGACACGCTACTGAACGCAGTACGATAACGGAGGGGACATCCCATGACGGTTCGACTTTCTACCAGCATGATCTTTCAAAATAGCATGAGAACCATGATGGATAGCCAGCGTGAGCTTGACCGAGCTCAACAGCAGATGACCACGGGCAAGCGCCTGTTGAGTGCTGCAGACGATCCCGCAGCCTCCTCTGCGGTTTTTCAGCTGCGTGAAGCTCGACAGCAGATGGAGCAGTATCAGCTTAACGCCACAGCGGCACAGAGTCAGGCCGGTTACCAGGAGTCGGTTTACGGTGACATCAATAATATTCTTCAGCGTGTACGGGATCTGAGCTTGCAGGGGCGGAGTGATACCACCAATCAAGGTGATCGAATCATTATTGCTAAAGAGATTGAAGGCTTAAGAGACAGCTTGATCGGCCTTGCAAACAGCACCGATGTGAATGGCGATTATATGTTTTCAGGTAATAAATCCAGCACTATCCCTTTTGTGGAGAACGGCAGTGTCATGAGCTACCAGGGAGATGAGGGTGTTCGTGAACTGAAAATAGGTGCTAATCGCCTTGTGGCGGTGAACGATAGCGGCAAAGATGTTTTCATGAAAATACCCACCGGTAATGGTGTGATTGCCGCGACCGGCAGTGCAACCAATACCGGCACCGGTATGATTGATTTGGGTAATGAAGTGGCAGGCTTTGTCAATGATACCTACACCATTCAATTCACAGCGGCCAGCCCATCTACCTACGAAGTGTACGATAGTTCATCGGCGCTGATTGCCGGTCCAACGCCCTTTTCAAATGGCGATAGCTTGAGCTTTGCCGGTATTAATGTCTCTATTTCTGGTGAACCCAATGTGGGTGATACTTTCACCGTGGAGCCTAGCGGCCAGAGCGATATCTTTTCATCGTTGCAGAGGCTGGTGGATATATTTAACACAACAGGCGATGATCCCGCCTCTTCAGCCTATCGCCAAAATGAGGTGAGCAGGGCATTTAGTGGCCTAGATAATGCTATGGAGAGTATCGGTGTATTGCGCAGTCAATCAGGTAGTCGTCTGAATGCTATCGAGCAACAAAAAACAGTCAATGACAATCTTATTTATCAGGGTACGGTGAGTATTTCACAGCTGGAAGATGTCGATATGGTTGAGGCAGTTATGGCTTTTCAGATGCAGCTTCAAGCACTCCAGGCCTCTCAGCAATCCTTCTCTCTGGTACAACGCCAAAGCCTTTTTGATTTTCTCTAATCTTCCGTTATGAATGAAATAATCCGTCTGCAAAAAATCATGGCACAGCTACGCAACCCGGAGGGCGGCTGCCCATGGGATCTCGAGCAAACTTTTGAAACCATTGTTCCACATACCCTTGAAGAGGCTTATGAAGTGGCTTACGCCATTGAACAGGGTGATTATGATGAGCTTAAGGGTGAATTGGGTGATCTGCTTTTTCAGGTGATTTTTTACAGCCAACTCGCCAAAGAGCAGGGCTTGTTTGAGTTTAATGATGTTGCGGCGGCTATCTGCGAAAAAATGCTCAGGCGACACCCCCATGTCTTTGATCAACAGTTTAGTGGCGAGAGTGACCACCAAAGCATTCAACACCGTTGGGATGCCATCAAGGCGCAAGAGAGTGCTGATACCGAGCCGAAGAGTCTATTGGATGGCCTCACCCGTGCTTTGCCCGCCATGACGCTGGCCAATAAAATCCAGAAAAAAGTGGCCCGAGTTGGTTTTGACTGGGAAAGCAGTCAGCAGGTGATGGATAAGATCTATGAAGAGCTGGGCGAGGTAAAAGAGGAGCTGGATAAACCGAATAATCAAGCACGCCTAAACGAAGAGATTGGCGACTTGCTGTTTGCCTGTGTCAACCTGGCGCGTAAATCCAATGCTGACCCAGAGCAGTTACTGCGTAACGCCAATCAGAAGTTTGAGAGACGTTTCCGTGATCTGGAGTCACAGCTTATTGAGCAAAAACTCGAAATTTCCGAGTTATCGCTCACTGCACTTGAAGCGCATTGGCGACGGGCAAAAGCACGTGTGGGCT
>JALSJH010000049.1 GCA_026989455.1 Chromatiales bacterium | reverse complement strand
TGACAGGTAAAACAGAGGGCGCTGTTGTCATTCCTTACCCGCAGAAAACTGGCGATGAAGGTGCTGCCGCCGTTCGGATCCATCACCCCGTGTGGGTCATGGCAGCTGGCACACTCAACCTCATGTCCTTCGCCTGAGTTGTAGAGGCGAATCTCATTGGGGTCCGCTCGGTTATCACCATCCCGATCAAAGAACTGCATTCCGCCCGGTGTCATCCCTGATGGCACGGCGAAGTCACCAGCGGTAGGGAAGACAACCCCGATAGGGTGATCATTTGAGAGGTCAGGGCCAACGGTATACAAACCCAGATCAGGGATGCTCCAGCCGTTGCCTCGGAAGTGACACTGGGTACATTGAGTCATGGTTTGATGTTGAATGTCACCTGCCCAAGAGTCGAGAAAAGCCTCATTCATCTGGTGTGTGGGGTCGTATCCGCCACGACCGGGCATATTGATGATGGCATCAATGGCGATGGTGCCATCGTGGCAGGAGAGGCAGGTTACTGAGTTGGGGCCTGGCCCCGAGATGGGCAGGTTGCCCTGTGAATAGAGCGTATATTCGGCGGTTGATACTGATCGATTCCACAGTGGTGCGCCTTGGACTGAACTGTTGGCACCATGTGGGGTGTGGCAGTAGACGCAGACTTCGCCGTAATTATTAAAATAGGGGTTCATGAAGGCGCGCCAAGAGGCGTATTCAACGGTAAGATTGTGGCGCGTGTTACGAACGCTCTCTACATTTGAGGCTGCCGTTGGCCCCCAACCATCGCCTTGGTCAGGTCTAAAGGCTTGACTCGTTAGCGGTAGTGTGAGCCCAGTCAGTAACACAAAGATATTGATATATTTCATTATTTTTTCTTTTTTTTTGTGTGTAGTTCGATCGAACGCCTATGTATCGGTAGATACATCGGGTATCTTTAACGAGATTATAACGCAATAACAACGGATTACCCCTCTTAATTTTGTGGTTGCCACTCTGGTTAATCTAATTCGGGTTGTTAGCACTGCTTGAGGCTGCTTTTTTAGGCGGGATGAGGTTCGTTTTGAGGCTGTAATTTGCTATTGTCACAGTATCCCTGCGTGCTAAGGTCTCAACCATAAAACGGCAAAGAAGGCCTCTATAACTTGGAAACCGTTGTAATGAAATTACCCTGGCAGCAAATGAAACGCCAATCTCGCCAAGTGGCTGCTCCGCCGTTGCAACAGTACCGCGCTTGCCCATCCTGTGGGGTTGAGTCTGATCTCATCGAGTGTACTGATGCGCTCTGTTCGCTGAAGGACTTTCAGTTTTTTACTGACCAACAAGGCCTCAATCGAGCGGATCACCGCATTGTGGCGTGTGCTCATTGTGGCTTGTTGTATACCAACCCCTGTTATACCCCCAGTGGGTTTCAGCAGTTATTTGCCAAGGCGGGTTTGAGTTATGGGCACACCGCAGAACGTATTGTGGAACAGGTTGAGTGGGTTGCCCGCCACTTTCCCCAGGCATGTTCATTGCTTGATGTGGGGTGTGGTGGGGGTGACCTGTTAAAAGCACTGCCACAAACAATGCAGCGCTTTGGGTTGGATGTGGACGCACTTGTGCTTGAAACAGCGGCAAAAAATGCGCTGGATGTTGTTTTTGAGGTGTGTGACTTTGATGGCTTGAGTGACCTACCACAGACGGATGTGATTACCCTGTTTCATGTGCTGGAGCATTTGGCCAACCCTGCCCAATTTTTGAAACAGTTGCGTCAGTTAGCCAAAAAGGGGACGCAACTTGTGGTGGAGGTTCCCGTTGTAGAGCGGGCGGTGGTGGAGCAGGATCGGGACATTGTCGGGTTTTTTACCATTCAGCACTTGACTCATTTCAGTAAAGTATCACTGGAGAATATGCTGGCAGCCAGTGGCTGGCAGGTGACACATGTTGAGGCCATGAGCGGCTACAATGGCTGGCGGGTGGTGGCTGATCCAAAAACATTGAATACCTCCAAGGTGGCAAAAGATAAAACCTCACTGCCCGCCGCGAATGCCTATTTGACGGTATGGCGTGATAACATCGCCTCGGTAGAGCAGCGGATCGCAACACTCGCCACCGCACCGCAAATTATGGTCTGGGGGGGAGGGCAGCACACCGAATATTTGGCGCTATTAACCGGGCTATTTAAACGAGATGCTGAGTTTGTGATAGTGGATAGTGATCCGCTAAAACAAGGGCAAACTTACCACGGCATTCCAGTGTTGGCGCCTGAGCAAGTGCTTGAAGCGGAGTGGCTTGAGGGGGAGTTTCCTATTGTGATCTCAACTTATGGTGGTCAGGAGAGCGTAGTGGAGATATTGGCAGCCAAGGGGGTTGATCCACTCCGGGTGATGACGCTCTATGACCGAACACAACGCTATTAGTCTTTGCAGAAAAAATGGCTTTTACCTCCCTAGGGAAACTCTGAATCTGCGCAAAGGCATTATAAAAAATAACCAATTATCCACCTAGCCTCCCCCTTTGGAAAAGGGGGATTGAGGGGGATTATAAAAAAGAGAAAAAACGTGACGACAGGTGCACAGTTTATTGTTGAGAGTTTGATTAAATATCACTGCTCTCGTTTATATGTCTATCCCGGTGGCACCATTGCACCGATATTGGATGAAGCGCAAAGTGCAGGCCTAGCCATATTTTGCGCCCGCCATGAACAGGGGGCAGGTTATGCGGCACTGGCGGCGGCGCGTCTATCGCAACAGCCACAGGTAGTGATGGTCACCTCTGGCCCTGGGGTGACCAATGTATTGACCTGTGTGGCGGATGCTTATTATGACTCAACGCCACTGGTATTGATTGCCGGCCAAGTCGGTAGTGGTGACCTCACTGCCGGTCGCCCGATTCGCCAGCGGGGGTTTCAGGAGGTGGATACCCCAGCACTGCTAAAAACCATCACTAAAGCACAGTTCCAACCCACCACGCCGGCGCAGTTGGCACAGGTGATGGTGGATGCGTTTACACTGGCGACAGAGGGAAGGCCGGGCCCCGTGGTGATCGACCTGCCGATGAATGTTCAGCGCAATGAACTCCCCTCTCCAATGAGTGTTATCCCGCTGAAAATCCCACAAACCCACTTTGACGGGGATCTCTCCCTCCTCTGTAAATGGCTTGCAGAGGCTCAACGCCCGCTGATTATTGCCGGGCAGGGGGTGCTGCAGTCGGGTGCAACGGCACTGCTGCGTCGATGGGTTAAATTAGGGGTTCCGGTCTCACACTCGCTTTTGGGTATAGGGGCGATTTGTGGCGATGATGAGCTGAACTTAGGTTTTCATGGCCACACTGGTTTTCAAGCCGCCGGTGTGGCGATTCAGCAGGCGGATCTTCTGCTGGTAATCGGCTCGCGACTGGATGTGCGCCAGACCGGTAATCAGTTTGATCGCTTCGCTGAAAATGCACGTATTGTGCGTATCGATTTGGATAAGGATGAGGTAAGCGAAAGCCGTATTCGCCACGACCAATTGATTAATGGCGATGTAAAGCAGGTGCTCAATGCGCTACTGCCCATGCTAGAGGCGATGACGCTTCCCGATTGGCAGCCGTGGTTAACTGAAATTACAGAGTGGAAGCAGCAATATGCGTTTCAACCTATGCAAAACAGGGGGTTACTGCCGCAGCAGGTGATTGAAGCGGCGGATCAAATAACCGCAGGTAGAGCGCTGATCTGCACCACCGGTGTGGGCTCTCACCAACACTGGGTGGCGCGTCACTTTACGTTTGATGCGCCGCACCGCAGATTGTTAACATCCGGTGGCCACGGTGCTATGGGGTATGACTTGCCCTCAGCGGTGGGTGCCCAGCTGGCCAACCCGGATGCACTGGTGTTGTGTATTGTCGGCGATGGCTCATTTCAGATGAACCTTCAGGAGCTGGCGGCGATTCAGGCGTACCGACTGCCGGTAAAGATTATTGTTTTGGATAATCACCGCCTGGGGTTGGTATCGCAATTTCAGCAGTTCAACTGGCAGAGTGATCCCACCACCGGTGAGAAGTGGAACCCCGATTTTGCTCAGATTGCTAAAGGATTTGGCATTGAAAGCCACACCATTACCGAGGCCGCGCACTTGCAAAGCATACTGCCGCAGGCGCTAAATAGCCCGCAGGCGGTGTTGCTGCATTGTCAGGTGGCCATTGAAGAGGATATTACACCAATGCTACTGGCAGGCCAGACACTGGATAAAATGTGGTCGGCTCATGGGTAAAACCCTATTGGTTATCAGTGGCGGCGCAGAGGCGGTGCCAGGCATTCAACACGCCATCTCCATGGGGTACCATGTGGTGGTGAGTGATTATAATCCTCAAGCACCGGGGTTTGCTTACGCCCATGATCAGCTGATTGCCAGTACTTATGATGTGGCCGAGACAATCGCCGCTGCGACCGAGTATCACCAAAATAGACGAGCCATTGATGGGGTCATCTGCATGGCCGCCGATGTGCCGCTGACGGTTGCCCGAGTGGCCGAATCGCTGGGGTTGCCGGGTCTGTCGATTGAAACCGCGCAGCTGGCGGCCGACAAGCTGGCGATGAAGCGCCTTTTTGCAGCGCAGGGGATTGCGATCCCCTGGTTTTCTGAAGTGCTATCTGAACCACACCTCATAGAGTTAGTAGCCGAACATGGCCGTAATCTGGTTATTAAACCAGTAGATAGCCGGGGTGCGCGGGGGGTGTTGCAGCTTCAGGGTGTGGATGATTTGAGCTGGGCATTTCAGCAGGCAAAATTAGAATCACCCACGGCGCGAGTGATGGTGGAGCAGTTTCAGTCTGGCCCGCAAATCTCCACCGAATCGATTTTGCTGAATGACTCTGCCGTCACCCCGGGGTTTATTGATCGAAACTATGAATATCTGGATAAATTCTCCCCCTACATGATTGAAAATGGTGGCCATCAACCCTCAACGCTAACGGCTGAGCAGCGTCGACAGGTGATCGAGCTGGCAGAGCAGGCGGCTCGAGTTATGGGTATTAAAAACGGCATCGCCAAAGGCGATATGGTGCTCACGTCGCAGGGGCCTAAGGTGATTGAAATCGCCGCCCGACTCTCCGGTGGCTGGATGTCCAGTGATCAAGTGCCGATGGCGACGGGTGTCGATATTGTCGGTGCAGCCATCAAACTGGCGCTAGGGGAAGCGCTCTCCCTGGATGAGTATCAGCCCACCCGGCACGGTAGCATGGCGATTCGTTATTTTTTTCCGCCCCCAGGGCGGTTGCGCGCTATTCACAATGTTGAACAGGTGGAGGCATTGGGATGGGTCTACCGCTTGGGCTTTTTTGTCTCACCCGGTGACCCTGTGGGCGGTGTTACCAACCATACGCAACGAGCGGGCTATGTGATCACCCAGGGCCGTAGTTGTGCCGAGGCGGTGGCCAGAGCACAGCAGGTGATCGAAACAGTGACTTTCGAGGTGGCGTGATGGCGCGGGTATTAGCGGTAGTTGCGGCTCGGCTAAACTCCAGTCGTCTGCCGGGAAAACAACTATTGGCGTTGGCCGGCGAGCCATTGATAGCGCGGATTTTCCAGCGTCTGGAGCAGCTCTCAGAGATTGACGAAGTAGTGCTGGCAACCACTGCCGATGAGTATAATCAACCCCTGCTCGAGTGGGCCAAAAAGGCCGATAAACAGGCCTTTGCCTACAGCGGAGATATCAATGATGTGGTGGGTCGTGTGGATGCGGTTGTGCAGGCATACGGTGCCGATATTGTGGTTTTCTGCTGTGGAGACTCACCACTGATTGAGCCATCGACTCTCTCTAAAATGATCTCAGCACTACAGAAAAACCCCGAGGCGGCGTATGTTGCGCTGCACCCCGCGAGCACCGGAAACACAACCATCCATGAAGGATTTTACCCCTACACACGTCAGGTTTGGCAGCGCCTTGTCAGCGAATCAACCACCACGCAGCTGCGCGAACATGTGGGCTTGGTTATCCCCACCTTTGTCGCCGAGCTGAAACAGTGCTACGTGGACGATTTGGCGATTTTTTCCCGCATAAAGCAGCGCATTTCGGTGGATACCGTGGCGGATTATCAATTTATGAGCGAACTCTATCGGCGCTGGTATGCTGAAAATGAACCGCAAAGCATCGTCTCCCTCCCCTGGGTGATTGAGCAGCTTGAAGAGGATAGGGCGCTGGCAGCGCTTAATAGCGAAGTTCAGCAGCGCAGCCCCGATCACGCCCCTATGCGGGTGCTGGTGGTCACCCAGTGTGGCGAGCGGGTAGGGCTGGGTCATTTAACCCGTAGCGGCGTGGTGGTGCGTCGTCTACAAGAGCAGCTGGCCGCCACGGTTACCCTATTGGTGCAGGGTGATACAGTCGACGCTGCCGCTACCGAGCTGCTACCAAAAACAACCCTCGGCTGGAGTGAATCATTAGCTGAAAAAGTGATCGAATGGTGTGAAAAGAACCCGGTCGATGTGGTGATATTTGATTTGGCTCTGATTGATAACGCAGCTGATTTATCCAAAATGTTGCAGCGGCTAGAGGGTGAAACGGTACGCGTGGCGATTGATGGGCTGTTTGAATTTTCCGCGCATTTGGAATATATCCATGTGCCATCGTTCTATCTCTCCCCGGAGATAAGCCAAAAAACAGACCCCACAAAAATTTCATACGGCTGGGATCACTACCTGTTGCCCAATGTTGAAAAAACCGTACCATTTCAACCTGGTAGACGGCTGTTAGTGATGACTGGGGGCAGTGATCTTGGCGCATTGGGAGAGCAGTGGCCAGCGATGCTGGATGAGCAACTCACAGAGTCAATGGAGATCATCTGGATAAAAGGCCCTTTTGCCGCGCCACCCGTTATCCCTCACAGCTCGCATCACCAATGGCAAGTGCTGGAAAACCCGGCTGACCTGCTGTCGATTATGACCAACTGCCACTACGCCCTTTCTGTTTACGGCGTCAGCTTTTTTGAGTTGCTGCAGCGGGGTGTGCCAACGGTGGTTTTGGGGGTAGAGGGGAAACCGCAAGAGATGGCGGCACTGAAAAAAGCGGATGTCGCAACGGTAGCGGCTACCCCCATAGAGGCCGTCCAACAGCTGCCGCTATTGATGAATAACCCTGAGCAGCTCGCAAACTACCAGCACCGTGCACCAAGTTTAATGGGGCAACAGAGTGGTGCTTCCAGACTAGCTACCCGCCTGCAACTATTAACTAATAAAAGCAACGGAAGCTTACTTGAGGAAGCTCTGAACAACTCATGACTGTTCTATATGGGCTGAAGTCGCTCTCATTTATCCCAAAAAATAACACCAACAGAGCGATTATTGCTGCGCATTTCGGAATAAGTTATCGCCCTGTTTATGGCGATAAAGAATCAATATTTCATTTGACCCCTTATTTTCTTTTTTAATCACCGTTTATGGTGATATTTTAGGGCTCTTCTCCGTTTTGTTGAGTGAAAAAAGGATGCCAATTCCACTCTAACCTGTTGAAATATAAAGTTTCTCACGACCTTTCATACAGCAGGTAATATGAGCATCAACATTCCAGCAAATATTCTGTCCCTGAAAGGGCCGCGAATCAACAAAGTAGAGCATGATGAAGAGCGCCAGCGGGTATTGATTCATTGCAACAGGGATCGGTGCAAAAAAGTCATCGACCCCTTAACATCCCAACAGGGGCGAGTTAACCAGTACATCAAGCGAGAGGTTAGAGATGTACCGTTGTTTGGACTTCCTTGCGTGCTGATTATCGAACTGGCGCAAGTATGGATAGGTAAAAATGCACGTCGCCTGGAACATTGTGCGTTTGTTGATAAGGGCAGTCGCTATACAAAACGGTTCTGTCGTCTGGTGAGTGGTTTGTGTCGCCACATGAGTATTCAGGCCGTTTCCCGCCACTTAAACATCCGCTGGGAAACGGTTAAGAATATGACCTGACGATCACTCTATGTTCTATTTTCCAGCTTAAATTCACTCAACAAAGCGGAGAAGAGCCAGGTTAATCCAGCTTTACTCTGTCCCCGGTTCTACGGAAAAGAGGCGCCCACCTATGTGCGTAATGTGACGGATATTGACGACGAAATAATCAAGCGGGTAAATGAAAATAGTGAGCGCTATACATCACTGACCGAGCGTTTTGTTGCCAAGATGAACTAAAAGCCGAAGGCATTATTTTAGAAGGTAGCGGCGAAGGCACCACCTGGCGATGCGAATAAACATTAAACCCCTGATGCCCTAATATCCTAGGGTCACGTAAAAATACAATAATAGTCGCTCTCTGGGTGCGGTTTTCGGGATAAATGAGGGTGATTTCAGCCAGCATAAAACATTCATGACTTGCGGAATATCTCCCCACTTTGGGGTATTCCCCCGCCCAATAT
>JALSJH010000048.1 GCA_026989455.1 Chromatiales bacterium | reverse complement strand
CTAGTGGCGAAAGTGGCGCATTCCGGTAAATACCATGGCGAGGCCGTGTTCATCGGCGGCGGCAATCACCTCTTCATCGCGCATTGAGCCACCGGGTTGAATCACGGCGCTGATGCCTGCCGCAGCAGCGGCATCGATGCCATCACGGAAGGGGAAGAAGGCATCGGATGCCATGACAGAGCCGGGCACTTCAAGTGCTTCGTCTGCCGCTTTAATACCGGCGATTTTGGCGCTATAAACACGACTCATTTGGCCGGCACCCACGCCGATGGTGGACCCCTCTTTGACATAGACAATAGCGTTGGATTTTACAAATTTTGCCACTTTCCATGCAAACATAAGGTCGTGCAACTGTTGCTCGGTGGGTTGGCGTTTTGAGACCACTTTTAGGTCGCTGATCTCAACCATGCCTAAGTCGCGCCCCTGAACCAGCAGGCCGCCATTGACTCGTTTGTAGTCGTAGCCCTGGCCATGGTTTTGCGGCCATTGCCCACACTCGAGCAGGCGCAGATTTTTCTTGCTGGCGATGATGGTTTTGGCTTCACCGCTGATGCTGGGTGCGATGATCACCTCTACAAACTGGCGCTCAACAATGGCTTGGGCAGTTTTGGCATCCAGTGGCTGGTTAAAGGCGATGATGCCGCCAAAAGCGGAGGTGGGGTCGGTCTTATAGGCGCGGTCATAGGCTTCATAGAGTGTATCGGCAACCGCTACACCACAGGGGTTGGCGTGTTTGACGATGACGCAGGCGGGTTGCTCGATAAACTGTTTTACGCACTCCAGCGCCGCGTCGGTGTCGGCGATGTTGTTGAAAGAGAGTGCTTTGCCTTGCAGCTGTGTGGCGTGGCTAACGGTGCCAGTTTCGGCGGCATCTTCGGTATAAAATGCGGCACTCTGATGAGGGTTTTCACCGTAGCGCATCTCTTGTGCTTTATTAAACTGTAGATTGAAGGTGCGGGGATACTCTACCTTGCTGCCATCTTGTTGCAGGGTGCCCAGGTAGTTGGCAATGGCACCATCATAGCCTGAGGTGTGCTCGAAGGCTTTGACTGCGAGAGAGAAGCGCATGGCATCGTCGACACCGCCGCCGTTTTTATCCATGGTTGATATTATATTGGCGTAGTCGCTTGGGTAGACCACGATTGAGACATCTTTATGGTTTTTAGCGGCCGCACGCACCATGGTCGGACCACCGATGTCGATGTTTTCGATTGCTGTGGCCAGGTCGCAGTCCGGGTTGGCTATGGTGGCTTCAAAGGGGTAGAGGTTAACCACCACCATGTCGATCGCTTTAATATTGTGCTGTGCCATAACGGCATCATCAGTGCCACGACGGCCTAAAATACCGCCATGTATTAATGGGTTGAGCGTTTTAACCCGGCCATCCATCATCTCCGGAAAGCCGGTGTAATCTGAGACCTCGGTTACCGCTATACCTTCTGCGGCAAGTAGCTTTGCCGTGCCTCCGGTAGAGAGAATATCAACCCCGCGCTCACTGAGCTGGCGGGCAAAATCAACAACGCCGGTTTTGTCTGAAACGCTGATAAGGGCTCGGGTAATTTTGTTCATTTAACTTCTCTGTTGGCGGTCGGATTGTTGTGAAAGTGTTCGGGCGAGCGTAAGCAAGGTAAATTGGCTTCAAAGCAGAGCTTATGAGTGAAGCTATCAGGTCAGTGTGAATGGCATTCCACCTCAGCGTTATAGCACTTGCCAAGGGAATGACCACTATCTGCGTGCTATGCCTTGATGCGAAATGCCACAGCAACGCTGACCCGTCAATATAAAGTGGTTGATGTACTAGTCCATATTGTACAATTTTAGCTTTTTACGCAGTGTGCCGCGGTTGATGCCAAGAATCTTGGCTGCCTTGGATTGATTGCCTCGGCTATGGCGCATTACATTTTCCAAAAGTGGTGGCTCCACCTCTTGTAAAACAAGCTCATAGAGGCCGGCCATCTCGTGTCCATCCATGGTCTTAAAGTAATCGCTGAGTGCCATATTGACGCAGCTTCGAATCGAGTCTTGATTGTTAAAGCTGGCGGAACAGGGTTTATCCAGGGACTCTTCAGTTGTTGTCATGCCGCGACTTCCTTCATGGTTTGGAGGTGATCAAAAAACAGTTTAGCCTCTGCCCGCTGCTCTTCGGCACTCTCAATTTGGTTTATTATTTTACGGAACAAAGCCCCCTCAGGCTGTCCCTTGGTGTACCAGGCGATATGTTTTCTGGCAAAGCGAACCCCACTGTACTCCCCATAAAAATCATATAGGTTGGTCAGGTGATCTAACATTATCTCGCGTATTTCAGAAATTTCGGGTGGGGGAAGCTCCTCACCGGTTGCTAGAAAATGGTTAATTTCACGAAAAATCCACGGTCGGCCCATGGCGGCACGTCCAATCATCACGGCATCTGCGCCGGTCTGCTCAAGTACACGCTTTGCTTTTTGCGGCGTTGAAATATCACCATTGGCAATCACTGGGATGCCGATGCGGCGCTTCACGGCGGTAATGGTGCTGTATTCGGCTTCGCCAGAAAAACGGCAGGCACGCGTTCGACCATGGATGGTGAGCGCTTGGATGCCCGCTTGTTCGGCTATCTGGGCAATAGTCTCTGCATTACGGCTGTCAAGATCCCAGCCGGTGCGGATCTTTAGTGTCACCGGGATCTCTACTGCATTGACCACCGCATCTAATATCCGCGCTACCAGTGGTTCGTCTCTTAGTAGTGCTGAGCCGGATTGAGCTTTGCACACTTTCTTTGCCGGGCATCCCATGTTGATGTCGATGATTTGCGCACCGTGTTCAACATTAAAGCGTGCAGCGGCGGCCATCATCTGAGGGTCATTTCCGGCAATCTGTACGGCCCGTGGGGAGGCCTCGCCTTTATGGTCAATACGTCGTAACGTTTTTTCATTTTTCCACAGCAAGGCGTTTGAAGAGACCATCTCTGAGACGGTCATGCCCGCACCCATACGACGGCACAGCTGCCGATAGGGTAGGTCTGTCACCCCCGCCATCGGTGCGAGTATTAGCGGGTTGGCCAGCGAGTAAGGTCCGATCTGCATACCAGTTGATTGCCTAGTTTTTAACCAGAATGGGCGCAAATGATACCTGCTCGTGGAGCGATGATAAAGCGGTTTCTACTCTTTTATGGTGGTTTTTTGTCCACCGTTGATGATCACTGGAATGAGAAGAGGAAGTTGACTGCTTCACTGCCTGGGTCGACAATATCAAACTGCACTAAAACGCGAGCACCAGGCGCTATCCCATTGTCTATATTCTCTTTTTCTTTGAGGTACTCCGCTGGTTGGAAGTGCCGTTGAGCGATGATATTACCATTAATATCTGTGAACTCGAGGTGTAGCGGGGGGTAGTCTTGCTCAAAGCTTGCGTTGTTGCGGTAAATTAAATTAACCGTGAGCAGGTGATCTTGGGCATGATGACTGCGAATTTCACGGTCGATCACCTCAAAGGCGCGGTTATCCTTCTGCCGGGGGATATCACACGAGAGGTAGGGTTTGGCCACCGCACAGCCCTGTAGCACAAACGGCCGTAGCTCGGTGATTTTGGCCAGTTCAAAGCGGTTAAAGTAGGCCAATTGCAACACTAAGGTGGTTATTAGCAGCAGAGTGATTAGCGTATAAGTTAGCGTAACTAGCGGGTGTCTGCGCTGGGGGCGTTGCTTGAGCTGGACGATCTCCTCCTCGATCAGCTCACGGGCGTTGGGCGTTTCCGGTGGTAGCGGCGGGCCGACGAAAGGCTGGGGCTCTTTCTCCACTTCCGTGGTCGGGCTTTGTCTATCGTCAAGGCCGTCCAGTGTTATAAAGCGAAACTGCTCAGGTTCGTTATATAAAGGCTTGCTTTCGGTTTTTTCGGGGGTCACGCTTGCCTGCGGCTCCTGCGGCTCCTGCGGCTCCTGCGGCTCCTGCGGCTCCTGCGGCTCCTGCGGCTCCTGCGGCTCCTGCGGCTCCTGCGGCTCCTGCGGCTCCTGCGGC
>JALSJH010000047.1 GCA_026989455.1 Chromatiales bacterium | reverse complement strand
ACCCACCTGCACTGGCACCGCACCGGCACGCGCCATCTCCCTTCCTGAAAATGAGCCTGAGACCAGCAGGTTCAGATAGAGCCTTCCCTCATGGTTGGGTGAGATAAATATCTCTTCTGTCACTGCGCTGCCACTCTGCTGTGATCCAAAACTCACATCATAGCGGCCACCGGGCAGCACCATCCCCTCTCCCGCACTGACCGTCATTGTGAGGTTTTCAACATCGGCATGGGCGGTTAAGGTAACCGTCACTAGCAAATCTTCTCCTAGCTCCACTTTTTTAGGTACGCTGTAAGCGATGGTAACCGGTGCGGATATTTTATGTGAAGCGGGTACTTCGCCGCTGATATAGCTGACACTCTTTTCTGCGCAGCCACTCAACCCCAGCAGTAACAAGCCAGCGGATAAAATCAGTAATAAATTTTTCATTATATCTCTCACTCTCATTATTCAGAGGGAATAAATTAGTTAATGGCAACCTCAAAACACTCCTCACCACTGTAGGCGGTGTAGACCACGTCATAATCAAATATCTCGATAACATGCCATCCACTTGAGAAGTTCATAATCAATGTTTCGGTCGCGCCTTGAGCAACAGAGTCTCTTGAACCTACAAGCGTCCCTTTTTTAAAAACATCGATCACCGCATCACCATCAATATCGGGCACTGCGGTTACGGTATAGCTACTCGCCGTTGGAATATTGACACGCAAGAAACGGCGATTCATCAGTTTATTGTAATTACCATTGGCACCATGAGTACACACTGACAGTGCCGCAGCCCCCACAGTGATAGGGATATAGAGCGGCAAACCGTCTACTTCACCACCACTATTAGTTTCAGTCTGCGTGCTATCCCACTCATCTTGCGCAGTTGTGGTGATATTTTCATAACTGAGCAGGGTATTGATCGCGGAAATATCAGCTGGAGTGTTCGCTTTTATAAAACTCATGAATGAGTGCATGGTGGTGAATGAGTCGGTATTTTTTTGCTCATTCACCAGCACATTGTAAATAGGTGTAAAACCAAGTGATACCGTATCGACTCCACCGTCATCCACACTATCATAAAGGTCATAAAGGATGCTCTGTACCGATGAGGTGCTATACCAACCCACCGATACGGTGTCATAGTCATTATCTTCCAAGTTCATCAGGATGCCGGTCTGCCCTTGTATTGGCCCGAGGGTATCGACATAATCGGCATCATCGGTCACCATACCTGAAAAGGCGTTACCAAAACCCTCACCAAAGGCAATTCTGGGGTCCAGCTTTTGCCCTGAGCTATGGGATCCGCCAATGCTATCGGCTCGCGACAATACCGCCTCAAAGTAATGCCCCCACTCGTGAGCAATGATATGGCTATCGTACTCATCCGTGTCATTATTGGCGTGACCTAAGATGTAAAGTTCACCCTGCGAAAACATAGAGGTTCTAATTTCTCCAATAGTGGTATCACCCGCCACCGCGACATTATTAACACTCCAGTTAATCAATAGCTGGGGCAAATCGACCGCTGCATCCGCAGCCACCACTTTATCTACCGCTTGATAAACGGTATTCAAAATAGCAAAAGGTGCCGCTACCCGCGCTGAAGAGTATGAAGCGCCTCCCCAGCCGGAAGGCGCATGCAGGTTTTTACCCAAAATATCCACGGCACCCGAGTTAAACACGCTGCTCTCCATAGCATAAAGCGCTTGGCTGTTGGTGTTATCCACCACTTGAATATCCCATGAAGGGGAGCCGATTGTGAGCATTTGCGCTTTCACCCGAATGATGGTATTTGTGGCAGTGGGCACCGTAATACTATAAGCACCCGAGGCATCCGTTGTCGCCAAGCCCACCCGTGAATTATCAGACGCTCTGATGGCCTCAACCACCACACCCCGTGCAGGTTCAGCCGTTTGAGCGGCATAATCAAGCCCCAATGTGGTGGATGTCGGTATATGGTCAAATGTAATCAAACCAGAAACAGTGAGCGCCCCCCCAACAAGGTTAAAAATCGCCGTTACGGTGCAGTCCCCCGTTACAACGCCTGTGGTATAAGTACTACCTGCCAGTGCCCCTCCGCAACCGGTTACACTCGCAAGGCTAAAGCCATCAATGGGCGTTATGGAGAAATTAGCATAGCCCCCTTCATTGACGGTTGCCGTTGCTGGGCTAATCTGCCCCCCAGCATCCACAAAGGTGCTCACAGTGAAAGAGGTGGTTTCACCACCGCCACCATCATCGCCTCCTCCGCCACAAGCCGACAGCAAGACTATAAAGCAGAGCAGGCAGGTTAATTTAGTGATGTTGTTGAGTATCATTATTACCCCTTTCAGCCAAGTTATTCAGACCAAAACACCCATTTACAATCTTTTGATCGATAGTGTCAATATTTCCTGTGGAAGCAAAGCTACCGCCGCCCCTTACCTGCCTCCATGCGCTCAACAGGTCAATGAGGTTGTGCATGATAGATAGACGGGCTCAATTTATAAACAAAAAAGGCGGCCCGAAGGCCGCCTCTCTGCGAGCGCAGTTATTGTCTGCGCAGTTTTGAAAAGCCAGACGAGCTGGTAGCTCTTCCATTATCAGCGCTTTCTATGTTAGCACCATTTTTTAACGTCTGAGCACCGGGTTTGCTGGGCCCGTCAATGCCACCCATCAAACTATCCCACCCTGACAGCTCAGTATTGACGACCTCTTCAAATGAACCACCTGAAATATAGAATTGCCATAATTCGTCAATACCGGTGACGAAGTCGAAGTCAGTAGCCTTTATCTTTAGGCTATAAATATTGTTGATAAGCGAGGCTGTATCAATCCACTCATTAGCTGGGGCAGGTAGCTCCATCACTTGCCAGGAACTCGCATCGGGTGCCATAACAACCACCCACTCTATACTCTCTTCACCCCACATGCCACCATAAGATGTGATCAATATATCAACATAATCACGCGCTGTTTCACCCGATAATGTCCAGCTAAGTACGTCAGTAACCTCGTCAAAAGCCATATTACTAAAGCTGTAGTCGGGCACTGGCACCACTAGTGACTGGGGTAGTGTGTTGTATCGCTTTTCACTCGAAAAGCCAGAACTCTGCCACCCCTCACTCCTTGTGCTTACCTTGTAGTAGTCGACTGGAAATTCAGTGGGAACCTGTAAGTTACCAGAAGCGCCAGGCGCATAAGCACTGCTCGCCAATTGGTAACCAAAACCAACACGAAACCCTTTGACTTCAAGCCTGGTCAAGGCGGTGCTCGGCTCGGTACTCCAGCCCGTCGTTACCGGGGTGCGGCTCAATGAAATATCATAAGTAGCCCCTTCCGTGACGGTTTGATCCAGTAGAAAACCATAAGCGAGAAATACGTTAGAGTTGAGACCGGAACCCATGGTTTTCGCCAACAAGCTCAGCGTTCCATCACTCTGCAGCTGATTATCATAAACCGTAATGTCATTCACCACCCCAGAACCTGTCGAAAAGTTCCACTGTCCATAGGTTGGCGTGATTGTCGTGCTACCCGCATTTTCGGGTACATTACTAAAGGTGTAGTTAACCGCAGCCACTGGTGTTTGAGACCCATAATCCCCCTCATCGCCAGATTCCGTGTAGTAGACAATATCAGTTGCCGTTTGCATCTCTATGAAGCTCTCTATCACATAGTCGCTGTATCCTTGGTACGATAGCTCATACACCATGGTGAAAGTTGCTCGTGAACGGCCAATATCACCAAAGTCCACCACACCATCCACACCACTGGTTGCTGTTTGGGCAATGGTTTGGTTGTCCGTGTTGTAGAGCGCCACAACCACACCTGCCACGGGCTGATCACTCTCAATATCATCCTTAAAAATAAAGCTCAATGAGTTACCGGTAACAGCTCCCGCATAGACAATGGCAATATTCTGGCTCGCCTCACCACCTTTACCGTCAGTAACCACTACCGTCAGCATTGCCGTTCCGGAGCCTACCGCCGGAGCATTCCAGGTTACTGAGGCACTGTTGCTCGCATTGAAACTACCCTGATCAGCACTCCAACTA
>JALSJH010000046.1 GCA_026989455.1 Chromatiales bacterium | reverse complement strand
GAGAGCAGTGCCTCGTTAAATGCCTCCCCTTTGAAATCTGGCCACAGCGTATCGGTAAAATAGAGTTCGGTATAAGCTAGCTGCCACAGTAAAAAGTTACTGATGCGTTTTTCACCACCGGTACGGATAAATAGATCGGGTTCGGGAAGGTCAGAAAGAGAGAGCGATTGCGCCACCATCTCGGGATTAATATCAGCGGCACTCAGCTCACCGCGTTCCACCTGATGTGCCAGTTTCACCATCGCCTGGGTAATATCCCAGCGACCGCCATAATTAGCCGCTATGACGAGTGTTAACCCGGTGTTGTTGGCGGTAAGGCTCTCCGCCTTTTCAATCAGCTTCTGCATCTTAGGCGTAAACGCACTGAGCTCACCAATGATGCGAAGGGAGACATTGCTCTTATGGAGCTTCTTAACCTCTCGCTCCAGCACGGTGGAAAAAAGAGACATTAAGGCACCCACCTCCTCTTCAGGTCGACGCCAATTTTCACTGCTAAAAGCGAACAGTGTCAACACCTCAACACCACTATCGACACAGCTGTTAACAACCGAACGAACCGACTCAACACCCGCCTTGTGCCCCATAAAGCGCGGTCGCCTGCGCGCCTTAGCCCAGCGGCCATTTCCATCCATAATAACAGCAACATGCCTTGGAATAGCGGCGGCTATTAATGGCTTTATTTTGGATTCAGACATTACTATCCATACTTAAATTGTAGATTATCGGCACCCCCTGTGATGAGGAGATGACGAGACAAATACAACCGTGTTGGTTATATCTGTTCAGGCAGAACTTTGCCTCTAGATCTCCATGAGATCCTTCTCTTTAGCATCCAGCAGCTTCTCAATTTCAGCAATATTTTTGTCGGTGATTTTTTGAATATCATCTTCTGCTTTGCGAGACTCATCTTCCGTAATATCTTTATCTTTCAGCAGTGATTTAAAATCACTAATCGCATCACGACGGATATTGCGTATCGCCACACGACCTTGCTCTCCTTCACTGCGCATCACTTTGATCAAGTCGCGACGACGCTCTTCTGTCAAAGGTGGCAGGGGAACGCGAATGTTACTGCCTGAGGTGACAGGATTTAACCCCAAGTTAGCGGTCAATATCGCCTTATCAATCACCGGCACCAATGGCTTTTCCCAAGGTGTGACGGTCAGTGTACGGGCATCGGTCACCGACACGGAGGCCACCTGACTCAACGGCGTTGGTGTACCATAATAGTCAACCATCACCTGATCGAGTATAGAGGGGTGAGCGCGCCCTGTACGCAGCTTGCTCAACTCTTTATTCAGTGAATCGATGCTTTTCTTCATACGTGAGTCAGCATCGCTCTTAATTTCGTTAATCATTGCTTTCCCCCTGATAGACCAAGGTGCCTTCATCTTCACCCGCGATAACTCGCATCAGTGCACCCGGCTTATTCATATCAAAAATACGTAACGGCATATTATAATCACGGCACAGTGCAATGGCCGTTGCATCCATCACTTTTAAATTTTTATTCAACACTTCATCGTAGCTTAATTTGCTGTATCGCGTCGCAGAGGGGTCTTTCACTGGATCACTACTGTAAACACCATCCACCTTGGTCGCTTTCAGTACCACCTCAGCACCAATCTCGATACCGCGCAGACTGGCCGCCGAGTCGGTAGTGAAAAACGGATTACCGGTACCCGCAGCAAAAATCACCACCCGTCCCTTCTCCATATGGCGAACCGCACGGCGACGAATATACTCTTCACAAACCTGATTAATGGGCAGAGCCGACATCACCCGGCAAGCAACACCGGCACGCTCCACCGCATCCTGCAAGGAGAGGGCATTCATTACGGTTGCCAGCATCCCCATGTAGTCAGCGGTGGATCGATCCATACCACTTGCGGACAAACTAATGCCACGAAAAATATTGCCTCCCCCTACAACAAGTCCCAGCTCCACGCCGGTCTCATGCAGCTCAGCCACCTCTTCCGCAACACGCTTTATGACGACAGGATCAACACCAAACTCCTGCCCGCCCATTAACGCCTCACCACTCAACTTGAGTAATACGCGCTTATATCCTCTCTTGTCCGCTTGCTCTGCCATATTAACTAAGCTCCTTTTGCTTGAGCCATAACCTCTTCTGCGAAATCCGCCTCTACTTTCTCAACACCTTCGCCCACTTCAAAGCGTGTAAAGCCCGTCACCGTGGCACCCGCCTCTTTCAGCAACTGAGCAACCGTTTGATCCGGGTTTTTAACGAAAGGCTGACCCAACAGAGTAATCTCTTTCAGCAACTTATTGATACGACCACCAATCATTTTTTCGATAATCTCAGCGGGCTTGCCTGACTCTTGTGCCTGCGCGGTGAAAATCGCCTTCTCTTTTTCAATCAGAGACGCATCAACACCGCTCTCATCAACACAAACCGGCTTACTTGCAGCGATATGCATCGCAACATCACGCGCCAACTCGGTGCTACCGCCTTCCATGCCAACCAAAACCGCAATACGAGTACCGTGCTGATAAGCACCCACAACAGGTGCAGATATTTTCGCCACACGCCGTACCGTGATATTTTCGCCAATCACTGCAATCAAGCCTCTGCGCGCCTCATCAACCGTGCCATCACCCATGGTAGTGGCCAACAGTGCTTCTGCATCAGCCGCTTCACTATTAAGTGCCAATTCAGCCACATTGTGGGTAAAGGCTAAAAAATCTTCATTCTTAGCGACAAAGTCAGTTTCGGAATTCACCTCAACCATCGCCACTGCGCTAGCATCTGCATTTACCTGCACACCAATCAGACCTTCAGCCGCCACGCGATCTGCCTTTTTATCCGCTTTGGCCATGCCGCTTTTACGCATGTTCTCAATCGCCTGCTCAATATCACCACCGGTCTCAACTAACGTTTTTTTGCACTCCATCATGCCTGAGCCAGTACGTTCACGCAGCTCTTTAACCATTGCAGCAGTAATGCTCATTTGAAAACCCTCTATAATAAATATTATTCATACCCGCCATTGCAGGTGTGGAAAAAATCTTAAAAAAAGGGGGCTAGGCCCCCTTCTATCGACGAATAGTCGTCGTTCGCCTAAGCTGACTTAGCCTCTTCAGCCTTCGCCTCAACTTTAGCTTCTACTTCTACTTCTACTTCTACTTTAGCCTCAACCTTAGTTTCAGTCTTAGCCTCAACCTTCGCTTCAACCTCTACAAACTCATCCGATGCAGCACCGGCAACCGTTGATGCCGTACGCGCATTGGAGACGGCCTCAGCAACACCTTCAACATACAGCTTGATAGCGCGCATCGCATCATCATTACCTGGAATGATGTAGTCAATGCCTCTAGGATCGGTATTGGTATCAACAACACTCACCACGGGAATGCCCAGCTTCTTAGCCTCACAGATAGCAATTTTCTCATGACCAGCATCAACCACAAAGATAGCCGCCGGCAAGCCGCCCATATCCTTAATACCACCCAGACTACGATCCAGCTTCTCAAGCTCACGGGTACGCATCAACGCCTCTTTCTTGGTCAAGCGCTCAAAGGTTCCATCCTGACGCTGCGCTTCCAGCTCTTTCAAGCGTTTGATTGACTTCTTCACAGTCTGGAAGTTAGTCAACATACCGCCCAACCAACGCTGGTTTACATACGGCATACCGCAAGCCTCGGCTTGCTCCTTGATCACATCACGCGCAGCACGCTTAGTGCCTACCAACAGAACCTTGCCGCCTTTAGCCGCAACACCACCAATATAGTTCATGGCATCTTTATAAAGAGGTAGGGTTTTTTCCAGGTTGATGATATGGATCTTGTTACGCGCACCAAAGATAAACTCATCCATCTTTGGATTCCAGTAACGGGTTTGATGACCGAAGTGAACACCGGCCTCCAGCATTTGACGCATCGTAGTATTGCTCACAAAAATCTCCTAAATTATGGGTTAGACCTCCATAAACCCCATCCCCCAACCTCAATATCAAGAGGCACCCAGGAAAATGTGACGGTTTATGTGAGTATTTTTAAGTAAATTTCTGGTGAATCATCCACCAAAAACATATTGCGCTATTAGCGGCGCTCTTTATACCATAAACAACCACCAACAACAACGAATGAAACAGCCCCCGATCC
>JALSJH010000045.1 GCA_026989455.1 Chromatiales bacterium | reverse complement strand
AAGGATGAGCTTTGCACCAGGGAGGTGCTGCGGACAGGACGTCCGGTTTGGAGTAGTAGTGGTACTAAAGGCGGCCGAAAGGTTGCCTTTTTTTATGCCCGATTGATAATCTTACGAGGGTATTAAATAGAGGTAGATTGAAGTCTGAAGCTTATGAATCGATCACACATGATCATTGCTGATTAAACCCTTGTTCCATCTTGCCGATAAATCGTACAGCTTGTGATTGTTTCCCAAGTATTGCACACGATGAGGGCGGCTATGCGAACGAGAATTCATGAAATTCCAGCTTGCTTCACAGAGACGATTGAAATAGATGCTGAGCGTTATCACCTGATCCAGCGGGCACTTAATCGGCTAGGTAAGCCATTGCGTTTCCCCCTAGTTGGTTTGTGTCATCTGGATATGATATTGGAAGCGGATAGCTGGGTCTGTATCGATCGTGGTGCGCTGGAATTACCGGTAGTCGCATGGCATCAATTTAAAAAAACCAGCCGCCAAAACCTTCAGTCTTCGGTGTGGTGCGAACTACGTCACTACCGAGTTAATACCGACATCTTACTCCCTTATGTATGGATGACCATAGAAAGCACTCTTAAGGCGCGTTTATCTGAGGGTGACTCGGCGCAAACCGCCCCGGTGATCTCTCTATTTCCTGATTGAGTCTGTGCCCTGTCCAACTGTTTTCTACTGGGTTGGCTTATTGGTGGTATCCAGCATTCAGATTCGCGTGTCTATTTGTTATCGCTTATACTGGCTTTTTTGAGAATCAGCAGGATATATAGCGTGAGTAATCAGTCGATAGATAAACCTTGGGGTGGTCGTTTTAATGAACCCACTGATGCCTTTGTAGAAGCATTTACAGCCTCTGTCGGCTTTGATAAACGCCTCTATAAACATGATATTGCCGGTTCGGTTGCCCATGCCAAAATGTTGGGGCATGTGGGGGTTTTAAGTGCCGATGATGTGGCGCAGATTTTAAGCGGATTAGAGCAGGTGTTGGGCGAAATTGAACGCGATGAGTTCAACTGGTCGGTTGCGCTGGAAGATGTTCACATGAACATTGAGGCACGCTTAACGGCAATCATTGGTGATGTGGGTAAAAAACTTCATACCGGGCGCTCACGCAATGATCAGGTTGCGACGGATATCCGCCTCTATCTACGTGATGAGATTGATGCGATCTCTTTGGAGCTGTCTCGCTTGCAAGGTGCATTGCTAAACTTGGCTGAGGCGGAGGCCGATACCATCATGCCAGGCTTTACTCACCTTCAAACAGCACAGCCGATCACCTTTGGCCATCACATGTTGGCATGGTTTGAAATGTTAAAACGAGATGCAGGGCGTTTAGCCGATTGTCGAAAACGTGTTAATAGCTCGCCACTGGGCAGTGCTGCGCTGGCGGGTACCACCTATCCAATTGATCGCGAATTTACCGCTAACGCACTGGGTTTTGAGGCTATTTGTGAAAACTCACTGGATGCGGTGAGTGACCGTGACTTCGCGATTGAATTTGTGGCCGCTGCAAGCCTGATAATGACTCACCTTTCACGTGCTGCTGAAGAGCTGATTCTCTGGTGCTCGGCACAATTTAACTTTGTTGAACTGGGCGATAGCTTCTGTACTGGCTCTTCTATTATGCCGCAGAAGAAAAACCCAGATGTACCGGAGTTGATTCGAGGAAAAACCGGCCGAATAAATGGGCACCTTGTCTGTCTGTTGACCCTAATGAAAGGGCAGCCGCTGGCCTACAACAAAGATAACCAAGAAGATAAAGAGCCGCTATTCGATACCATTGATAACTTGCGAGGATCGCTAAAGGTATTTGCCGATATGGTTCCGGCAATCGCAGTTAATCGTGCCGTTATGCGTGATGCCGCGATTCGGGGCTTTTCCACCGCGACAGATTTAGCAGACTACTTGGTTCGAAAGGGTGTAACTTTTCGTGATGCGCATGAAATTGTAGGAAAATCGGTGCGTTATGGTATCGAGCAGAATAAAGATCTAGGTGAAATGGAGTTGGAAGAGTTGAGACAGTTTTCAGATGTTATTCAACAAGATGTTTTTGACGTGTTGACATTGGAAGGCTCAGTATCAGCGCGTAATCATTTAGGGGGTACCGCTCCACAGCAAGTGCGCAAAGCGGTGCTGCGTGGGCGTGCATGGTTGGAGGGGTAGCCTTTGAAATGGGTTGTATTGGTGCTGTTTTTGATCTGTTCGAAGTAGCCCCTCCTCAATGCCTGATTAAAGCTGCCCAACATGAAAATGGAGTCGTGGCAGGTCGCCGTTCTCGTTATGGTCGATGCTGATGCGGGTGATGCCTGCATTTGGGATGTGTAGGCGGAACATGTTCTCTAGTGGCATTCCAAGTACCTCGCGGATGATCATACGCATCATTCCGGCGTGTCCGACCATTAGTATGTGCTCTCCCCGGTGTTGTGTGATCGCATTTTGCCACCCTTTAAGTACCCGTTTGCGAAAATAGGCTAGAGTTTCACCTCCAGGTGGCGGGTTATTGATGGGGTCTTGCCAAAAATTATTAAGCGCTTCCGGATCTTCTTCCATTAGCTGTTGTGCTGTTTTCCCTTCCCACTCACCAAAACCAAGCTCCATCAGTTGTTGATCCTGTGTGAGGGGGAGTTGATGGCGGGTGGCGACCTCTTCAGCAAATGCCGCACAGCGCTGTAAGCTTGAGCTTACGATGGCACTCCAGGGGTGGTGTTCAGCAATGGCAGAGCGCATTTGGCTCCACCCTTTATCGCTTAGGGGGTCGTCAAGGTGGCCTCGGTATCGCCTTCCACCAACCGGTTCACCATGGCGAATTAGGTCGATGGTGGTGCAAAGGTAGTCGCTCATTCCTAGGATAGTCCCGCCAATGTGAGTACCGCGATAAGCGTGATCCAGATGATAATGGCTCTGTTTGCCAAAGCGAGCGCACACTGTATATTTTGCAGGTCGTTTTCTCTGCTGTTAACTTCAATTTGTAAAGCGCCTAAGCCGCTACAGACCAGAATACCGCAGTTATCATCGCCATAGGCTTGTGCCCACTCGGTTTGATAGCAGCGCCAGTTTTGCCACGCATCACTCATGCTGCCACCTAACGCATAGCTCATGGCCGTTAGTCTTGCGGGTAGCCAATTTAGAATGGTGTGTAGTCGTTGCGCCGCCTCCTGTAGCTCTTCACAATCTTCACTCTGGCTGTAGTGGATGAGCTGTTGATTGCACCGATAGAGTAGTGCGCCCAGTGGTCCTAGGATGAGGAACCAAAATAGAACGGCAGTGATGCGTTCACAGGTGTTGGTGAGAATGGTATTGATAACGTATTGGTTTGCCTGTTCAATTTTTGTCATTTCATGGCGGTAGGGGTGAAGTTCGTTTGCGTAGTGCAGGGCGGCTTCAGTATCACCACGTTCAGCAGCATCGGTGTAATCGGTTACTTGGGTGGCATTATTTTTGGGGCCGATGCTGTAGCAGAGAACGGCGATGGAGAGTAAAAACCACAGCAGGAGATTGATACTTGAAAGAATCACTACTCCAAGAATAATAAGAGGGATAAGTATCAATAAAAGTGTGATTGTGCCGTCAAGGTTCGGGCAGGCGCGGCGAAACCACAGCATGTAGGGTTTTAGCCAATGATAATGACGGAATTGGCTGATGGTGGGTGTGAATTTTTCGACTGCGATGCAGATGAGGATAATGATCAAAGTCATGAAGCGTATTCCGACGGTTGATGTGCTGGCAGATGTTGAAGACTATACCACGATGCGGGTATTACAGCAGCAGCCGTTTTTCTTATCCTGGGGTCAGAGTACGGGTGTCAATCAGAGCTTCCCTAAGGTACTAAACTTTTGCGATAACGTGACCAGTCAAAGGCGGGGCCAGGGTCGGTTTTTCGTTCGGGTGAGATGGATTCATGCCCGGTTATGCGCTCGCAGGTTATGGCGGGGTAGTGCTGCATAATGAGGTGGGTGACATCGGCCAGCACCCGGTACTGTTCTTGGGTATAGGGGGTGTTGTCGCTGCCCTCCAGCTCGATACCAATGGCAAAGTCATTGCATTGTTCTCGGCCTAAAAAACAGGATTGACCTGCGTGCCAGGCGCGCTTGTGCAGCGGTACAAACTGGCTCAACTCTCCTTTTCGGTCAATAAGAAGGTGTGCTGATACTTTCATCTCCTTAATTTCCGAGAAAAAAGGGTGTTGGCTTGAGTCGAGTTGATTGCAAAAGAAGTCAGCAATCTCATTGCCCCCAAACTTGCCGGGGGGGAGGCTGATATTATGTATCACCAGTAGTGAGATGTCATTGGGATCAGGGCGTAGATCAAAATTGGGTGAGAGCAGGAGGCGAGCCTGAGGAATTACTCCACTGTTTTTGATTAAGGTAAGTTTGGGCATGGTACTGTTTTCCTTTTTCGCAGCCTGCTAACGGTATTGTAAATGGAAAACTGTTTTAATTGGCTCGGATATTTCATAAGTTTGCGTAAAATATTGGTTGCCAGAGGTAAACTCCTGAAAATCGCCGTATCAGTGATTACGGACGATAGAGGAGATATTTCCTGTGGAATCAAGAGGCAAGCGAGATTGCGCATAATTTATGAAATATTCGGCTTAGATAGGTACTCTTCATGTTGTTAGAAGCAAGCCACGATTCTGGTCTTATTATTCTCTCTCTGATTATTTCAGTTTGGGGACTCTACTCTTCGCTGGGTGTGATGGGTAATGTTTTTTCTCTACGCGGTGGAGAGCGAGCACGGGCACTCATATCTGCCGCTGTATTAATGGGCGTTTCGATCTGGACAGTACACTTTGTGGGTGTGCTCTCACATACGCTCCCCACGCTTACCGTATACCTCCCCTCTTATATCTTTCTCTCTCTTCTGGTTACCCTCGTCATCTCGGTAGTGGCAACCTATTTAATGGTGTTGCAGCGGGGTTATCTGGTACTGCTTCTCGCGGGTGTCGTGTTAGGGTTTGCGATTGCTGCTATGCATCTGACCGGCATGATGGCACTAAAGGTGAGTGGTCTTATTGAGTATGAGATGCCGGCTATTTTTCTCTCACTCGCGATTGCATTGGTGGCTAGCATCTTTGGGCTCTACTTAATGTGTCAGCATGTCGATTTAGTGCGGCAAGGAAAGGGGGAGAAAAATCGCCACCTGCAAGCATCATTGGTATTGGGCCTTGGCATAGCGTTGGCGCATTACATTGCCATGAGTGGAACAACGGTTACGGCAGTAGAGGGTGGGCATCTGATCGACTCTTTAGAGGGGGTTATCACACGCTCTGAACTCACGCTATTGGTTGTTTTTATCGTGGGTGTCACCATTGCGACAATATCATTTCTACTGCGCAATATTAAATTTAATGCCATGACGCTAGGGGTGGGTGTTAATTACTGGTTGGTGGGTATTGGTGTTTTTGGTATCAGCTTGATGGTGTTGGGGCAGTGGTTTGTTGCCAACTCTTTCCAGAAAGAGTCGAGCTTGGCTCAGGTGGGTTATCGAATTCAGAGTGATCTTGCACAGATGCGATACATGCAGGAGGTTGCTAATGGCGAGCCCTATCGACTGGCCGACTGGCTGGAACGTGTTGATGACATTGCCTACTCAATTGATGTCGTAATGAACCTGGATGGCGTGGTGACGACTAAAGAGGATGAGCACCTGCGTAAAGAGTTGCGGGAAATCACAACACTGGTCGCGCTACTAACAACTACCTTTTCGAAAGAGGCGAAGGATGAGCCCGCTTCATTTGTGAAGGGTGTAGAGACAGAAAAAACATTGCGTGCACTGCATCTGCTGAGTGAGGATTTATTGGCCGACTCGTTACTTATGGCACAGCATAACCAGCGGCTGCTCAGCTTTATCAATGGTGCCAACATTATCTGGTTCCTGCTTGTTTTTGGAAGCGTTATTGCGGTTATGAGGCGGCGTGAGCAGCAGTTATCTTCGGTGAATGAGGAGATGAAAGAAGCGCTGCATGAGCTGCAAAGGCAGACGTATGCGATGGATCAGCACGCTATTGTGGCGATGACGGACCCAGCGGGTGTGATCACCGCTGTGAATGATAAGTTCTGTCAAATCTCTCAATACTCAGAAGAGGAGTTGCTGGGGGTTAATCACCGTATACTCAACTCTGGGCTGCACTCTCAGGCGTTCTGGCAAGCGATGTGGCAAACCATTGAGGCCGGAAAAGTTTGGCAGGGCGATATTAGAAATCGTAACAAAAGTGGTGAATACTATTGGGTCAATACCACGATTGTCCCTTTCATGGGCAGCAACAACCGACCAGAGCGTTACCTCTCCATGCGAACAGACATCACTCGTAGCAAGCAGGCGGAGATGGAGTTGCGCGAAAAAGAGTATTGGATGAACTCTCTTATCCAGGCGCTGCCGGATGAGGCCCTGCTTCAGGATGTTGATACCCGATGGTTGATTGCAAATGATATTTTGCTGCGCAACCTAGGGTTAAGCGGCGATGCTTACCAAGGGTTGACGACAAAACAGTTGGCAGAAAAAAGCGATATTTTGAAGCAGAGGGTGCTCATTGATGGCGAGGGTGAGCAGGTCTGGGAGCGCGATGATGTCACCCACTGGGAGTTGGAGTATCCAACATCACAGGGTAATGCTGTCTTTGAAGTGGTTAATGTGCCGCTCTTTAATGAGGATGGCAGCCGTAAAGGCGGGGTGAGGGTTGCTAGTGATATCTCTGCCCGTAAGCAGGTGGAGGAGGAGAACCAAATGCTGGCCTCGGCAATTTTTCAAGCCGATGAGGGGATGTTTATTGCTGATGCGCAAGGGCAGCTCGAGTACGTTAACCCAGCCTATGAAGAGATATTGCCTTCAGAGGGTGACTCCATTGGTAGCCAGTTGCCCCTATTGAACTCTGAGTGCTCAGGGAGTGAGTTTTCAGAGATGCTCTGGGATGCCTTAACCCGCGGTGAATCTTGGTCGGGGCGTTATGAGTGGCGCTGTAGTGATGATGAGAAGGGTGAGCATAACTTCATGGTGAGCCTCTCGCCCGTTGTTACGGTAAAAGGGATGCGTTTTGTGGGGTTGTTGCGGGATGTAACCGATGAACAAAACCTTGAAAGCCAGCTCCAACAGGCACAAAAAATGGAGTCTATCGGTCGCTTGGCGGGTGGCATTGCCCATGATTTTAACAATATACTGACCGCAATAATCGGTTACTCTGATCTGGTTCAGGATGACCTGCCAATGGGCAGCGATGCGCACAATAATATGCTGGAGATTCAAACCGCCAGCCAGCGGGCCAAAGAGCTGGTCAAGCAGATTTTAAGCTTCAGTCGGCAGTCATACAATGAACGACAAATATTTGATGCGGAAACCGTGGTAAAAGAGGCTGTGCGCCTGATCCGCACCTCCTCCCCTGCGACCATCACCATTGAAGAGCAGTATGCGGGTATCTCCATGATGTTGGAGATGGACCCTACCCAGCTACATCAAATTATTATGAACCTCTGTGTGAATGCGATGCAGGCGATGGATGAGAAGGGGCGGCTGCTGATTGTGACACGCCGATGCAGCGCCTCAGAGCTTGAAAACTCAGAACAACATGAGGGGGAAATTGGCGACTATTTACATTTATCCGTTGCGGATAATGGGCCGGGGGTTCCGGAGAAATTACACGCTAAAATATTTGAACCCTTTTTTACCACAAAAGAGGTCGGTAGTGGGACCGGCATGGGTTTGGCGGCCGTTCATGGTATTGTGAGCAATAACCGAGGCACAATCCGGCTTCGCAACTTACCTGAGGGCGGTGCCTGTTTTGATGTTTATCTGCCGCTAGCCGGCCATCAACGACCAGAGAGGCCTGCTGCACCTGCACCTGCACCTGCAAAAGATAAGACAAAGAGCGCGGTGCATGTCGGCACGGTTCTCTATGTTGACGACGAAGTGGCGCTGACAAACGTTATCAAACTCTTTTTAACCAGTCAGGGGTTTGAAGTTGATGTGGCAAACGATCCGTTGGATGCCTTGAAAATGATCGTGGCGGCACCTGAAAAGTATGATGTTATCGTGAGTGACCAGCTTATGCCCAATATGCGCGGCGATCAGTTGGCGGAAGAGGTGCTAAACCTCTCTCCCGGTATGCCCTTTGTTTTATGCAGTGGTTACAGTGATTCGGTTAATCTTGAGCGGGCGAAAGAGAAGGGTGTGCGGGAAGTCTTACAGAAACCAGTCGACTTCAGAAGCTTTTCAGAGCTATTAAAAGGCATGGTATTAAACAGGCGCAGTGAGGCATAAGAGAGCATGGCAAAAATATTAGTTGTGGATGATGAGAAGCAAATACGCGATATGCTGACGCAGATTTTAACCCGTGCAAAGCATGAGGTAGAGCTGGCCGAAGATGGCGTGATCGCCTTACAAAAATACCGGGCATCCTCATTTGACCTGATCATCACTGACCTTATGATGGCAAAAAAGAATGGACTTGAGTTGATCCGGGAAATCTCACGGGAGTTTGGCGAGGTGCGCGTCATTGCGATTTCGGGCGGCATACCAACCTCACCGTCGGACTACTACCTCTCGGTAGCGAAATTGATGGGCGCATCAAAAATTCTTGATAAACCCTTTACAAAAGTCGAGTTGTTGGCGGCGGTGGATGCGCTGTTGGCTCAGGAATAAAGGCGTGTATAAATCATTTAAGGTGTAGCGCTAAAAGGCTGGCTTTGCTCGCCTTCTCTCAGTGTCATCAATGGCCAGCCATGCCGGGTGGCGTGCGCTGCAAGGTGTGGATCGGGGTCAACCGCGATCGGGTGGTTTACTATTTCCAGTAGTGGCAGGTCATTTTGTGAATCACTGTAGAACCAGCTCTCTCCCAGTGTTCTATTGTTCTCTTTCAGCCACTGGTTGAGGCGCTTCACTTTGCCCTCTTGAAAACAGGGTATACCGGCAACTTTTCCGCTGTAGCGGTTATTGATCATCTCTGGGTCAGTGGCAATGAGTGCATCCACGCCGAGTAGTTGCGCAATCGGTGCGGTGACAAAGCGGTTGGTTGCGGTGATGATCATTAAGAAGTGGCCTTGGTCACGGTGCGCTTGGAGCAGGTTTTTTGCGGCTGGCAGCATGATCGGGGCTATTTTTTCTTCCATGAACTGTTTATGTAGTGCATTCAGTGTTGCCAGCGTGAGCTCTGAAAGTGGCTTGAGGCTGAAGTTAAGAAACTCTTCGATATCCAGACTTCCCGCTTGGTACTCCTCATAGAAACGTTGATTCTCTTTGGCATAAAAAGCCGCATCCACCACACCCTGCTCGGCAATGAATGAGCCCCACAAGGCATCACTATCACCACCCAGCAGGGTGTTGTCCAAGTCGAAAATGGCGATGCCCATGGGTCGCTTCCTCATTAATCGTACCGTTTATTTGCGCACTATAGAGCGTTTCACCCGGTTGTAAAAGGTTTGGTGGCGTTGAGCTGAAACGGGAAGGGTATTTATATTTGCCGAGTATGGGGATTTATGGAAGAATCGAGACAACTCTTTAATATTACATGATGAATGCAAGTGATTGATTTAGAAGGCTACCGAGCAAATATAGGCATCATCCTGGCGAATCAGCACGGCAAGCTGTTTTGGGCACGGCGTATTGGCCAGCAGTCTTGGCAATTCCCCCAAGGGGGAATAAAAGAGCACGAGACACCGGAGCAGGCCTTGTTTAGGGAGCTTCATGAAGAGGTGGGCCTGTTGCCTGAACATGTGGAGGTGTTGGCGCGCACCCCGGACTGGCTACGCTATGAGCTGCCCAAGCACCTGTTGCGCAGGGAGAAGCTCCCACTCTGTATTGGCCAGAAACAGATCTGGTTTGTACTGCGACTCACGGCCCCCGCCGACCATGTTTCGCTGGACTCCAGTGCGAGTCCTGAGTTTGACTACTGGCGTTGGGTTGATTACTGGCACCCACTCAGTGAAGTTGTTTTTTTTAAACGCAAGGTTTACGAGTCGGCATTGAAAACGTTGGCTCCAACACTCTTCGGCTCTGCGGATAACGTTCCTTCCCGTGGTTTTCACCCCCCTTCTTCGTCAACAGAGCCCAGAGAGTGATGCCTATTGTCGGCAATCAAATGCTCGGTACCCTGCGGCGCATCGTTCAAGAGGTTAATGATGCCCCCACGCTTGAGATTGCCCTCCAGCGTATCGTGTTGCGTGTAAAACAGGCCGTTGAGGTGGATGCCTGCTCCATCTATCTACGTGATAGTGAGCAGATGTATGTGTTAATGGCCACGCTGGGGTTAAACCAGACAGCCGTTGGCCGCGTTCGTTTGGGTTCGGAAAAGAGTTTGATTGGCTTGGTGGGCAGTCGTGCGGAACCCATTAACTTAGATGATGCGCCTTCACATGAGCGTTACCAATATTTCCCCGATAGCGGTGAAGATGTTTATCACGGCTTTCTGGGTGTGCCGATTCTTCAGCAGAGCCAGGTGCTGGGCGTTTTGGCTGTGCAGGCGGTTGAAGGGGTTCGCTTTGAAGAGGATAGCGTCAGTTTTTTGATTACAGTCGCCGCCCAGTTGGCGAATGCCATTACCCATGCAGAGGTGGCGGGTGATGTTGAGCGACTATTGGGCAAAGGGCATCGCAGCGACCGCCCTCTGCTTGGCCTGGCAGGCTCGGCAGGTGTGGCGTTGGGCACTGCGGTGGTGGTCTACCCAATGGCAGATCTTAATGCAGTGCCTGACCGCATGGTGAGCGATACCGCCGCAGAAGAGCAGCAGTTAATGGCTGCAATGGATACGGTTCGCAACGACATTAAAGCGTTGTTGGTGCGACTAAAAGAGATGAAAGTGCCCGAAGATGATCGTGTGCTGTTCGAAGTCTATTTGATGATGCTGGATAGTGGCGGCATGCTCGATAAAATCCTTGAATACATACAGCAAGGGCATTGGGCGGCTGGTGCCCTTAAAAAGGCAGTGTTGGAGCATGTTAAGGTGTTTGAGGAGATGGAAGACCCCTACCTGAGCGAGCGTGCGCTGGACATTCGAGATCTAGGCATCCGCATATTGGCACACCTGCAAAATGTACCGGGCCAAAAGAGTGAATACCCTGATGAGACCGTGCTGGTGGGCGAAGAGATCACCGCCACCCTATTGGCCGAGGTGCCGTCGCAAAAACTAACGGCGGTGGTCTCTGTGCGTGGCTCCAATAACTCCCATGTGGCGATACTGGCTCGTGCAATGGGCATTCCGGCGGTGATGGGTGTAACTGACTTCCCGATCCGGCGAGTGGATGGCCAGAATGTGATTGTGGATGGTTATCAGGGCAAGGTTTATATCAAACCATCGGCGACCCTAGCTAAAGAGTATGTGCGTCTTGTTGTTGAAGAGAATGAGCTGATTGATGAGCTGGACAGCTTGCACAATGAGCCAGCAATCACAGTCGATGGCACCACAATCCCACTCTATGCAAACACCGGATTGCTGTCCGATATTGGCCCGTCACTAAAATGTGGTGCCGAAGGGGTGGGGCTTTATCGTACTGAATTTCCTTTTTTAATTCGAGATCGATTCCCCGGTGAGGAGGAGCAATACCAGATCTATCGGCAAGTTTTTGAAGCATTTAAAGGTTGTCCCGTAGTCATTCGTAGCTTGGATATTGGCGGGGATAAAGCGCTGAGTTACTTCCCGATCAATGAAGAGAACCCCTTTCTTGGCTGGCGTGGTATTCGGGTCACTCTGGATCACCCCGAGATCTTTCTGGTGCAGATACGCGCCATCTTTCGTGCCAGCGAAGGCAACGATAATCTCAACATTTTATTGCCGATGATTACCAACCTCTCTGAGGTCGAATCAGCTAAGCGCTTGATCAGTCGAGTTGCCAAGGAGCTGAAGGAGGAGGGGGTGAAAATTGGGCGCTACCAGCTGGGGGTGATGATAGAGGTGCCTGCCGCCGTTTTTCAGGCTGAACAGTTGGCGTGCCAAGTTGATTTTTTATCGGTGGGCACCAATGATCTGACGCAGTATTTATTGGCCGTTGACCGTAATAACCCTCAAGTAGCGCACCTGTTTGACAGTTTGCACCCTTCAGTGCTGCAAGCACTACAGCATGTGGTGAAGTGTGCACATATCCATAACAAGAAAGTAAGCATCTGCGGTGAGATGGCCGGTGACCCGGCGGCGGCGATACTATTGCTGGCGATGGGGGCGGATAGTTTGAGTATGAATGCCGCCAGCCTGCCCCGGGTGAAATGGGCGATTCGCAATTTCACTCACCAACAGGCTACCCAGTTGCTCGAACAGGCATTGCAGAGTGATAGTGCCACCACCACACGCGAGCGGTTGAATCTGGCGCTTAATGATATTGGCTTGGGTGGGTTGCTTCGCGCAGGGAAGTGATTGAGTGTTTTGAGGCTCTTTTTAACCTCGCCGGGGCGGAGAATATGAGTCGTGCAAAGCACTCATCTGTGGTTAATCTCTCTTCATACCTTTGAGTTTTTTTATCTCAGCGTAGTACTCACCACCATCTTTCTCCCGCTGCATGATTTTAATCGGCAGGTAGTTCAGCGCAGGTGCGCACCAGATGGTGGTTTCTCGCTTACCGCTTTTGCGCCGTAGCACCAGCGTTTGGTAGTCGCCAATCGCCGTCTTTAGGGCTTCCTCCCTGACTAACTCTATTTCATAATGCTTAAGCTTTCCGCCATCGGCAATCGGGTAGCTGAAATGCGTTTTCTCCCCCGCATCGAGCATGATCTGTAGCTGATAGGATAATTTATCCAGCGCATCCGCCGGAATCTCCATTACCCAGGGGTCATCGTTGACCCGATTAACCACTTTGTTATTTTCTCGGTCAAAGCTGAGGTCAACATGACGCTCTTTTTTTCCGCTGCGGGCATAGTGGTAGCTCTCTGGTAGCAGACGATTATCATCGGCTGAATAGCGCAAAATACTCTTCTCATATATCTTATCTTTGATGAAAAAGGCAGCAAAACCAACGCTGCGGGTGCTGGATTCGAATTGATAACGGCCATCATCCACCCTTTTAAATGTACGCTTGTTTTCGCCGTATGTGATACCTGCGCGGGTTAAGTCATAGGTCGCCTCAAAGTCAGGAATGATTGGCTCTGCAGCGAACGCCGAAGGGGAGATAAGCATCAGCGAGAAGAGAGTAATAAAGGGGATGAGCTGCATGTTCATTGTTTGCCAGTTGAACCAAACCCGCCCGTGCCCCGCTGACTCTCTTCAAACGCTTCGACAATGTGAAATTCGGGCTGTATTACCGGCACGATGACCATTTGTGCGATGCGTTCTCCGGGTTCAACAATAAAAGTTTTATCGCCACGGTTCCAGCAAGAGACCATTAACGGCCCTTGGTAGTCGGAGTCGATTAGGCCAACTAGGTTGCCCAGTACAATGCCGTGCTTATGGCCCAGTCCGGAACGAGGTAACAATATCGCGGCTAGGCTGGGGTCGCCAATGTGGATGGCGATGCCGGTGGGTAATAGGTGGGTCTCCCCTGGTTCGATTGATAACGGTTCGTCAAGAGTGGCGCGTAAATCCATGCCCGCAGAGCCTTCGGTAGCATAGTTGGGCAGGGGGAATTCATCGCCAATACGGGGGTCGAGGATTTTCAATTCAATTTTATGCATGGAGTACTCTGCCTGTTAGTGAGTTGCTGCAAGGATTCTGGTGGTCGAGTCTCTGAATAAACGATGGATCAGCTATTCAGAGGCTCTTTGGGTGCGATGGAGTCAGTGATGACTACGCCTCACCCCCCACAATAATGGTCACTAGTTTGTCCGGGTTAATGCGGCGCTGATAGGCCTCTTTTATCTGCTGCAAGCTGACTGCATTGACTTTTTCGTTGAAAGTGTCGAGGTAGTCCAGCGGTAGCTGGTAGAAGCCGATCATCGCTAGGTAGCCGACAATTTTTTTGTTGCTGTCGAGGCGCAGAGGAAAGCCACCGGTGATGTTTTTCTTGGCGGCTTCCAGCTCGCTGGCTGTAGGGCCATTTTCACGAAACTCAATTAATGTCTCTCGTAGCACTTGTAGTGCCTCATCCACCGATGCATTTTTAGTTTGCAGGCCGAGGGTGTAGGGGCCAAGTGCGCGCATGGGTGAGAAGTAGCTGTAGGCGCTGTAGGAGAGGCCACGCTTTTCGCGGATTTCATTGGAGATGCGCGAGGTGAGGCCACTGCCGCCGAGAATGTGATTGCCTACATACAAGATGAAATAATCTTCATCCCCCCGCTTGATTCCGGGTTGGCCGAGCAGTAGGTGAGATTGGCTGGAGGGGTGGTGGATACGCTGCTGGTAGGGCTTTTTGAGTGCGGAGACGGCGGGTAGCTTGGCTGCCGCCTGACCTGCCGGTAGTTGGCTAGTAATACGATTTGCCAGTGCTTCAGCCGCTGCGCGGTCGAGGTCACCCACGATGGCTAAAATGGCATTATTGGCGACATAGTATTGCTGATAGTAAGCCACAAGATCGGCGCGGGTGAGTGCTTTGAGGCTGCTCTCGTTTCCGCTGGCAGGCTTTCCATAGGGGTGATCACCATAGAGTGCCTGCATGAAGGCATCACGCGCAAGGGCACCGGGTTGCTGTTTTTTGGCTTGCAAGCCGATGAGCATGTTGTTGCGGATGCGCTCAAGGGCATCTTCTGGGAAGTCAGGCTGGGTTAATGTTTTTTGAAAGAGGGCGACTGCCGGCTCCAATAGCTTGGCATCGGTGACACTGCGTAGGCTGGCAACTGCCATATCCTGGTGCGCACTAAAGCCGATGGCGGCACCGACACTATCAATCGCTTCAGCGATCTGATCGGCGTTGAGTCCGGCGGCACCTTCATCCATCATGGCGCTGGTGATGGCCGCCAAGCCGCCCTGGTTACCTTCCCGAGCAGCACCTGCATCAAATACCAGTTGGATGTCAACCATCGGCAGTTCAGGTGCCGGTACAAAATAGACCTTTGCGCCGTTCTCGGTCTGCCAGTGTTGAATGGCCGGGCTGGCTTGCAATACGCTGCTGCTTAGTACCAATATAAGTAGCAAGGTGAGTTTTTTAATAGGCATTGCGGTCTCCCGTCGTTACGGCGGCTGAGTGGTTGTCGAGGGGTTGTGGCTTGAGCACTGCGGTGGTGCGCCGATCTTCAATTAGATATTTGTTGGCAACTTCGCGGATCTGCTCAGGGGTTACCGCTTTGATGTTATCCAGATAGTCATCCTGCAGGCGGTAGTCGAGGCCGACGGTCTCCAGTAGGCCAATTTTCATCGCTTGGTAGAAGATAGAGTCCAGTTCGTAGACCTTGCTGGTGATGACCTTTGCTTTGATTCGCTCTAGCTCATCTTCACTCACGAGTTCCGTTTTTACCCGCTCGATTTGCTCTAAAATAGCGGCCTGTAGTGCTTCAATGCTGTGGCCATTGGCTGGTGTGCCATCAAACAGAAACTGTTCGTTGTGGCGTGAAAACAGGCTGTACCCCGCGCCGGCATTGGCGGCAATCTGCTGGTTGCGTACCAGCTCTTTTGAAAAACGAGCACTTTTACTGCCATCTAGCACGCTGGCTAGCATGTCCAGTGCGTAGGGTTCCCAGCTGATTTCAGCGGTTCTGACGACAGGCACCTGGTAGCCCATGATGAAATAGGGTAGCTCTGCGGGAGCTTTAACGGTGATCTGTTTTTCACCCAGGGGTTTGATCTCATTACGTGGTTTAGGGGTGGCGGTCTCACTGGGTTTGATGGGGCCGTAATATTTTTTGGCGAGCTGATAGATATGTTGTGGGTCGACATCACCGACTACCACTAAAACAGCATTGTTGGGCGCGTACCAGCTTTGATACCACTGTTGCAGGTCATTCAGTTCCATGTTTTCCAAATCATCCATCCAACCGATGACCGGGTTTTGGTAGGGGCTGTTGACATAGGCGGTGGCATTAAACTGCTCATAAGTGAGTGCGGTGGGTTTATCTTCGGTACGCATTCGGCGCTCTTCCATCACCACTTTGACCTCCTTTTGGAACTCTTCTTCATTGAGGCGCAGGTTGCGCATGCGATTCGATTCCATCTTGAAGGCAACTTCGAGGCGGCTCGCTTCCAGTGTTTGGAAATAGGCGGTGTAGTCGCGTCCGGTGAAGGCGTTCTCTCGTCCACCATTGGCGGCAATGATTTTTGAGAACTCGTTGGGGCCGTAATCTTTGGTCCCTTTGAACATCATGTGTTCCAGTACATGGGAGACACCGGTAATGCCACCGTATTCATAGCTGGCACCCACCTTGTACCAGAGCTGGGAGATGGCAACGGGGGCGCGATGATCCTCTTTAACAAATATTTTTAAGCCGTTATCCAGTTGGTAGTGGTGGACACCTTGCTGTTGTGTAGATGAGACACTCTGGGGTGCTATCTCTACGGCTGGCTTGCTGTTATTTGCGGCGCAACCGGCGAGGGCAACCCCTGCGAGTAGTGCAAAAAACGGTTTTTTTATGCTTATTCTCATTTTGGATGCCTTATTTTGCGGATTGGCGTGTTTGGTAATCCCTTGCTGAGTGTTAGGATAATGCATTCCTAAATCAATCGGTATGACTAACAACACAATGTTTAGTTTCCTTAAGCGTAACGCCAAAGATACAAAAGGTGATCTACAGCCAGAATCACCCGAGCCATCTTCTTCCCATCCGTCTGCGGATGCAATACCCCCTGTTGCTGGCGAGGTGTCGGTAGATGATACGCCTGCGGTTGTCATGTCACCGAGCAGTGTCGATGAAGTTGAAGCGCCGGCAGCGGTTGACGACAAACAGAGCTGGTTTGCGCGCCTAAAAAGTGGCTTGGGTAAAACGCGTAATAATTTTACGGCGGGACTGGCCGACCTAGTTCTGGGTAAAAAAGAGATCGATGACGACCTGCTGGAAGAGCTGGAGACTCAGCTGTTAATGGCAGATGTGGGGGTTGAGGCGACCCAACAGATTATTCACAACCTTACCGAACAAGTCTCCCGTAAAGAGCTGGGGGATAGTGATGCCCTTTATGGGGCGCTAAAGCAAGAGTTGCGCAAACTGCTGGGTGATAACCGCCCCTTGCAAATTGATAACGCCCAGCACCGCCCCTATGTGATTTTAATGGTCGGTATTAATGGCGCGGGTAAAACTACCACTATCGGTAAATTGGCAAAACGCTTGCAGCTGGAGGGGCGGTCGGTGATGCTGGCTGCAGGCGATACCTTTCGTGCCGCTGCCGTTGAACAGCTACAAGAGTGGGGTCGTCGCAATGAAATCCCGGTGATTGCACAGCAGAGCGGTGCCGACTCGGCTTCTGTTATTTATGATGCCGTTGAAGCGGCCAAATCGCGTGGTGTTGATGTGTTGATAGCCGATACAGCGGGTCGACTGCATACCCAATCAAACTTGATGGAAGAGCTTAAGAAGGTGAAGCGGGTAATGGGCAAGCTGGATAACAGCGCGCCCCATGAAGTGATGCTGGTGGTTGATGGCGGCACCGGGCAAAACGCTTTGCAGCAGGCGGAACATTTCGATAAAACGGTGGGTTTAACCGGGATTACGGTGAGCAAGCTGGATGGTACCGCGAAGGGTGGCGTTCTCTTCGCCATTGCCAAAAAGTTTGGTTTTCCAATCCGTTTTATCGGTGTGGGGGAGGGTATTGATGATCTGCGTGAATTTGATGCGGATGATTATGTGGATGCACTGCTGGATCGGGACGAGGGGCGGTAGGTCAATTCATGATTCGTTTTGATAAAGCGGGCAAACGCTATCCCGGCGGCTTCCAGGCGCTGGAAAATATCTCATTTCACCTAGAAAAAGGTGAAATGTCATTCCTCACCGGCCACTCCGGGGCGGGCAAAAGCACGCTATTAAAGCTGATTTCAGCGATTGAAGCGCCAACGGGTGGTCAAGTTGAAGTGAATGGCTACGATTTGACGAAAATTAGTCCGCGTAAAATCCCCTTTTTCCGTCGTGAAATCGGCATTATCTTTCAGGATTACAAGCTGCTCTATGATCGCAGCGTATTCGATAATGTGGCGCTGCCGCTGATTGTGTCGGGTACCTCATTTCGCGAAGTGGGTAGCCGGGTGCGTGCGGCACTTGGCAAGGTGGGTCTGTCTGGGCGTGAAAAAGCATCGCCCATCATACTTTCTGGTGGTGAGCAGCAGCGGGTGAGCATTGCCCGTGCCATTGTTCACCGGCCACCGCTGTTGCTGGCGGATGAGCCGACCGGCAATCTCGATCCGGATCTTGCCCGCGATATTATGAGTCTGTTCAGCGAGATGAACCAGCTCGGCATCACTACCTTAATCGCCAGCCATGATTGGAGTCTGATTGGTCGCATGGGTAAGCGTGTTCTGCATCTGGAAGAGGGGCGTCTGCAAGACCCCGATCGGGAGCTGGGGCGATGAATAGTTCGAGTATGATGGAAACAGAGAGAGTGATGTGCGTATAAAGGCCTATTTTCAGCGTCATTTGCAAGTGTTCATGAGCTGCCTTGGGCAGTTTTATCGAGCACCGATTGCTCACTTTCTGACTGTTTTGGTGATTGCTATTTCACTCTCTCTACCCGCATTGTTGCTGGTCGCACTGGAAAATGCCCGTAGCCTAGTGGCTGGTTGGGACAACAATGCAGAGATATCACTTTTTCTTGATCAGTCACTTAGCCCTAGTGAGGGGGAGGACTTTAAAGAGCGCTTGCTGGCGTGGCGAGAGCTATCAAGTGCCCGTTATATCTCGGCAGAGCAGTCACTGCTTGATTTTAAAGCCTACTCAGGCTTTGGTGAAGTGTTGGATAAGCTGGATAAGAATCCATTACCCGCAGTGATTGTGCTTTCGCCCCGGGTGAGTGCGCCTGAAGCTATGGCTCCACTGCTAGCGCGGCTACAGGCGTTGCCCGAGGTTGAGCTGGCTCAGCTAGACTTGGCGTGGCTAACAAAAATTTATGCCATGGTGAACGTTGCGGAGCGGGCGGCATGGGTGTTGGGGCTGTTGCTGGCGATTGCGGTGGTGTTGATTGTGGGTAATACGGTGCGGGTGGGTATTCAGCAACGCAGAGTCGAAATTGAAGTGTGTAAACTGGTGGGTGGAACCAACGGCTTTATCCGTCGCCCTTTCCTCTATATGGGGGTGATTCAGGGCGGTATTGGCGGTTTGCTGGCGATTATTCTGGTGGGCAGCGCCCTGCTGCTGCTTAATGGGCCGATCACACAACTGGCAGCGCTCTACCAAAGTAGCTTTAAGCTGGAAGGGCTGGGTCTCTCACTCTCCGTGCTGTTACTGCTAAGTAGTATCACTCTGGGATGGCTAGGCTCGCTTTTCACCGTGAACCACTATATGCGTGAGATTGAGCCTTCATAGCGTGAACTTTTCCAATATTTGGCACTCCTATAGGTTAGTGCTAAAATAAGTAATGGCTAATAACCTGGGCATTTCATGAACTCGCGCAAAGATCGCGTAGAATCTTGGTTTCACAGGGAAATTACCGAAAAATCTCCATATCAGTGATTACGGACGATGGAGGGAATTTCCCTGTGAAATCAAGAGACAAGTGAGATTGTGCATAATTTATGAATTATTCGGGATAAGAGGTAAGAGAATTAAATGAGTACAGCAACAGCATTAAGTGTGGAACTAAGTCCGAGCGCCGATAGCCTTGATAGCTATCTTTCGCGTATTCGGGAGATTCCTGTATTAAGCGCTGAAGAAGAGCATGAGCTGGCTGTTCGGCTGACACGTCACAATGACCTGGAGGCCGCTCGCCGGTTGGTCTTCTCTCACTTGCGCTTCGTGGCGCATATTGCTCGTGGCTATCGTGGCTACGGACTACCGCTGAATGACCTGATTCAAGAGGGCAATATCGGCTTGATGAAGGCGGTGAAACGCTACGATCCAGAGCGTAAAGTGCGCTTGGTCTCTTTCGCGGTACATTGGATTCGCGCTGAAATTCATGAGTTTATTATTCGCAACTGGCGCATTGTTAAGGTGGCAACCACCAAAGCGCAGCGTAAGATGTTCTTTAATCTGCGAAGTGCTAAAAAACGCCTTGGCTGGTTTAGCCACGAAGAGGTTAAGGCGGTGGCGGATGACTTGGGTGTTACCCCTGAAACCGTCATGGAGATGGAGGGTCGCCTCAGTGCGCGTGATGTCGCTTTTGATGGCGTAGACCAAGAAGAGAGTGACCACTTTATCGCGTCCCCCGCCGCTTATCTGGAAAACAGTGGTATGGGGCCAGAGCAGACACTGGAGCGGTCACAAATTTCAGGTAATAATCTCGAGCAACTGCACGCCGCACTGGGTGGTTTGGATGAGCGGAGCCGCGATATTCTTGCCAAGCGCTGGTTGGTGGATAAAAAGGCCACACTGCACGAGTTAGCGGCTGAATATGGTGTCTCTGCTGAACGGATTCGACAGCTGGAAAAAAATGCCATTAACAAACTCAAGGTGGCGATGGCTTAAGTCCATCTTAGCCTTGTAAAAAAGCCAGCTGACTATTATCAGGTGGCTTTTTTTATATGTGCTTGTTCCTCACGACAACTCCCCATGACTGCTAAGCTATTTGATTTGCCCATGTCACATACTGTTTATTTTAACCTCAATATTCTTTACGACGATTACCTCTCTTTTTATCAAGGAGTTGCCCGTAGCGTAAGCGTGGTAGCGGATGATGGCCGGCGGATTGAGTTTCCAGCCAAACTGGTACAACGCTACCTGACTCGTGAAGGTATTCATGGACGCTTTGAGCTATCGTTCGACGAGCATCATAAGCTGATAGCGCTCAGGCGCATGGCATGAGCGGCTCTAGTATTGATGGTGAGGTGTGGATTCGCTTGGCTAGCTTTGTGGCTATCTTGCTGCTGATGTTGCTGTGGGAACAGCTTGATCCGCGTCGCCCTGCGTTGCCAGGTCGAGCATGGCGGCGCAGTAATAATCTTCTGTTGGTTGCTGTGAATACACTGCTACTCAAAGTGATCATGCCGTTTGGTGCAGTGGCACTGGCATTTTATGCACAGCAACAGCAGTGGGGCTTGCTTAATCAAATTAAGTTGCCGCTTTGGCTATCACTATTGGTGACAATTATCTTACTGGATATGTTGATCTATTGGCAGCATCGGCTCTTTCATCTGCTGAAACCGCTCTGGCGCTTGCACCAAGTTCATCATGCTGATATGGATTACGACACCACCACCGGACTGCGCTTTCATCCGATTGAGATTATTTTATCGATGGTGATCAAATTTATAGCCATTATTCTGCTAGGGCCTGCCGCTATGGCGGTATTAGTTTTTGAGTTGTTACTCAACGGCTCGGCGATGTTTAATCACGGTAATATCCGTCTGCCAGCCAAACTGGACCGGTGGTTGCGCTGTGTAATCGTTACCCCGGATATGCATCGGGTTCACCACTCTATTCACCGCCATGAGGCGGATAGCAACTATGGTTTTGCATTGTCGATTTGGGACCGATTGTTTGGCAGTTACCGGCATGCACCGCAAGATGGGCAGATGGCGATGCAATTCGGGATAAAATACCAGCAAAATTTCCAGCAGACCTCTGGTTTATGGGCACTGCTAAAAATGCCTTTTACCTTGAATCCACCGATGAAAAAAGATGATGATTGATTATCAAATAATGCGTCCTCTGTTGCAGCAAATAATTCAGCAGGCTGCCGAGCAAGAGCTACTGCCTCGCTTCCACTCTATAGAGCGACGTTTTAAGGCGGATGGTAGCATTGTTACCGAGGCTGATATTGCGATGCAACAGCGGCTCACCCGAGAGCTTCAACAACAGTGGCCGGCAATTGTGCTGTTAGGTGAAGAGATGAGCGAGGCGGAGCAATTGGTTCAAATGACACGCAGCGATCATGGCCTCTGGGTGCTGGATCCGCTGGATGGTACCAGCAACTTTGCCGCAGGTATTCCCTGCTTTTCAGTATCATTGGCACTCTTGATTAACGGTGAGGTTCAGCTGGGTATCATTTATGATCCGGTACGGAAGGAGTGCTTTAGTGCCATTGCGGGTGAGGGCGCTTGGTTAAACGGTGAGCGGTTAGCACCGAGGCCAGCGGCGTTACCGCTTGCAAACTGTATTGCTCAAGTTGATTTTAAACGTCTGCCCGCTAAAATGGCCGCGCAAATCGCCACCCAACCGCCCTATAGCTCACAGCGAAGCTTTGGCTCGGGTGCTTTAGACTGGTGTTGGTTGGCGGCAGGGCGGGTGCACCTTTATCTGCACGGCAAGCAAAAACTATGGGATTACAGCGCGGGTCAGTTAATTTTGCAAGAAGCGGGTGGTGAGAGCTGCACCTTTGACGGGCAGCCGGTATTTATCGGCGAGCTGGCTTCCCGCTCGGTGGTGGCAGCGTTACAGCCGCAGCACTTTGAGGCTTGGCGCCGCTACCTTTTTAACTGAGGAACCCTGATAAAGTTACGTTAATATCGATCAAACATCGCCTTTAACATTGTTGCGAGTGCGATGCTCTGGTTGGGGTTTTTGATTTGCTCCATTATCGGCTTGCGCAGTCCGGGTATGTAGAGTAGATCAGCCAGTAGCTGGTTGAATATCTGAGCGCCGTGGCCGCTGTTGGCAAGTGTCTCTAAGTAGAGCAGGCAGAGTTCGCTCTCCTCTAGATCACTCCAGCAGCGTCCAGAGATGGTAATCAAAAGGTCGAGATTGTTTTTGTGAGGTGATTTTAATAGCCGCCTGATGGCATCGCGGCGCATCCCCTCGGTCTGCGCAAATGAGGTGGCGCGTAAGGCGGCTGATATCAACAGCGGGTTAGCCTTTTCATCATCGAGCCAGTAGTGAAAACGCTCAAGCAGTGGGGTGGTCAGCGTGGTGGTGATCTGTTCATTTTCAAGACATTTACAGAGTGCTTCAAAGGGCTGTTCGGGTAGCTGGGGGATCGCTTCAGCAAGCACCGCCGTATTATCGCTATCATCCCAGTGAGTACTTACGTCGGCTATCCCCTGCATACCGACAAAGGCCCACTGCTCGTATCCCAGCTTGCCGCTAAAGTAGTCACGGGCGTGAGCATAATATTTTGAAGGTGGGTGCCCCATGGTTTTGAGAGCCTTTGCGTGAAACACCGCCATTCGTTCCTGGTTAGGCGTGAAGCCGTAGGGGCTATTGCGCATCGCATCTTCTACCTCACTCTTACCCTCGTTTTGAGCATCAAGTGAGGCCTTAAAGCTCTTTAGCATGCGATAGACCAGGTCGTCACGTGCGGCGTAAACCAAGCGTCCCTCTTCGTTTAAGGGTAGTTTTAGAAAGAGTACAAGTTGCTCATCGCGGTTGTTCAGGCTCCAGTTAACAATGCCAATCCAGGCGTGGCCTTGCAGTGGGTAGGGGTAGGGGGCATTGTCGCACTCAAACGACTTGAACTGCTGATTGCTAAGCTTGCAGACACGGCGGCCGAGATCAAAGACCCGGTAGGGGTTTTTGGTCTGTTCAAGAAAATCGCAAAGGTTTCGAATCTCACTCATGGTCACCGCCGCTATCGGGTGTTAAAAGCGGCTATTTTACAGTGAAAAACTGAGTGTGTAAGGTGTATTTTATTGATATAGAAGCGAAATAGCATAATGAATCAATTTTTAAAAAAAATAGTGCTGGTTACTCTGTTGGTATTGCCCACATTGGCGAGCGCGAAAATTACACTAACGGATGCGCAGGCCGTCGATATTGGACAGAAGATTTGGCAAAATGAGGGGCTTGGCCGGGTTGACTATTTAACGGTCTGGAATGAGGGAGAGGATTTCCCCTCATTTGGGATTGGCCATTTCATCTGGTATCCACAGGGGGTTGATGGGCCTTTTGTCGCCTCATTTCTAGTGTTGCGTGACTACCTAGCAGTGCATATGAAATTGCCCGGTTGGCTGGTTGAAGCCAAGTATAGTCCATGGCAGAGCCGTGAAGTTTTTTATCAACAGTTTGACAGTCTGCAAATGCGCGAGTTACGGCAACTGTTAGAACAGAGTGTCTCGCTGCAGGTGGAAGTTATTATTCAGCGTATGGAGGCAGCGTTACCAAAAATGTTAAGAGCTGCTGCCGAGCCTGATCTGCGTGCGTACCTTGAACAGCAGTTTTACAAAGTCGCCGCTGAGCCAAGTGGGCCTTATGCTTTAATCGATTATATTAATTTTAAGGGTGAAGGGGTGGCGTTGAGGGAGCGCTATCAGGGCGAGGGATGGGGGCTGTTGCAGGTGTTGATGAATATGAATCCGCAAGCGAGTGATGTTATGGCCGAATTCATTCGCAGTGCGGATGCGGTGTTAACGCAGCGGGTAAATAATGCCCCACGCGATGAATCTCGCTGGTTGTTAGGCTGGCGTAAGCGTTTGCAGAGCTATCACAACCCTTAGGAGCCTGTCGGACTTAGGATGAATCTACTGCGAAAACCCATTTCAGCCCATTTTTTAGATCCTTTTCGTTGAATATGCCCAATATTCGCCTCAAACGATCTAAAAAATGGACTCAAAATGGCTTTCCCTCGCTGTGATCACCTAAGTCCGACAGCCACCAAGGAATTTCTGATTAAGTCTGGATGAACTTAGTCTGAGAGAAAGTTTCCCCCATAAAACATTCATGACTCCCCTTAAGCAGCGAGCGCTATCAAGCCAAACTCGTGGTTGTATCGGAGTTTTTTTCACTCCTCCTCATTATCCCGACTGAAGCTCTCTGGTAATACCCATATCTCTGAGATCTGCCAGATTTCATTGCCTTTTTTTTCAGCAATGGCAAATCCAACCATCGCCCCTTTTTTGAGCACTCTTAGGGAGGAGAAGCGCGAGTGTGGTGTGTAGACCCGGGTAGCGGGACTCACCGCAAACTCCATATCGCCTATCACGATATAACCTGGGTGTAGGTCAT
>JALSJH010000044.1 GCA_026989455.1 Chromatiales bacterium | reverse complement strand
ATTAGGCGATATTCTGAGTATTGAGGTACTCGGTGACGGCTTTTTCATCACCTCGAAAGGTGATGCGTTCTGCTTTTTTCTGTAGCTGGTAGTCATACATTGGGTCGTAGTAGTCATTCAGTAGTCGCTGAATCCACTCACGGTGAACCGATGCTTCGCCGCGCTGTTGCTGGTCAGAAATGGCTCCACTCATCACCGCATCGAGTACACCGTAACGCTCCCCACCCAGACGACGCTTAACCCGCCCAAGTGCTTGGCGCAGGTTTTCTGCCCATGTGGTAAAGCCGCGCTCTTCACCCAATAGCTGTTGATATTCGGCCAGCGCCTCGGTGATATACTCATCAAACACAATGCCGACCCGGCGCTCTAGGGGAATATCCAGCACCACAATGGGTGCCGCCGCCATGCGCTCAATCAATGAGTGGGGCAGGTTGCGTGAGCCGATATTACTTCCTTCATCTTCAAGCAGTAGTTGCGGCGACTCTCCTGCGGTTGCCTGGCATTTTTTCAATAGCTCGACTGAGAGCCGGTTCTCCACATCAATCTGACTGGGTTGCGGCGTGGCGTGGCGACCAAACGCTGAGCCACGATGGTGATAGACCCCCTCCAGGTCGATGCTGTTATTGATTTTCTTTAGTAGCAGTGTCTTGCCGGTGCCGGTGCGCCCACTGAGTATGGTTGGCTGCATTTTTATAATTGAGTGTTCCAGCGCATCGATCAAATAGCGGCGAAGTTTTTTGTAGCCACCGGCTACTCGCGGGTAGATGATACCGCTCTCTTCATAGATCCAACGCTGGGTTATTTGTGAGCGCAGCCCGCCCCGAAAGCAGTACAAAGCACCCTGTGGGTTCTCTTCTATAAATTGTAGCCAGCGCTGCAGGCGCTGCTGCTTTACTTCACCCGTTACCAGTTCATGGCCCAGCGCAATCGCCTGTTGCTGGCCTTGCTCTTTATAGCAAGTACCCACTAACTTGCGCTCTTTGTCGCTCATTAGTGGTAAGTTCACCGCGCTTTGGAAGCTACCCTGCTCAAACTCCTGCGGGGCTCGCAGGTCGATCATCGCTATCTCGTTTAAAAAGAGTGCTGGGTAGTCGTCAACCTGTGGAAGCACCATCATATGATCTCCACTAGGGCGCGACCCTCCTCTGGGGCGTTCAGCTGGCCTATCGGATTCAACGACATTCCCAGCGTATCCGTTAATGCTAAAAATTCAGCTTCACCTGCGGATGCAACCGCAACCAGAAGGCCACCCGAGGTTTGCGGGTCACACAGAATCATCCGTTGTTGCTCACTCATGCTGCCAAGGTGGTGGCCATAACTTTCAAAGTTCCGCAGCGTGCCGCCCGGGATGCACCCCAAAGACAGGTAGTGCTCAACCTCGGGTAGTGTCGGTACAGCATCGAAAATTAGTTGCGCCTGTAGATGACTCCCTAGGCACAGCTCTGTGAGGTGTCCCATCAGGCCAAAGCCGGTCACATCCGTCATCGCCTTCACCGCCGCAAGCTTCGCAAATTGGGTGCCGGCGCTATTGAGCTGGCACATCGCTTCGGGGCCGATGCGGCAATGGGCTGGCTTAAGAGACTTCTTTTTCTGTGCGGTGCTCAGAATACCGATACCAAGGGGCTTGGTTAGATAGAGTTTGCAGCCTGCCTCTGCCTGACTGTTGCGCTTCAGGTAGCGGTTTTCCACCTGCCCGGTGACTGCCAGCCCAAAGATCGGTTCGGGAGAATCAATGGAGTGCCCCCCCGCCAGTGGTATACCGGCCAGTGTGCAGGCGCGGCGACCACCTTCAATAACCTGAGCAGCAACCTCGGCCCCCAGCTTTTCAATCGGCCAGCCAAAAATGGAGATTGCCATCAAGGGTGTGCCACCCATGGCGTAAACATCGCTGATTGCATTGGTCGCGGCAATTTGTCCAAACTCGAAAGGATCATCCACTATCGGCATGAAGAAGTCGGTGGTTGAAATAACTGAACTGCCATTACCCAGATCAAATACCGCCGCATCATCTTTGGTATCGTAGCCGACCAATAGTTGTGGAAAAGCAGGGGTTGGGCCTGTGCTTTTGAGAATATCATCCAGTAACTTAGGTGATATTTTGCAGCCACAACCGGCGCCATGGCTATATTCAGTCATACGGATTGTATCTGGAGGGAGATCACCATTTTGCATGGGGCGAATCACTTGTAGGTTAAGTTGTGCACAATATAACCGATTGCCCCCCCTCATTGCGAGGGGGCCATGCACAACACGCGTACTACGCCCCGGAGAGAACCCAGAGTAAAGGGTTTTTTTGATTCAGAAGATAGGGGGTTTGCGGCATGCTGGTGTTATTACGCGCTTTTCTCTTTATCGAAGGGTGCGCAAATAATTTTGTTGATCTCATTGAGTTCATTAAGCTGTTTGTCTAGGCTGCCCTGCTCATCAGCCAGTTCGCTCAATTTACTCTCTAAGGTCTCTTTGGAGTCTTTCACTCGATTAAGATTACTGAGTCGCTTATCCATGACCCGTTTGCGCTCTTTTATCTCTGTGGCGATGGGAGCCAAGGCGCTTTTTGACCACAGCTTGGACTCTTCATTCGCTTTATAAAAAACATCACGGGCGTGACTCACCACCGAGACAAAGAAGCGCTTAATAACGAAACTCTGTTCGGTCATTGTCATGGTTGAGCTGGTTCGGTACTCCTCAGAGCGCTTGAGCAGCCGCTCCATGCGCTGCAGATACACCTGATTGGAAAACAGCGTCGGGCGAATGTTTGGCAAGCCAAACTCTTCGTGAAAACGCTTGTAGGATGTCTTTACCAAATCATTGGCTTGCTCGCCAAGGTAGTTCACCTGCGACATGATCTGCATCATATTTTCAAAGAAAAACATCATCGATTTGCGCAGGCCGCCTGTTGTCCAGGTGCCTTGCATCTCATTACGAGCCTCATCAATTACCCGATCGAGGACTTTAAGATCAACGTATTCCAAGATCTCTTTGATTTTGCTGTTAAGCAGGTTACGACTGGTGTGGTAGTTGTCGACTCGCACTTTATAGGCGATCGCTTCAGCATGGGTGGTCTTGATCAAGTGGCTAATCATCGCTTCATTTTTGTTGCCGATCCCTTGCAGTTCGCCCAGCTGCTCTCGCACCGAATTATGCCGTGCTTGGATAACATTCAGTGTTGACTCCACCATGGTGCCCACTTCACTGATAACCCGATCACGAATAATGGTCTGCTTTTCTGGCAAAACGGTATCCGAAAGCATATTTTCAATCGATGCTATGCCACTTTTTTCCAGCAGTTCCGGGTTGTTTTTTACCCGCCCCAGCAATCCTTTATGGGCCGAGACAGGGAATATTGTGTCGGGAGAGACGTTCAATGTTTTAGCGGTATTTTGGCACTGACTATCGATATTGGCCGCCACTTGCTCATCATCCAGCAGCTCATCCCATAAGGTATCAATTTTATTGAGAACCACCATCAGATTTGAGTTATTGCCGCCACGGCTAAAACTGCTCACATGCTGATCCCACACCTCCATATCAGAGCGGGTGACACCGGTATCCGCACCCAAAACAAACATGATTGCGTGTGCATTTGGCAGCATATCCATGGTCAATTCTGGCTCTGTTCCCAACGCATTTAAACCGGGTGTATCTAGGATCACTAACCCCTCTTTCAACAGCGGGTGGGGGAAGCTGATCAGCGCGTGTCGCCACATGGGAATCTCAACCTCTGACGCTTCGTTATCCACCAGTGTTTCGTCGTAGAGGCCGAGTTTAATCGCCTCCTTCACGCCCACTTTTTTAACCTTTATCACCTCTTTAAAACTCTCCGCCATCTTCTCTGGTGAGGAGGTATCAAGCTGCAGTGTTGTCCAATAACTAAAATCCTGCTTATGTTCATTGATGCTGCTATCGTCCAAGCGTGTCTCTATTGGCAATAACCGAATGTAAGCATCCGCACTCTCATGGTCGTAAAACAACTCGGTTGGGCACATCGTGGTACGACCGGCCTCAGATGGCAATAGCCGACGTTTGTAGTCTGCAAAGAAAATAGCATTTATTAATTCGGTTTTCCCCCGGGAAAACTCGGCGACAAAAGCAACAACAATACGATCATCATGCAGCTTGGCAATCATGTCGTCGATACGGATCTCCTGCTCTACGCTGTCAAGTTCAGCATCCTTAAGGATCTGTTCATAAGCTTTAAGCTTATCGACTACGTCATCTTTCCATTGGTTATAGCAGTGTAATCGTTCTGATAAAGTATTGGTTTCCATCACTTTCCATATCCGCCTAGGGAAGAAGGCCAGCTGCCTTTTTACATTTACATCACTGTGTATCGGTCTCTACTTACTGGGTATTAACAGAATTTATTTTTACCGTGCAGATAATGGCTCATCAAGCCATTATCCCGCTGATAATAATCGCAGTGCAACATCATTGAGTGGTGCCACCAATAACATGGTTATCAACTGTATCACAATGATCACCAGCAACGGCGAAAGATCCAGCCCTGACATGGCGGGCAATAAGCGCCGAGCGGGTCGTATCAACGGCTCATTTAGTGAGTGGAGCAGTGCTACCACGGGGTTATAATTTGCGGTTGGATTGACCCAACTTAAAATCACCTGGGCTAATATTGAAAAGAAAAAGATATTCAGCGTCAGCTCAACCATTTGAGCAATACCCAGCACAAACAGCCCCATCACACTGCCACCCACACCAGCCAGCTGTTGGATGATAAGCAACTCCGCCGTCTTTAATAGCAACAGTAGTACCACAGCGGCCATATCGACACCAAGAAGGCCTGGAATAACTCGACGCAGAGGCCGCAGCACGGGATCGGTCACTTTAACTAAAATCTGGCAAACCGGGTTGTAAAAGTCTGCGCGAACCATCTGTAGCAAAAAACGCAGCAGCACCGCCATGATGTAGAGCCCGAACAGGGTTCGCACCAGAAAAATAGAGGCTGCGCCAAAATATTCACCCCCCATCATCTACCTCCAAACATTTCTGCCAACTCTTTAGAGCGGCGACAAGCTGCCTGCAGTGCATCATCAAAAGCAGCCTCAACGCCTCCTGCCTGTAGTGCATTGATGGCTTGTTCAGTGGTGCCGCCTGGCGAGGTAACACGGTGCCGTAGTGCAGCCGCCCCCTCCTCACTCTCCATCGCCATTTTGGCAGCTCCCAGTGCGGTCTGTATCGTCAGCAGGCGTGACACTTCGGGGGTGAGTCCCAGCTTTTCTGCAGATTTCTGCATCGCCTCCATTACCAGAAAGAAGTAGGCCGGGCCGCTGCCTGAAACTGCCGTGACCGCATCCATCTGCTCTTCATAATCAAGCCAGACGACAATACCTACCGAGCGCATTAAGGATTCGGCCAGATTACGCTGTGCATCGCTCACCTGGCTATTTGCGTACAAACCACTAGCACCACTCTGCACCAACGAAGGTGTATTAGGCATACAACGAACAATCGCATGATTACCCTTCAGCCAAGACTCAATGTCCTTTCCACGAATGCCCGCCGCTACCGATACCAACAGTGCGTCATGCCTTATTTTGCAAGCAATCCCTTCCACCACTGAGTGCATCACTTGTGGCTTCACCGCCAGTACCAACAGATCTGCCAGCGCCACAAAGTCATCGTTACAGGTCGAAACATTCACCCCATAGCGCTGCTGAAGAACCGCCAGCCGCGCTTGGTCAGGGTCACAAATATAGATATTCCCTGCCGAACAGCCGCCCTGCAACAAGCCACCGATAATACTGCCGGCCATATTGCCGCCACCGATAAATACAATTTTACACTGTTCCATAAACCCAGCCCTTTACTGCTTTTTTATCCCGAATATTTCGTAACTACCCAGCGTGTTTAGATTTTGCTTCAAATCGAGGCATTTTCGCACGGAGAGAGGGAGCATATAGGGAATATGTGACCGATCGAGTACGAAAATAACGAAAAGTTGAAGAAAAAGATGAATACGCTGAGTCGTTACGATATTTCATAAATTATCCGGGTTATGATCACGCGCACCAAACAGTGCACTGCCTATGCGTACTATGGTAGCACCTTCCGCCACCGCTGCCTCAAGGTCTGCCGACATTCCCATGGACAACGTATCCAACGGGTGCCCCTCATCAACCAACTGTTGGTAGAGTTTGCGTACCGAGGCAAATATACGGCGCTGCTCATCAAAGTTATCACAAGGGGCTGGCAGTGCCATCAAACCCCGCAATTGCAACCCCGGCAACTCGGCAATATTAGCCGCCAGCTGTGAAAGCTCACTAGGCAGTAGACCGGACTTGCTCTGCTCGCCACTGATATTCACTTGCAAGCAGATATTCAAAGGCGGCATCTGTTCAGGGCGCTGAGCAGAGAGCCGCTGCGCCAGCTTGAGCCGATCAAGTGTGTGCAGCCAGTTGAATTTCTCTGCAACTGCTCGACTTTTATTGGATTGCAGCGGCCCGATAAAGTGCCACTGGAGGTCAAGCTCGGAGAGCGAAGCCTGTTTGCTAACCGCCTCTTGCAGATAATTTTCACCAAACGCCTGCTGCCCCAGCAGCGCGGCGTAACGCAGCCGTTCTGCGGCAACCGTTTTACTGACCGCCAATAACTGCACCGAGCCGGCAGAGCGGCCAGCCTGTTGCTCGGCGTGCCGAATACGCATTATCAGTTGCGCGTAACGCGCCGCCAATGGGTTTTGTCGCTGGCTCACCATCACCCCTCCAATCAGATATAATGCCCCGCGTTACCGCCTCCGTGAGATGAAACCATCTTTCACGCAAAGGGCTTACAGGGGCTAAGCTTTTCTTCTAGAATGCCGTTATACACGGCTATAATCAACCGCTTACCAACCAGCATCATAGGGTGGTAAGATGGCCTCGATATAATCTCTCTTGGGAATAACAGATGGATATTACAGAACTGCTCGCGTTTGGTGTGAAAAATAACGCATCTGATCTACACCTCTCTGCAGGTGAGCCACCGATGATTCGTGTGGACGGTGATATTCGCCGAATTAATGTTCCGGCGCTGGATCACAAAACGGTGCAGAGTCTGATTTATGACATCATGAATGATAAACAGCGCAAAGATTTCGAAGAGTTCTTTGAGACTGACTTCTCCTTCGAAATACCCAACTTAGCGCGCTTTCGTGTTAACGCTTTCAATCAAAATCGGGGGGCAGGCGCGGTATTTCGAACCATCCCTTCAAAGATACTAACGCTGGACGACCTGGGTGCACCCGAAATATTCAAGAAAATCGCACAATATCCACGCGGCCTGGTGCTGGTGACGGGGCCTACCGGCTCGGGTAAATCCACCACCCTCGCGGCGATGGTGAATGATAAAAATGAAAATGAGTTTGGCCACATCCTAACCATTGAAGACCCAATAGAGTTTGTGCATGAGTCTAAAAAATGCCTCATCAATCAACGAGAAGTTCATCGCGACACCCTTGGCTTTTCCGAGTCACTGCGCTCTGCATTGCGTGAAGATCCCGATGTTATTCTGGTCGGTGAAATGCGTGACCCTGAAACCATCGGTTTAGCACTTTCAGCCGCTGAAACCGGGCACTTGGTATTTGGCACACTGCATACCAGTTCAGCCGCAAAAACCATTGACCGGATTATCGATGTCTTTCCGGGTGGAGAGAAAGAGATGGTGCGGGCAATGCTCTCCGAATCACTGCAAGCGGTTATCTCCCAATCACTGCTGAAAAAAATGGGTGGCGGACGCATAGCCGCTCACGAAATAATGATCGGTACCCCAGCGATTCGTAACCTTATTCGTGAAGCGAAGGTGCCGCAGATGTACTCTGTACTTCAAACCAGCCAAGCGATTGGTATGCAGACACTGGATCAATGCCTACAAAATCTGGTACAAAAAGGGCTGGTCAGCAAACAAGATGCCGCGACCAAGGCCGTTAACAAGGATCTATTTCGCTAGTGACAAAAACCACCCAATCAATTGAGAATTTTGATTATCTGCTCAAGCTGATGATGCGCAAAAAAGCCTCGGATATGTTTATATCCGCCGATTTACCACCAACGCTTAAAATCAATGGTCGAAATGTCCCGGTCTCACCCAATCCGCTTAGTCAGGAACAGGCGATGGATGTGGTCTACAGCGTAATGAATGAGGAGCAGCGCCGCCAGTTCGATGAGACACAGGAGGCAAACTTTGCCATCCACCGCCCGAATAGTGGTCGCTTTCGTGTCAGTGTCTTTTGTCAAAAACAGAAAATTGGCATGGTGTTGCGCAAGATTGAGACGGTAATTCCAACCATAGAGGAGCTCAACCTTCCCTCCCAGCTCAATGAGATGGTGATGGAGAAGCGTGGCTTGATTTTAGTGGTGGGTGGAACCGGCTCGGGAAAATCCACCTCACTGGCCGCGATGATCGGCTACCGCAACCGCAACTCCCACGGTCATATTATCTCCATCGAAGACCCCATCGAGTATATTCATCAACACGATGGCTGCATTATCACCCAACGAGAGGTGGGTGTTGATACTGAGAGCTATGGTGTCGCACTTAAAAACACCCTGCGACAAGCGCCCGATGTTATTTTGATTGGTGAAATTCGTACCCGTGAGACCATGGAGCACGCGCTTGCCTTTGCTGAAACCGGACACCTCTGCCTCGCCACACTACATGCTAATAATGCCAATCAGTCGCTAGAGCGGATCGTCAACTTCTTCCCTTTTGAACGCCGTGAACAGATACTGTTGGATCTTGCACTCAACCTAAAAGCGATCGTAGCCCAGCAACTGATTCGCAGCGTTGATGGCAATAGTCGGCGCGCCGCTCTGGAGATTTTAATCGGTACACCCTTTATCTCGGATCTCATTCAAAAGGGTGAAATCGCCAAAATAAAAGAGGTGATGGGACAATCCAGAAATAGGGGTATGCAGACCTTTGACCAAGCACTCTATGATCTTTACGAAGCGGAGGATATTACCTACGAAGATGCGCTGCGCCATGCTGATTCCGCCAACCAGTTACGCTTGATGATTAAGCTTGCCCGCGATGGTGACAGTGACGAAAACGAGAGTGACTGGAACATAACAGAGCAGGGGCAAGAGGAGAGAGAGAGTGAGCCTCCAGAGAAAGAGCCCAGAAAAAAGCAGCCGACAGATTATGTGCTGCTCAATCCTGACGACTCATAGTCGTATACATGTGATTTCATTCGGCTGAGGTTGCGCCTTCAACCACTGCTCTGCCAATTCATCCACGCGGCCATGATAACAACCCGCAAGCTCATCAGCAGAGGCGATTCGCAGTGCAACCCCCCAGTCACTGAGTAACGGCAGGGTTGCGATCACACCCGCAGGCATTCCTGGAATCATTGTACGGCATGGGATGGGCTTGAAGGGCAGCGGCTGATCCGCTTGCAGCAACAACAGTGGAGTGTGGCTCTGGCGCTTGCGCAGGGAGTCTGCAAAGAAAATCAGCTGCGCTAGTGCCCCAACGCCACCAATCAACAGTGAGCGGGAGCACGCCTCAGGAACCGTGGGCACTTCTCCACCGGGCCCTTCGATTTTCTCTTGGTGGGGTGTTTCACCGGTAAACAGCAACTCAATCCAGCCAGCCTGAGAATCGCTACGCATAATATAGAGTGTGCGACCGCCCCAGACAATCCACTGCCCCGGCTGCGCCTTGGCCGCGATACCCTCTGCCACGAGGCGTAGATGTGTAAATCCCCCCGGATAGTGGTGGGTTGATACTCTTTTAATCGGCTCGATCATTCCAGATGATAGACCACCGCACCGGCCAACAAGGTGTAGTGTACACGCCCTTTTAACTCCCGACCCATAAAGGGGTTATTCTTGCCACGGCTCACCATCGTCTGCTCACTCAACACCCAATACTCTTCCGGGTCAAAAATACAGATATCAGCACAGCAGCCCTCTGCCAGGCTGCCGGCCGCAATATCCAAAATTTTTGCGGGCGTAGTGGTCAGGCAACCAATAATGTCCATCAGGCTCATGCCTGAGTCGGATAAGCGCAACGCTAAGGGGAGCAGACTCTCCAGCGCTGAAATACCCGGCTCAGTCTCTGCGAAGGGGGCCAGCTTAGCGTCTTTATCGTGCGGTTGATGATCGGAGCAGATCACACCAATGACCCCTTCTCTTAGACCCTCACGCAGCCCGTCACGATCACGCTCACTGCGCAGGGGTGGCTGCACATGACAAAGGCTATTAAATTCAGCAATATCAATATGACTCAAATGGAGTTGGTGAGCCGCCACATCGGCGCTGATAGGCAGCCCTTCAAATTGTGCCCGACTGATCATTCGCACCGCTTTTGCGGTGGATAACTGGCTAAAATGAACCCGTGTGCCGGTCATTTCAACCAGCTGCAGCAGCTTGGCCACCTCCACCTCTTCGGCGCACGAAGGGATACCCGTTAAACCCATTCGGGTGCTCACCGCACCTTCGTGGGCACAACCGCCTTGGCTCAACCACGGATCTTCAGCATGTAAAAATAGCGTCATATCCATGGTGCGGGCATACTCCATTGCCCGCCGCATGACCTGGCTGTTTTTAATCGGACAGTGACCATTACTGACACCGACGCAACCCGCCTCCTTGAGGCTCTGCATGGCGCTGATCTCTTCGCCGTTAAGCCCTTTAGTCAAGGCACCGATCACATAGACATGTGCCTTGGCCGCCTTTTCAGCCTTCAGGCGAATCAACTCTACAACCGCCGTGGTATCAGTAACCGAGGTGATATCCGGCGCACAGCAGAGCGAGGTGACCCCGCCCGCCACGGCGGCGGCGGACTCACTGGCAATGGTTCCCTTGTGGCTATTGCCCGGTTCACGCAGACAAACCTGCATATCCACCAGACCAGGGCAGACAACTTTTCCACTGGCATCAATAGAGTGATCTGATTCAAAGTTATGCGGGCGTTCGCCGATCGCCAACACCTTGCCATTGGCAATATAGAGATCACAAATCCTGTCGATGCCCTGTGAAGCATCAATCAAGCGCCCCCCTTGAATATGGATATTCATTTGGCCACCCCCACATCAGAGGCGGGTCGCCCCAAGGTCATCGACATCACCGCCATACGAATAGCAATGCCATTGGTAACCTGTTGCAAGATGACCGAGTGGTGACCATCCGCCACCTCTGAGGCGATCTCGACACCCCGGTTAATCGGCCCGGGGTGCATGACAGTCACATCAGGCTTTGCAAGCCTCAGGCGTGCTTTAGTCAAGCCATAGCGCTTGAAATATTCCGCTTCACTGGGTAAAAACCCACCCTGCATACGCTCTTTTTGTAGACGCAGCATGATGATCACATCCGCATTTTCAATGCCACTTTCCATTTCATGATGAACATGCACACCCAAGGTCTCCACATCCGCAGGAATCAGGGTGCGCGGTGCAACCACCCGCACTTCGGTAACCCCGAGGGTGGTCAGCGCATGGATCTGTGATCGCGCAACCCGTGAGTGCAGAATATCCCCCACAATGGCCACGGTCAGCGGTGCAAACTCACCTTTTTGCTGACGAATCGTAAACATATCCAACATCCCCTGTGTGGGGTGTGCATGACAACCATCGCCAGCGTTAATCACACTGACATGGGGAGCCACGTGTTCGGCAATAAAGCGCGCCGCGCCACTGCTGGCATGGCGGACAATAAACATATCCACACCCATCGCCTCCAGATTCTGCAACATATCCAGCAGGCTCTCTCCTTTGCTGGTGGCTGAGGTTTTAATATCCATGCTCAGTACATCTGCGGAGAGTCGCTGCGCGGCCAGCTCAAAGGTGCTACGGGTACGAGTGCTGGCTTCAAAGAAGAGGTTGGCCACGGTTTTCCCCCGCAGCAGGGGTACTTTTTTTGCCTTGCGTGCACCGAGCCCGAGAAAGTTTTCGGCGCTATCAAGAATATCGACCAGCATCTGTCGCTTCAGCCCTTCCACGGCGATGAAGTGACGCAGTTTTTGCTGCTCATCCAGCTGTATGTTTCGTCTACTCATAAGGACTCGATAATATTCAGAGAGAGTTGCTGTGGGCCACTCAGTTTAACCTGCTCGTGGCTATCCAGATCAAGCTTTACACCCACCACATCAGCCTGAATGGGTAACTCGCGGCCATTGCGGTCAGCCAATACCACCAGTGTCACCGATGCGGGCCGACCGTAATCAAATATCTCATTCAACGCCGCGCGAATCGTCCGCCCGGTATAGAGCACATCATCGACCAGAATTAGATCCTCACCATCGATACCAAAAGGGAGGCTGGAAGGCTTGACCTCGGGGTGCATGCCCACTTGGGTGAAGTCATCCCGGTAGAACGAGATATTGAGACAGCCCAGCGGACTCTCCAAACCTAACAGCTGATGCAGTGGTTCGGCCACCCAGACACCCCCACTGTAGATGCCAATCATCTTAGGTTCGGTAATCCCGTTTTTCGTCAGCCGTGCTTGTAGCTGTTCGCCCATCTGCGCTAACAGCGTGGTTACTTCAAAGTTTTCACTCATCGCTTTTGATCCAGCCAGGTTTGTAATATGAGTTGTGCGGCGACCCGATCGATCACACCTTTGTCTTTTTTGGCCTGCCCTGGCATCAAGCTGCGCTCTGCCTCGCGGGAACTTAGCCGCTCATCAATATAATGAACTGGCAAGCCATAGCGCCCATGCAGCTGATTACCAAAACGGGTAATTGTCGCCGTCAGTTGGTGTGCTGAGCCATCCATATTTTTTGGCATACCCACCACAAAAATTGTCGGCTGCCACTCATCGATCAGCGCCTGTACCGCCGGCCAATCAGGCTTTCCCTGATCCGCCTGAATAGTCGCTAGGGGTGAGCTGGTATGGGTAATGGTCTGACCCACCGCCACACCAATACGGCGACGACCATAGTCGAACCCCAGCAGCGTAGCCACTAGGGAGTCTCTGAATAGGTCGGGATAAATGAGGGCGCTTTCAGTCTGCGTAAAATATTCATGACTTGCTCAGAACCTCCTTAAGCATGTCCGACATCTTGGGAGAGACGGTTCAGATCGACACCCAACAGAGCCGCCGCTTTTTGCCAGCGCTTCTCCGCCGGCTCACCCCACAATGGGGCCATATCTGCGGGTACATTGAGCCAGGCATTCTGCGCCATCTCATACTCCAGCTGCTCACCGCCCCAACCAGCATAACCCAGCATAACCAGATATTGGTCAGGCCCCTTACCCATGGCAATAGCGCTGATAATATCGCTGGAGGTGGTTAACATCAGCTCATCTGTCAATTTCAGTGAAGCGCTCCACTCCCCCTGCGGGGTATGCAGAACAAAGCCATGCTCCGGCTCGACCGGACCACCTAAGTAGACCGGAATATCATCGATACGCTTATCCATTTTTTGTTGTGACAGGCTCTTGTCCACCTGCCCCACCACTTGGCGAAAAGTGATATCGAGGGGGATACTGAGAATCAACCCCATTGCCCCGTCATCGGTATGTTCACAGATATAGGTGACCGTTTTAGAGAAGTTGCCATCCTCCATACCGGGCATGGCAATCAAAAGGTTATTTTTTAAAGAGTCTGTTGTGTTCATTGATTCAATATAGTTAGCTTGGTTATGTTAAGTGGAGAGCATGGCACGATCACTGCTGAGTTGCCAACTCGCCCTGCTGAAATCGCCAAGTGCGCACAATAGAAAGAGAGTCTTTCTCCGCTAACAATGCTTCGGGAACTGGTGCAAAAGGTGAGGCTAGGCGTACAATACGAATTGCCGCATCATCCAGCAACCGCTCCCCTGAAGAGGTTAACACTTTGATCTCCTGTACGCTGCCATCCGGCTTGATGTTAACTTCCAAAATCAGGCTGCCATAGATATTTTGATGTCGTGCCGCTTCCGGGTAGTTGATATTGCCAATGCGCTCTATTTTATCCTGCCAAGCACTCATATAAGCGGCCCCACTATACCCGTGAGTTGACGCTGTTAAGTATTGTTTTTCGTTAGGGTTTTTTGAGGAAACCTCCCTCGCGTCACTCACCTCCGCATTAAGGCTGGCGATCTCCCGGCTACGCTGAATCAGCTGTTGGGCCGTCAGGTTCTGTTGTAATTTAGATTCAAGCTCGCGCACCTGCTGTTCAATCAACTCCGCCTGTTCCGCTATTTTCACCGCCAGCTGTTGCTGGGTCGGCTGCGGCTGGCTAGCCACCATTTCAACTTGCGGTGCCGGTGCTTCATTGGGGTTGTCACTGGGCAGTTCAGAGGGTGGTGGGCTGCTGGGACGTACTTTCTGCTCGGTGTTGCCGCCACCCTGCTGTGTCACCTGCGCCAGATAGTCCGCATCACTCTCTTCACTTGGCGTGCTATTTTGAATGAAGATCACCTCCATTTCGGTGAGTGCTGGTGGCTTATTCAGCTCATACTCAAACACCAGACCCAACACCAGCACCAGATGCACAATCACCGCGATAAAAAGAGTGAAACTCAATCGATCTGAAGATTTAATGGGTGTTGCTTTAACGACTTGTTCCACCATTGACTCGCTTCTGTACCTTATCAATCATTGCCACTGCAATCATGCCACTGATCACGCCAAATACCAATGCGGCCGTCATCAATACCGGTAGTAATTTAAACAGCGCGGGGTGCGGAATCAATACAAAATAGGCGACCGCAAACTGCCCAAGCATATGCGCCTGAGCAGCCAATAGGCTGTAGCCCAACGCCCCAAGCCCCCAGCTGGGTAACAGGCGGCTGTAGTAATACCCCGCTCCCAGCGCCAGCAGGCTGGCACACGCACCACTTAAACTGAGCATAAAGGTGGGGGTGAGAAAGGTACCCACCAGCAAGCTCCCCACCAACACCCGCAACAGCGCCACCCAAACCGCATCTCGCCAGCCATAGAGTACCAACACCGCCACCACAATCACGTTTGCCAAGCCCAACTTAAGACCTGGAACCGGGCTAGGCAGCGCGCTCTCAACAATATGAATGGTGATGGCTAGGGCTGCCCACCAAGCGATACGGTGGTCACTGGGTTGTGTCAGAATCTTGCGGTGGCCAAGTGGGTTCATGGGTGACTAGGCATCAAAAGTTAATCGCATCAAAACGCTGCTCGTCACCTAAAATAGCGATACTCACCCGATTGGGCAGACAACTCACCACCTCGCCACCCAGGCTAATCCAGCGACGATGAACGCACTGTTTGTTTTGACAAGCTGATGCTACGAAACGGATTTTACCCTCCAGCACCTCAAGTAGGCTCAACCCCAGATAACCCTCCACCTCGAGGGTTTGGGGTTGGCGAAGACTCACCAACTCCAGCTGCTCACCCCCCACCAATATTTGTGCATATTCACCCGCACGCTGATCACCCCAGAACGTCAAATAGAGCCATGGCAACAGCAGCAGCGTGGCCAACAGCACCAGATAGTCACCTCGACGCAGCACTACCACTCCACTACCTTGACCAGGGGCGCGGGCGAAACCTCAAATCGAATACGCTCAACCATGGTGGGTGTCATGCTGATTTCACCCTGGGGCGTGATCACCATCACATGATTTAGACCCATTTTTTTTGCCACCTCACGCCACTGCTTAGGCCCGGCCACCATCAACGCTGTGGCGGCGGCATCGGCGGTAGCCGCATCGCTGTGTAAAATGGTCACCGAACTAAAGCCATCCGTTGGATAGCCGCTACGCGGGTCGATAATATGGTGGTATCGCCTGCCCTGATAATCATAAAAACGCTCATAGTCACCCGAGGTGAAGACGCTCTCATCGCCGCTGATTTGAAGTGATGCAATCAACCCTTCACCCCGTGGATTACGAATTCCGATCCGCCACGGCCACTCTCCTTTACTCCCGATAGCCCGCAGGTCACCCCCTGCATTGACAATCGCATTTTCAAACCCCAACTTGCGTAACCTCTCGATAGCGCGATCCACCGCATACCCTTTGGCAAAACCACCAAAATCGAGATAGAGCAGTGGGTTATGACTCTGTGCCAAGCCGTTTTTTATCTCCAGCTCTTTAATGCGCGGAGCGTGTTCAATAAAGCGGGCTAACGCTGTGGCATCAGGTGGCTGGGAGGCATTTACCAGATTATCCGAAAAACCCCATAGCTTTACTAACCGCCCTAGGGTCGGATCAAACAGGCCATCGCTGGCTATTGAGAGTTCAATGGCGCGCTTTAGCAGTGGTGAAATCGCATCAGGAATAGCAACCGGCTCACCGCTAGCGAGCTGTTGATTAAACTCATGCAGCACACCGGGTTCCCACGGGTGCCACTGTTGGTGCTGTTGTTGAAACTGCGCATTCAACTGCGTCATCGCCTCACTGGCAGCCACCTCATCATCGGTCCAGATCAGCACCTCCACCAAGGTACCAAAGACATACATCTGTTGTTTGTGGCTGTGAGCAGCCCCCGGGTGATCACACCCCGCTAGCAGCACTAGCATCAGCAGCAGCCAGCGCATCAGCTGCGTGCCGCCAGACGTTGTTCGATCGCATCCATCAATTTAGCGCTGATATTAATTCCGTATTGATTATCCAACTCACGAATACAGGTGGGGCTGGTTACATTGATTTCAGTCAGGTAGTCACCGATGACATCCAGCCCCACAAACAGCAACCCTTTCTCCCGCAGTGTTGGCCCCACCTGTTGGCAAATCCAGCGATCTCTTTCACTTAACTCGACACCCACACCACGGCCACCCACCGCGATATTAGCGCGCACCTCACCCTTAGCCGGTAAGCGCGCTAGGGCATAGGGTATCGGCTCACCATCCACCACCAGAATGCGCTTATCTCCCGAGGTGATCTCAGGGATAAAGCGTTGCGCCATAATGTAGCGCTGGCCATGCTGGGTCAGCACTTCAATGGTGACACCAATATTGGCATCCTGCTGGCGCAGCCGAAATACCGAGGCACCGCCCATTCCATCTAATGGTTTAAGAATAATGTCACCCTGTTCGGCCAAAAAGTCACGCAATTGATCATCCCGGCGACTGACCAGTGTGGGGGGGCTGCACTGGTTAAACCATGCGGTGTAAAGCTTCTCATTGGCATCACGTAGACTCTGCGGTTTGTTAACAACCAGCACACCGTCCACTTCAGCGCGCTCAAGCAAATAGGTGGCGTAGATATATTCTGTATCAAAAGGGGGGTCTTTACGCATCAAAATAACATCGAGTTCAGCCAGCGGCTGCTCGCTGGCATCACCTAGGGTAAACCACGCCTCACTGCTATCATCTACCGTCAGAGGGGAGGCTCGACCGAACGCCTTGCCATCACGCAGCGAGAGGTCAGCCATCTCCATATAGAAGAGCTGATAACCACGCTGCTGCGCCTCCAGCAACATCGCAAAACTACTGTCTTTATAGGTTGTGATGGCACCTATCGGGTCCATCACAATGCCGAGCTTAATCCCCATAATCAGACCCTAACTGTGTTGATGAATTTCACGCGCTGCTGCCAGCATGGCCAGACGGGCAATCACCCCATAGGCGTAAAAACGGTTAATACCGGCATCCGGTGCCTCGCTACGATCAGGAGTGCTGCAAGACTCAGCAAAAGCGAGTGGCTCAAAGTGCATTCCCGGTGCATTTAGATTCTCTTTTACACCTCGCCCTTTATGTACCCGATAAAACCCGCCGACGACAAAGTGATCCAGCATATAAACTACCGGCTCTGCTACCGCATCTCCCCATGTTTCGAAGGTATAAACACCCTCCTGCAAAATAACCTGAGTCACCTCTTGCCCCCCTTTAGCGGAGGCCATTTTATTGCGCTGTTTGCGATTAAGCTCAACCAGCTCATCAGGACTCTCAACTGTCATGACACCCATGCCATAGGTGCCGGCATCTGCCTTGGCGACAATAAAAGGCTTATCGGTTAAACCATACTCTTCATATTTGAGCTTTATCGCAGTAAACAGTGCAGTGGCATTTTTGAGTAGGCAATCTTCGCCTTCACGCTTTTTAAAGCTGATTTCACCACAATTGCGAAACAGGGGCGAGATCAGCCAAGAGTCGATCTCAACCAAATCAGACAACTCTTCCGCAACATCACGGTAGTGTGCAAAATGACCCGATTTCAGTCGATTCGACCAGCCCAATGCCAGTGGCGGAATAATAGACTGCTCTATGCCCACCAATATTTCAGGGTGCCCCTCGGAGAGGTCATTATTTAACAACACCGCACAGGGGTCAAAGCCAGCCACACCGACACGGGAGTTATCGCGAACCAGCCGCTCCAGCGTCACACTTCGCCCCGAGGGCAACTCCACGCACATGGGCTCATCCAGTGTCGCCAGCAGTGAGCCAATGCGAACTTCAAAACCTGCCGCCGTAATAATCTGCACCAATGTTGCTAAGCTCTCTAGGTAGAAGAGGTTGCGGGTATGGTTTTCTGGTACCAATAAGACACGCCGCCCGGTGGGGCAGACACGCTCCACCGCCGATTGCACTGCATGGATACAGAGTGGCATGAAAGCACTGTTGAGGTTATTGAAACCGGCCGGGAAAAGATTGGTATCGACCGGTGCCAGCTTGAAACCCGCATTACGCAAATCAACCGAAGTGTAAAAAGGGGCGGGGGTCTTGAGCCACTGGCTGCGAAACCACGCCTCAATTTCAACCTGATGTCCAAGTAGGTGGCTCTCAATATGTTGCAGGGGTCCTGTGAGGGCGGTCGTCAAGTGCGGCACGCTCACATGCTGTTGAAATGTCATTAATTTTCCTTCATTACTGCGGCCATCAAAGTGTGAAATAGCCCGAAAAAATTACCGAAAAACATTAATCCCGCCTGTTTTTTTATGGGATAATCGATTAAACCTTAAAACAACAATTTTGAAGGGAGTTAACGAAGTTCAGGTGCCCACCAGTTTAACATGAAACGCCTAGAACCTTTTTCACACCCTGCAAAAAGCAGATAAATTTGTCTCAAAAAACCAGAAATAGTGTTATCTTGATCGAAATAAAATAGCTGCAACCTGGACAATTTTGGTTTAATTTCTTCACTTTAGTGCGCTTTTACCGCCCATCGAAACGAGTCGATCAAGGCGAAGAAAATAACAGGATGAACGCATGGCGAATACAACCCAGTTTCAAAATGTAAAAGTGATGGTCATTGATGACAGTAAAACAATCCGCCGTACAGCGGAGACACTCCTCCAGAAAGCGGGTTGTGATGTGGTCACCGCTATCGACGGGTTTGCTGCGCTCTCTATTATCACCGATCATAAGCCTGACCTGATTTTTGTTGATGTGATGATGCCACGCCTCGATGGCTATCAAACCTGTGCCCTGATTAAACACAACCACACCTTTAAAACAACTCCGGTCGTGATGCTCACCAGTAAAGATGGCCTGTTTGACCGTGCCCGCGGGCGGATTGTGGGTTCAGATCAATATCTAACCAAACCGTTTACCAAGGATGAGCTGCTGGATGCAGTAAGGCACCATGTACCAAAGGCGGCTATGCAATGAGGTTTTTTCAACTACTACAAGAGATTGCCGCGCAAGCTCACGAAAATGCCACGCCACTGCCGCAACCCGATAAAGCGCGACAAATCTGGCACGGCATCAGCTACCGCTTTGGTAAAATCAACCTGATATCCGCTCTTTCCGAGATACAGGAAGTCGCCCCCTGCCCAAATATATCGCTACTACCCGGCGTTAAACCATGGGTGAGGGGCGTGGCCAATGTGCGGGGAAGCTTAATCACTATTATTGATCTCGCCGCATTTCTCGATTTACGCGCACCTAGTGCCCAAAAAAACAGCCGTATACTGGTCATTAACCAGTCAGGGCTGATGGCGGGGTTGCTAGTCGATGAGGTTCACGGCCTCAGACATCTCGACCAGGCAAAAAAGGTCGAAAATCATACTTCGAATGACCCCAAATTGATGCCTTTTCTAACCACAGGCTTTGCTGACGACGCACAAGAGTACCATGTGCTAAGCCTGCCAAAACTGGTGCAATCACAGGCATTCATGAACATCGCTGCTTAATGCGGCACCCGACGAATCACATTACTACCAACAGATAAGGCCTGGAGCCGATAATGACAACATCAGCAATTCAGACAAAAAGCGGCACTAACAACAAGCCGATAACCTACGCCATCGCTCTGCTCATTGTGCTGGTGGTAGCGATGGGGTTACTCTTTGGTTACTCCTCCAGCAAGTCACAAGATGATAGGGAGTACATTAATACAGCGGGGGAGCAGCGGCTACTTTCTCAGCGCGTATTAAAATATGCCATCGCCGCTTCTCAAGCCGATGTGGGTGCCTTCAGTCAGCTAAAAGAGACCCACGACCTTTTCAACGCCTCACTGATGAAACTACAAAATGGCGATCCTGAAAGTGGTCTGCCACCGTCACCCATGGAGGTCAAAGCCGAACTCGACGCCCTGGCCGCTGAGTGGGAAAAGTTCAGTAATAATATAGAGATTACACTGGAGTCTGAGGGGACTACCCGCATACTCAGTGAGTTCATCTCTGCATTGGCAGAGTTAATGCCTCAGATACAGGCGAGCTCTTCTGAAGTGGTCGATATCATGGTTGAGCTGGGGTACCGCCCCAAACAGATTCAACACGCAGCCAACCAGGTCACCCTGGCACAACGGATCGAATATAACCTTGTTCGAATGATCAATGCCGACACCGGTGCTGCCAATGCCGCCGCGGAGTTTAAGCGTGATATTGCCCAGTTTGGTGAGGTGTTAGCGGGTATGCGAGAGGGTGATGCTGCTCAAGATGTCAGCCGCATACGAAATGAGCTTGCAAGAGATAAGCTTGAGAACCTAGAGCTGATGTATCAGGCCGTAAGTGACCTTTCAGAGCGCATTCTGGAGCGCACCCCTGAGCTGTTCAAGGCACAGGTTGCGGCCAACAATATGTACCGCGAATCCGATGCACTTCTGCACGCCAGCAGTAACCTGCTGCGTGCCTATATCAATTTAAATAACAGCACCTCGCGTTCCATTATCGAAAACCTAGGCTACGCCGCCGCCTTCTTCGCACTGATTGTACTGATCTGGCTCGCCTATTCACTGCTACGTGATGCACGCCAGCGCATCGAGGAGAGTGCTCGCGCCAACCAGGAGCATGAAGAGGCGATTCAACGCCTACTGTATGAGATCAGTGGCCTGGCTGAAGGTGACCTTACCGTAGAAGCGACCGTCTCAAATGACTTTACCGGCGCGATTGCCGAGCATATTAACTATGTAGTCAGCGCACTGCGCAATCTGGTCAACACCATTAATGATACCGTATCGCAAGTCTCCTCCGCCGCAACAGAGACGCAAACAACCGCGATACACCTGGCCGATGCCACCGACCATCAAGCCCATCAGATTGCCACCGTGGTGACCGCCATTAATGAGATGGCCACCTCGATTGAGGATGTCTCCAGTAATGCACTCAACTCCTCCACCGTGGCCAAAACATCGGTTAAAACTGCCCATGATGGTGTCACCGCTGTTCACGACTCCATTGATGGCATGGAGCATATCCGCGAGCAGATTCAAGAGACCTCAAAGCGCATCAAACGCCTGGGTGAAAGCTCACTGGAGATCAGTGAGATTGTTGAGTTAATCAATGATTTGACTGACCAGACCAATATTCTGGCACTGAATGCCGCGATTCAAGCCGCTATGGCGGGTGACGCAGGACGCGGCTTTGCAGTGGTTGCCGACGAAGTCCAACGCCTCGCAGAGCGCTCTACTGATGCCACCAAGCAGATCGAGGCACTGGTTAAAACCATTCAGAGTGATACCAATGAAGCGATCGCTTCAATGGAGCGAAGCACTACAGAGGTGGTTAGGGGAACCCAACTCGCCAAAACCGCCGGGGATACTTTGACTGAAATTGAAGAGGTCTCTAACGAACTCAATGACCTGAGCCACAACATCTCGGTAGCAGCAACACAACAGTGTAATGCGGCAAACAACATCTCCGAAACCATGAATGTCATTCAGGATCTCACCACCCAAACAGCAGCGGGTACCAATGAAACCTCGGCCTCGATTAGCAACCTGGCAGACCTAGCACATGACCTTCGCGGCTCTGTAGCCGGCTTCAAGCTGCCGAACTAATAATTCGAAACGCTAACCCGAATAATCGACTTCACGACTATGTTAACGACGGGTACTGGTTTTAACGTGATTGAACAACAGACTATGGCTGAGACACCAGACTGGATGAACAGCATCAATGAGATGGATGACCAGGAGTTCCAGCGATGGAGCCGTCTGCTCAAGCAGCGCACTGGCATGGATGTCCGATATGCGCGCAAATCGTTCCTGACCACCGGGGTTCGGCTGCGAATGCGTGAGCTGGGCTTTACATGCTATAGCGACTACTACCGGCACTTGCTCTCGGGGCGCAGTGGTAAAATTGAGTGGGCAACGCTGGTTGATCGCCTGACCATTCATGAAACACGCTTTTTTCGTCACCCCAGCTCAATTAAGCTGCTGATAGAGACCTTCTTGCCTGACTATATCAAGAATCATCTTGATGAAAATCACCTCCAAGCCTGGAGCGTAGGCTGTGCCACAGGAGAAGAGAGCTACACGTTGGCCATTGCACTGGATGACTACTTGAAGAGGTTTTACCCCAATATCTACTACGGTGTCGTCGGCAGTGACATCAGCCTGCCAGCGCTAGCAAAAGCCCGTAAAGGCCGCTACGATGCGCTTCGTGTCAAAGAGTTACCACCACCACTCTTAGGGCGCTATCTAAGAAAAAGAGAGGATGGCAAATACCAGGTGGATGAGGCCGTGCGCAAGCGTGTCTGTTTCAACATGCTCAATCTGCTTGAGATGGATCAGAGCACCATCCACAAAATGGATATGGTCTTCTGCCAAAATGTCTTGATCTATTTTGACAAAAACCTTCGTCACACCATCCTCGACAAACTCGTAAAACATATCAACCCAGGCGGTATTCTTGTTATCGGTGTGGGTGAAGCACTCGATTGGAAGAACCCACAAATGCAGCGACTTCGCGGCTATGATGCCCTTGCCTATACGAAGGAGACCCTCCATGAAAAATAATCGCGACTTCAGTGGATTATCATGGGTCAAAGGGGAGATTGAAGAGACACTAAATCAAGCCAGAAATGCCCTTGAAAGCTACGTTGAAACACCCAGTGATATTACCCAGCTCCGTTTTTGTGCCAGTTACCTGCATCAGGTGCGTGGTACTCTGAAAATACTCGAGCTGTATGGCGCTGAGCTGCTTGCTGAGGAGATGGAAAAAGTTGTTCAGGCACTGCTTGATGGGGATATTAATCAGCGGGATGATGCCTATGCGGTACTACTCGGTGCCATTCTGCGCATGCCGGGCTACCTAGAGCGGATCTCTTCTGGTCATACCGACGTACCCATTATTCTATTACCGCTACTAAACGACCTGCGCGCCAGTCGAAGCCAAAGCCTACTCAGTAGCAACTCACTCTTTTCACCCGACCTCTCCACGACCGCCCCCAGTAGAGTGGAAAATGAAGAAAAACAGCAGAGTGAGACTGCGCTGCGAAAGCTGCGCCATCAGTTCCAAGCCAATCTGGTCACCTGGTATCGCAACCCCACTCAACACTCACCACTGGGGCAGATGGCTGAAGTGTTGGATAAAATTGAAGCACACCAACCTGATAATGCCCAGGTCTGGTGGGTAGCCAGAGGGCTATTTGAAACCATTACACTAGGTGGCACCGAGCTAAGCACAGCCATCAAGATGTTAATCGGGCAGATTGATCGTGAGATCAAGCAGCTCATCGACCAAAAAGAGGATTACGATCCAAAGCGTGCCGCTCAGCTCACAAAAAACATGCTCTTCTACATTGGCCACTGTGATAAAGAGAGCGCATTGGTCAATGAAATACAGCAAACATTTAACTTGGCACAACTGCTACCCAGCAAAGAGCAACTAGACGACAATGCCACGGGGGAACTCGGTGGACTGGACAGCAATCTAATCGACACCGTTTCTCAGGCGTTGAAGGAGGAGCTGCTCAAAATTAAAGATACCCTGGATCTCTTTGTTCGCAACCCAGATAGAGCCGAGCTTAATATCGAAGAGATGAGGGAAAACCTGCGCCAAGTGGGTGACACGCTGGGCATGCTGGGCCAAGGTGTGTTGCGTAACCGCATTATTGAGCAGAGTGAATATATCGATGGTTTGATTGATGAGAGTGGCCAGCTCAATGATCACCACTTAATGAAGGTAGCCAGCGCACTGCTCTCTGTTGAGTCTTCACTCAGCTCCTTGGCGGATCAAAGCAAGCTCGATACCCGAGAGCAGTCTGATATCAAGGGGGTTGACCAAGACCCAGAATACCATCAGCTGATGATGGATGTGGTACGCGAAGCACTGCAAGAGATCGTACAGGTAAAAGAGCGTGTCATTCAATTTGCCAAAAACAGAGAAAACAGTGCACTGCTTACCGAGGTTCCCTCGCTACTTAGCCGAATAAAGGGCGGGTTACTTATTCTGGGCATTGAGCAGCCGGCGATGCTACTGGAGAAGATCAGCCAGCTCATTAGCCAGCACCTCTTGGGCGAACAAGACACCGTCAATCAACACAACATTAACCTGCTAGCCGACACCATTACCGGCATTGAGTACTACCTAGAAGCCTTAGTCGAACACCGCAGTGATCGCCCTGAAATACTGAGCTTTGTTCAGCACAGCCTCGATGCTTTACAGCGTGATATTAAACCCGAAAAACAGCTCGCCCCTGAACCAGAGCCCCAGACAGTGCCTTATGTTAAGGACGATGAGCTGGATGATATACAAGAGGTCTTCCTAGAGGAGGCTGAAGAAGAGCTGGAGAGCATCACAACCCAACTGGCACGCTGGCAGAAAAGCCATGATGACCAAGCAGCACTCAGCACACTGCGCCGCTCTTTCCACACCCTGAAAGGGAGTGGTCGATTAGTGGCTGCTGATGAGATTGCAGAACTCGCCTGGTCAATTGAAAATTTACTCAACAAAGTGATCGCTGAAACACTCAAGCCTTCCAGTGAGATCTTTGAAGTTCTACAGAAAACTGTCCAGGTTTTACCCGCACTGATTACATCGCTACGCTCACAAGCACCGCACACAGCCGATGTGGATACCATCAGCCAACAGGCGGATGCACTGGCAAGTGATGAGATCGATCACACCCCCGAAACAACGACGATCACACCAGTGAAGCGTGAGACTGGGGTAGACTCCGCAACTGAGACTGAGACTGAGACTGAGACTGAGACTGAGACTGAGACTGAGACTGAGACTGAGACTGAGACTGAGACTGAGACTGAGACTGAGACTGAGACTGAGACTGAGACTGAGACTGAGACTGAGA
>JALSJH010000043.1 GCA_026989455.1 Chromatiales bacterium | reverse complement strand
CCGATGCCGCGTTGTCTCAAATTTAAGCCCCTCCTATATCGTAAATTTCCATCTTCAGTAATACCCCACCGAGTGATTACCCCATTTTCAGTTTGATTTCAGTTTGCCTTGCTAAGGTGAATGCAACAAAACGAGAAAGGGGAATGATATGTCTACTCAACGAATCAAAGTATGGGATCCACTGCTGCGTATTTTTCATTGGAGCCTTGTATCGCTGTTTCTGTTTGCGTTTATTACCGAGGATGATTTTCTCGATCTGCATGTTTGGGCGGGTTATGTGATTGTGGGTTTGATCATATTTCGTCTTATATGGGGTTTGATTGGTCCACACCACGCACGCTTTAGCAGTTTTGTGGTTTCACCCGCAAAGGTGGTGGCGTACATGAAAGATGTGGCGCAGTTTCGGGCCAAGCGTTATTTGGGGCATAACCCGGCGGGTGGCGCAATGGTGGTTGCGTTGTTGGTGAGCATTTCAATGACTCTTCTTTTCGGTCTGTTGACCTATGGGGCGATGGAGTTTTCCGGGCCGCTGGCGGGGTTGGTTTCAGGGGTGAGTGATGGTCTTGCGGATGGCTTTGAGGAGGTGCATGAGTTTTTTGCCAATGCCACGCTCTTTTTGGTGGGGCTGCATGTGGTTGGTGTAGTGGTGGCCAGCTTGCAGCATCGGGAAAATCTGGTGCAGAGCATGGTCGATGGTTATAAGCAGGTGGAGATACCTGAGGGTGAATTTCAATCGGATAACAATAGTGGGGTGGTGCAATGAGATGGGTAATGGTGACTTCTGCTGCAATCTTTTTTGCAGCTAATGTTGCGGTAGCCGGTGTGGCTGATGAGATGATTTCTGAGTTTCAACAGCAGGGTGTTCAGGTGAATGCCGCAGCGGGTAAGTCGTTTTGGGAGACCACGTTTATTGATAAGAAAACGGGCCAAAAGCGTAACTGTGCGAGCTGCCATGGTGACAACCTTAGCCAAGCGGGTAAACACATTAAAACGGGTAAGGTGATTGAGGCGATGGCTCCCAGTGCCAATGCAGAACGGCTGACGCAGCGTAAGAAAATAAACAAGTGGTTTAAGCGTAATTGTAAGTGGACGGTCGGTCGTGAGTGCACGGCGCAAGAGAAGGCGGATGTTTTGGCTTTTCTGAAAGTGCTTTAATCGGATATTTCATGAGTTTGCACAAAGATTATGCAGGGTATTGGTTTTATAGGTAAATTTCAGAAAAACCTCCGCATCAGTGATTGCAGGCAATAGAAAAGTGAGATTGTGCATAATTTATGAATTGTCCGAGCTAATAATGATTAATTAATTTGTGAGGTGAGTGTGATGAAATTTTCAAATGGTTTGTTGGCAATACTTTTAACATCGGGTGTTTTAATGACAGGTTGTGCCATTGGTGATGACGATGATGATAAACGTCGGGGCGGCTCGCTGGATGTGGCACCGGTAACTGATGTAGCCTATGGTGAGGAGTGTGCAGATTGCCATATGGCTTATCAACCCGGTTTTTTACCTGCACGCTCTTGGCAGAAGATGATGGGAAGCTTGGATGATCATTTTGGTGAAAATGCGGAGCTGGAGAGCGATGTGCAACAGCGCTTAACCCAATATCTTACAGAGAATGCGGCAGATAACTCTAATTATAAGCGCTCAAGGGGGATGATGAAGTCGCTCTCTTATGACGAAACTCCGCTGCGAATTACGGAGACGCGCTATTTTATCCGTAAACATGATGAACTACCACGGCGCGTGGTAGAAGATAATCCAGAGGTGGTCTCTTTTAGCCGCTGCGAAGTGTGCCATACGCAGGCGGATAAGGGTTCCTATGATGAACATCAAGTGACTATTCCGGGGTTTGGGAAATGGGACGATTAACACAATTGACACTACTACTGGTGATGCTTGCACTGCTGTTTACACCGGCGATGAGTGATGATGATCAGTACCGAGCACTCGAACTGCTGCAACAGGGGGAGATTCTCCCCCTTGAGGATATTTTGGTGATCAGTCGTCAAGAGATAGATGGCCATATTCTCGAGGTAGAGCTGGAGCAGGAGCGGGGTAAAATTATTTATGAAATTGAGATGCTGGATCAGCAGGGGCGGGTATGGGAGTTAAAACTCGATGCCACTAATGGCAACATTATTAAGCGTGAGCAGGAGTAGCGGTGCGTATTCTAATTATTGAGGATGATTTTGCCATTGTTGATGCTATTCAGCAGGCGCTACGCAAAGCAGGCTACGCAGTGGACCGGGTTCACAACGGTATTGATGGCGAGTTTATGGGTGATGAAGAGCCTTATGACCTTGTTATTCTGGATCTTGGCCTGCCGCAACGCGCTGGTTTGGAGGTTTTAAAAAACTGGCGTGACCGAGGTAATAAAGTGCCGGTGTTGGTGCTAACAGCGCGTGATGCTTGGCATGAACGGGTTGATGGACTCAAAGCGGGGGCGGACGACTATCTGGGTAAACCGTTTCATATCGAAGAGCTTTTGGCGCGGGTGAACGCACTGGTGCGGCGTGCCCATGGGGAGGCCACACCCGGCTTTGAGGTGGCAGGAGTAAGCCTAGATGAGGAGCGGCAACTAGCCACTACGTCATCAGGAGAAGAGCACCCACTGACGGGCACTGAATACCGGCTGTTACGCTATTTTATGAGTCACCCTGGGGTTATTCTTTCAAAAAATCGCCTCACTGAACATGTGTATGAGGGGGATGCAGATCGTGACAGTAATGTGATTGAAGTGTATGTAAAAAGGCTGCGCAATAAACTCGGAAAATCACTCTTCGAAACACGCCGGGGGCAGGGCTATGTTTTTCGTGGGGAGGCGAAGTGAAGTCGTTACAAGGGCGCTTACACCTGGGTCTGGGAGCGACACTGACGCTGTTTATGTTACTGCTCTGGTGGCTCAGCACCACGGTGGTAAACCAAATTGGCGAACAGATGGTGCTCTCTCGCATGGAGCATGATGGTGAAGCGCTACTGGCTTCATTACAGCGGGATGATGCGGGTGACTGGTATCTCGAAGAGGCCAATGTGGGGCATATTTACCAGCGGGTATTTTCGGGGCACTACTATCTGATTGATGTGGCGGGCCAGCGGCTGCGCTCTCGCTCGCTGTGGGATTATACGTTACACCCCTCCCAGCAACGTCATCAAACGGGGCCAGATAACCAGCGTCTACTACTCTGGAGCGCCGACTTTCAGGTGGGCGATCAAAGTGTGAAAATTTTGGTGGCGGAGGATATTAGCCCGCTTTACGATGCGTTACACCACTTTAGCCAGCTATTTGCCCTGGCCTGCTTGGTGATGTTGGGGCTTTTATTGCTGCTGCAACGCTGGGTGATTAAGCGCTCATTTTTATCTCTACAACAGGTTACCAATGAGCTGAAAGCGCTCTCAGAGGGTGATTTAACCGCGCTTACCGCAGAAGTGCCCCACGAGGTGAAACCACTGGTTGATGAGGTTAACCGCTTGCTCTATCTGTTAGCCCAACGCTTGCAGCGCTCCCGAAATGCGGTGGGTAACCTTGCCCATAGCCTTAAACACCCGCTTAATCTGCTAATGCAGCTGGCGGAGCAACAAAACAACAATGAGCCGTTGAAGCAAGATCTGAATCGTCATACCCAACAGATCTACCAGTTAATGGAGCGAGAGCTAAAACGAGCGCGCCTAGCCGGTGCTGGTCTGCCGGGGCAGCACTTTGAGGTAAGCGAAGAGATGCCAGTGCTGGTAGATGTGTTGCAGCGAGTTTATCAACAAAAACAGCTGGATATTCACTATGAGATCGACCTACCGTGTGAATACGCCGCTGATCGTAATGATATGTTAGAACTGTTTGGCAACTTGCTGGATAACGCATGTAAATGGGCAAACCAGCGTGTTGTTTGTGAAATTGCCTGCCAACAGGGCATGAAAATTACCATAGAAGATGATGGGCCGGGGTGTGAAGATGCACAGCTATCAAACCTCACGGAACGTGGTGTGCGGGTTGATGAAGGGGTGCAAGGCTCCGGGCTTGGCCTGGCCATTGTGAAGGATATTGTTGAACTCTATCAGGGGGAGCTTGATTTTGAGTCATCGAAGCTGGGTGGCCTGAAGGTGACGGTGGTTTTACCGTAGAACTCTTTTGTGTCAGGGCTTCCCTGAGTGATAGTTAAAGAAAAAAAGGCTGACTCACCCCTCAGCTAAAAAGCTGATATTTTTTGGATTGTTTGTCTCGTTCCCATGCTCTTGCGTGGGGATGCTACGGTGGAAAATAATGTATGGTATGGATTCCCACGGAGGAGCGTGGGAACCCGTAATGTTATGAAATACTCTTTCTAGAACAAGGTGTTGTACTCTGATCTGTAACTCAAAAGATCATCACTGTTAAACCAGATACCATCACTACCCGCGCCACGGTAACTACTCCTCTGTGTCTGATTTCCATTGCTATCATACTGGTGCACCTGATACCTGCTTGGTAGGTCGTCTGCTGTTAGCCAGACTGCATCTGCGCCGGTTGCACTGAAAGATGTCTCTTGAGTCAGGTTGCCGTCAGTGTCGTAACGGTAAGTAGAGTAGCCCCATCTCGCAACTTCATCATCAGCTGTGAACCAGGTGGCATCCCCCCCGGCACCCGGGTAATAAACACTTTGCGTCTGGTTACCGTTGGCATCGTAAGTTGAGGCGGAGTAATTTTGTACGATATCATCGCTGGTAAACCAGATGCCATCCGCTCCCCCATTGTTGAACGCTGTGTAGCGAATTCGGTCTCCGGCACTGTTGTAGTGGTTACGGGTGTAGTTGATTGGGGTGTCATCCTCCGTCAACCAGATGCCATCGGTACCCGCACTGTTAAGGGTTATCTCATCTATTTGGCGGCCACTGCTGTCGTAGGTGAGCATCCTATAGTTCCAGGATATTTCATCATCTGAGGTAAACCAAACGCCATCGACACCGGCACTGTTAAAACTTGCCAATAGTGTTCGATTGCCCGCGTCATTATAACGATAGGTGGAGTAGCGGCTGACAATATCGTCTGCGGTAAATTGCTGGCCATCACTACCTATGCCACTAAAGCTGGTGTGGCGGATTAAGCGGCCATCGGTATCATAGGTATAGACACTGAAGTAATCGGTTATGTCATCTGCGCTAAACCAGGCACCATCCGCACCAGGCGCATTAAATTGTGTATATTGCGTGCGATTATTATTGCTATCGAAGGTGTGAGTTTGATAGCTGCTGGGTACGTCATCTGAGGTAAACCAGGTTGAATCTGGGCCTGGGTTACTGAACTCAACATAGCGAGTCATGTTGTTATTGTTGTCATAGCGGTAGCTGTCGTAGAAGCTGGGCGTATCATCTGCGGTAAACCAGGTGCCATCTACACCCGAATTGATGAAATAGGTGTAGCGTGTCTGGTTACCATTGGCATCGTATGTGTAGGTGTAATAACCACTGTTAAGGCCATCATCGGCAGTAAACCAGGTGGCATCTGCCCCCGCATAGCGGTAGTAGGCTTCTTGAGTTCTATTGCCGTCACTGTCGAAACGGTACTCTGTATAGCTTCTGATAGCGCCGGTTGTGTTGTCGTAATCAATGCTACGAGAGCGTTGATTTTTGTATGTGGAAAAACTGAACTCTGTTGTGGCAAGCGCATTGCCGGCCAGGTCTTTTAAGCCGTCCAGAGTGATAGTGTAGGTGGTGCCATTTCTCAGTTTTCTGCGTGGGTCGATGGTAATAGCATGGGTGTTAGTATCATAGTTGATACTGAAGTGAGGCTGATATAGGTCACCCTCCCCTTCATCGTCATTATTCTGACCAATGAATGTCACACTGGTATCGTTAACCGTCGTTGCATCCAAAGCCTCTGAGGGGGTGATGATGATGTTTTTTGTCGTGCTGACGGGGGACTCTCCATTACCCGGTGTGCTGCTTAAAATGGTGGGTGCTGTAGTGTCTTGTGCCGTCTCTGATCCATTATTGTCACTACCACCACACGCGGTGAGTGTGGTTGAAAGAGCGATAATAAGAATGGGTGTTAAACTTTTTTTCATGGTATTTCCCCTTATTATTTTTAATAAAATGAGGAAGATTGGCGGAGAAAAATTTTTCTTCTCCCATCTCCCTGGCAGTCGGTGGGGTATACAGACAGATTAACAAAAATCAATCTGAGCATCCCCGCAGTTAAGTTGATAAAGGTATCAACTCACTGTTACTGAAAGGGTATCTCAGCTTAGCGGACATTCGCATGAGTAGAAGTGCTCATTTTTCTCTTTAATTCCGGAAATTTTATGCAGTTGTGCAAAGGTAGCAGACAAGTGAGGTTGTGCCGGATGGATAAAATATTCGGATTAAGGGTCGCGGCAACATTACAAAACTGTAATGAGTGCGTCACCCGATAGACAGGGTGTGGTTACTAGACTTCTGCTTGTCGATGTTTTTTCTGCTCGGACTCAGAACTGATATATAGGAGCTGCGGTTATGTCAATGATCACCACCGTTGCCGGGTATAAGTTCCCCTGGTATGTGAGGCTCTTTTTCTGGAACCAGAAACGAAAATACGGTGCTGTTCTGGAGCCTGCTCGGTTGTGGGGGCGTTCACCTAAGGTATTTGCCTCCCTTGCGGTGCTTTATGGTGCTTTTGATCGTGCCTCTTCCCCGTTGGAACCCGCGTTGAGAACCTTGATTACGGTGCGGGTTTCACAGATAAATTGGTGTCCGTTTTGTGTTGATATTAATGCATCTACCGCTTTGAAGCGGGGGGTGAGTGAGGAGAAACTTGCTCAGCTGGCAGCGTTTGCTGATTGTGACCTGTATAGCCATAAGGAGAAAGCTGCACTCCGTTATGCCGAGGCGGTCACTTATAGCGACAAACAGGCCGACAAGTCGCATTTTGAGGCGCTGCATCAATACTTTGATGATGATGCCATTATCGAACTGACCGGGCTGATTGGCTTTCAAAATATGTCGAGCAAATTCAATGCGGCTTTGGGTGTGGAGCCGCAGGGTTTTTGTGCGGTGGCCCCCCAGCCTGTCGTGGGTGAACCCAAAAAAAGAGGTGAAATATGAATTACCGAAAAATAACCGCGATTATCCAACGTGATGCGCTGGAGAAGGTAGAGAAGAGACTACAAGATCTTGGGGTGAGTGGTATTAGTGTGACCAAGGTAAAGGGTTACGGTGAGTATATGGATTTTTACTCAAGTGACTGGATGGTGACTCATGCACGGGTCGAGATATTTACGACAGAGAAAAATGCCGAAACCATTGCTCAGGCGATTATGGAAACGGCCCATGTGGGGCTAGAGGGTGATGGGATCGTCGCGGTACTGCCCGTGGAAAAGCTTTATCGTATTAGAACACGCTCTGAGGCGGTAGTAGAGAATATTTAATAATCTAAAGGAACCCAGTAATGCCAGAAATTATCCCCAACTTTCATCCCATTTTTGTCCACTTTACCGTAGCACTCTTGTCACTCTCCGTGGGATTGCATGTTGTTGCACTTTTTGTTAAATCCCCTCTTAAAGAGCAGTGGAAAACAGTGGCCAATTGGACGCTCTGGTTTGGTGCCGGAATTACCCTTATTACCGCTCTTACCGGATTGGATGCCTATAATACGGTGGCCCACGATACCCCCTCTCATTTGGCGATGACCGAACACCGTAATTGGGCCGTGGTCACCCTTGCGCTGTTTCTGGCATTGGCCACTTGGTCGATTATCTGGGCCCGAAAAGGGAAAAGCCGGGGCATTGCTTTTGCAGCTTGTATGGTTGTCGCGGGGGGTGTTTTAGGCTCGACCGCTTGGCATGGTGGTGAGTTGGTTTACCGTTATGGTTTAGGCGTGATGTCATTGCCACAATCTGAAGGTGATGGGCACGCACATGAGCATGGTGATGGACATGCCCACGGTCATGGAGAAGAGCAGAGCACCGACCACGATGAGATGATGGACTTTAGTGGTATGGATGAGATGAGTGATGATGGTCACGATCACAAACACTAAAGCCTGGTTTTTTATCTGGCGGCTACTGTAAGGCAAACAGCACTGGCACAATAAACTCTACGCTCTCTCTCGGGTCGTTGTTAGGTATTGGCGGGAAAGGATTTGCTCGCTCGGCCATCTTGAGAGCCGCCTTATCAAGTAGGCGGTTACCACTGCGCTGTTCTAACATCACGCTTTTGGTCTGCCCGCTGCGATCGATCAAAATGCGCAACCAGACCTCACCTTCAATCCGCATTCGCTTGGCCTGACGGGGATATTTTTTCTGCTTTTCCAACCAGGCGACCAGTCGCTGTTCATACCTTGCAGTCGCGACGGCACTTAACGGTGCTGGGGTGGCCTCTTGTTTGGGGGCGCTTTGCTCGATAACTTCTTGCTTTACCACTTCGGGGGTATTTTCAACGGGTAGTGGTGTGGGCTTAATGACAGGCTCAGGCTTTTGGGTTATAGGCTCTGGCTCTGGCTCTGGCTCTGGCTCTGGCTCTGGCTCTGGCTCTGGCTCTGGCTCTGGCTCTGGCTCTGGCTCTGGTTCAGGTTCAGGTTCAGGTTCAGGTTCAGGTTCAGGCTGCGCAGTGGGCTCGGTTTTCGGTACCGGGGTGGCCGCTGCTGCGCTGGGCTGTTCCGCAGTAATTGCCAGCATGCTGACTCGAAGTATCTTCTCCGGTGGCTTTTCTGCCAAGGTAGGTGCAGGCAGCGCAACCCAAGCCGCTACGCCAGCGTGTAGCGCAAGTGCAACCAGCAGTGCCATGCTCATTTGTCGCCATGTGATTGACATCGGTAGGCTCTACTTCTGTAGGGTTGCTAACGCAACGTTGTTACCACCCGCCGCACGAATCTCATCCATGATCGCTAGCAGCTGCTGCACCTCTGTATGGGCATCACTTTTTAGGGTGATGGTGAGTTCGCTGTTGTCTGCGATCAGTGGCTTGATGGCGTTGCCCAGTTCACTAAGCTGGATGGTTTTGCCGTTGAGTGCGAGTTCCCCTTCTCTGTTGAAGGCGACTACAATCGGCCTCTCTTCGGAGGTGGTGGCGCTGGCCGATTTGGGTAACTCCAGCTCTATCGCTTCCGGTACTAAAAAGGTGCTGGTTAGCATAAAGAAGACCAGCAATAGAAAAACGATGTCGATGAGTGGTGCAATATCAAGGTGGGAGTGGATGCGCGCACGGCCTTCAAATTCCATGGGTCTCATCCTCGATCTTCTCATCGTCGCGGCTGGAGATGCTGCTGGGTGTTTTACCAAAATGGCGTAACACTCGAATGCTGACATCTTTCATTGAGGCGCGCACATGGTCCACCTCGCCTTCCAGGTAGTAGAAAGCCGCCATCGCCGGAATCGCCACGGTTAAACCGAAGGCGGTGGTGAGTAGGGCTTCCCAAATACCACCAGAGAGGATCGATGGATCCACTTGGCTGCCCGCAGCCTCAAGGTTCATGAAGGCGGCGATCATGCCGGTCACCGTTCCCAATAACCCTAAGAGCGGGCTCAGGTGGGCGATGGATGATAGCCCGCGCAGCCACGACTCTAGGTTGCGTATCTGGGCCGAGCCGATGCGGCTCACTTCAGCTTCAACATCTTTTGTGGTCATGGTGGGGTCTGCGCCACACCGTATGGCGCTCTCCATGACATGAGCTACTGGACTGCGCTGTTTTTTTAAGGCCGCTAATGCATCGAGGTGGTTATTGTGCTGGAGTGCTGTCAGCGCCGGGTCGACAAAATCTAGGCGTCGTAAGCCGCTACGAAAGAACTGGAATAGCTTTAACAAAATAATGGTGACGGCCAGTACTGACATGGCGAGTAATACCCACATCACTGGCCCGCCCTGTTGAAATAGATCGACTATGCTCATGTTTATTTACCGTGATTTAAATTGTTTAAAAACCGTAACGACTCAGCGTATTTATCACAAAAAACCGCCCTTTTTAAAAAGGGCGGTTAAGGAGTCTCTGATTAAGTCTGGATGAATTTAGGCTGAGAAAAAATTGTTTTCATTTGTTTCGAAATGCGCAGCAATGGTCGCTCTATTGGTGTGATTTTCGGGATAAATGAGGGCGATTTCAGCCAGCGTAAAACATTCATGACTTGATCAGAGACTCCTTAAGGGTGTCGTTTTACATCGCCATCTCAATGCCGGCATAAACAAACCGTGGCAGGCCACCGCGTGCGCCATAGGGTTGGCGTGAGACCACATACGTTGCATCAAAGAGGTTTTGTACTCCGGTGAAGAGTTTAACTGTTTCATTCAGGCGATAGAAGGCTGAAATGTCAGCGGTGAAATAGCGGTCTGTTTTGCCATATCGCGCATCGGGATCACCCGCACCGTTGATCTGTTCATTCACATTGTTGGCGCTGGTATAGGTAGCGCTGACATAGTTACCGGAGATGAAGGCACCCCATTTTTTGGTCTCAATACCTGTGCCAAGGCTCAGGGTGAGTGCTGGGATGTAAGGCACTGCGTTGCCCGCTTTTCCGTAGCTGAAAATGGACTCGGCATCGGTAGAGACCGAGTCATTTTTCTGTGTGGCATGGGTGTAGGTGGCGCTGATATAAGAGGGGTTGCTTAGCCCCCAGTTATTGGCAAGCCCGGCATCATACTGGAGCGCAAATTCGAGACCTAGGGTATCCACCTCTCCAAAGTTTTCATCCTCACCGGTTCCGGTGCCGCCGACGTTGTCAGTGACGATCAGATCATCAAAAGCGGTGTAGAAAAAAGTGCTTTCAGCGGCAAATGCCTGTGCGGCATTGGCATAGCGTGCACCCACTTCAAAGGCGGTGCTGGATTCCGGGTCAAGCCCTCCTCGTGTACCTCGTGGGCTGGGTGTGGAGTAGCCGGTGTGCAAGCTGCTAAATCCGGTCCATTGTGTGTTGAACTGATATGCCGCGCCTATACCATAAGCGTTAACACTAAAGCTGTTTTC
>JALSJH010000042.1 GCA_026989455.1 Chromatiales bacterium | reverse complement strand
GATCCGGTATGTGGCATGAGTGTCACCGAGGCATCAGAGCATCACGCAGAGTATGAAGGAAAAAAATACTACTTTTGCAGTGACGGTTGTCAGAGCAAATTTTCGGCATCACCGGCCAAGTATCTGGCAAAAGATAAGAGTGAAGAGAAAGGCGGTTGCTGTTGTAGCAGTAAACAACAGGCTGAACCGAAGCCAGCAGAAAAAACGGGTGGGTGTTGTGGTGATAAGAAGAGTACCGCGCCCGAGCCAGCAAAAAAAGCAGAGAGTTGCTGTGGTGGAGAAGAGGCGACGGAACCAGAGCCAAAAACAGCGGCAAAGCCTCATCGCTGTTGTGGTGGCAAACAAGAGATGCCTCACACCACAAAAGCACCAAGCCAGCCAGTGGATGAGTCCGCAATCTACACCTGCCCGATGCACCCGGAAGTCGAGCAGCAAGGCCCCGGCAGTTGCCCTAAATGTGGCATGGCGCTGGAGCCTAAAGGGGTTCCACTCATTGCCACCAAAACGCAATACACTTGCCCGATGCACCCTGAAATCATTCAGGACCACCCCGGCGCGTGTCCCAAATGTGGCATGGCGCTGGAGGCGATGACGGTCGAAGTGGAAGATGACACCAGCGAGCTGGACTATATGAGTCGTCGCTTCTGGATCAGCGCCCTGTTCGCCATCCCGGTTTTCTTCAGTGCCATGGCTGCCGAGTTTTGGCCACTGGCAATGGCTGAATTGATTGAGCCCAATCTTCGCCAGTGGATTGAGATGGTGCTCTCAGCCCCCGTGGTGATCTGGGGTGGCTGGATATTTTATGTGCGTGCCATCCAGTCGGTGGTTACTCGTAATCTTAATATGTTTACCCTGATTGGACTGGGTGTTTCTGTGGCCTGGAGTTACAGCGTTATCGCCACTGTTTTTCCCGGAATTTTTCCACCCGAGGTGTTTAATAAGGTGGGCGTGGTGCCCGCCTACTTTGAGGCGGCGGCGGTGATTACCGTCTTGATATTGCTGGGGCAGGTGCTGGAGTTGCGGGCGCGCAGCCAAACTAATGCGGCGATTAAGCTGCTGCTGGGGCTTGCACCCAAGACCGCGCGTATTGTGCAAGAAGATGGCAGTGAAGAAGATATTCCCATGGAGCATGTGCAAGTGGGTGACACGCTCCGAGTACGGCCTGGTGAAAAAATACCCGTCGACGGTACGACCCTTAGCGGGGAAAGCAATGTGGATGAGTCGATGGTCACAGGAGAACCGCTACCGGTTGCTAAAACAGCGGGAGAACGCCTGATCGGTGCCACCGTTAACGGCACGGGCAGTTTATTGATGCGCGCCGAAAAAGTGGGTGCAGACACGTTGTTATCGCAGATTGTCAAGATGGTTGCGGAAGCGCAGCGTTCCCGCGCACCTATCCAGCGGCTGGTGGACACCGTTTCCGGTTATTTTGTTCCGGTAGTGGTGCTCATCTCAATTGTTACTTTTATCATTTGGAGCTTGTGGGGGCCGGAGCCGGCCATTGCTTATGCGGTGATCAATGCGGTGGCGGTGTTGATTATCGCTTGCCCTTGCGCATTAGGCTTGGCAACACCGATGTCAATCATGGTGGGTACCGGCAAAGGTGCCATGATGGGCGTATTGTTTAAAAACGCGGAATCACTAGAGGTGTTGCGCAAAGTCGACACCTTAGTGGTGGATAAAACCGGCACCCTCACTGAAGGTAAACCCAAACTGGTGTCTGTTATGGCGCTTGAGGGCTTTCAGGAAAATAGTAATCTCCACCTTGCAGCCAGTCTGGAACGTGCCAGCGAACACCCCTTGGCTGAAGCTATTGTGCAGGGTGCGGAGGAGAGAGGTATTGATCTGGCGAAAACCGAGGACTTTCAGTCGGTTACCGGTATGGGTGTTACCGGCATTGTTGATGGGCAAAAAGTGGCGCTGGGCAATATCAAGCTACTGAATAGCCTGGGTATTGATGTGGGCGACTTACCACAACAGGCTGACAACCAGCGAGCAGAAGGCCAGACAGTGATGTTGTTGGCCATTGATGGAAAAGCGGCCGGGTTGATCGGTGTAGCTGACCCCATCAAAGAGACGACCCCAGAAGCGATCCGCAATCTGCATGCAGAGGGGATCAAAGTGGTGATGTTGACGGGGGACAGCCGCAAGACCGCAGAAGCGGTCGCCGCCAAGTTGGATATCGACCAGGTGCAGGCCGAAGTGCTGCCAGAGCAAAAGGCCGAAGTGGTTAAACAGCTACAGGCCGAAGGGCATATCGTCGCCATGGCCGGTGATGGTATCAACGATGCCCCGGCACTGGCTCAAGCCCATGTCGGTATCGCCATGGGTACTGGCACCGATGTGGCCATGGAGAGCGCCGGTGTCACCCTGGTTAAAGGCGATCTGCGTGGCATCGTGCGGGCCAGACGTTTGAGCCGCGCCACCATGCGCAATATCCGTCAAAACCTCTTTTTTGCGTTTATCTATAACACGGCGGGCGTACCCATTGCCGCAGGTTTACTCTACCCGGCATTTGGTTTATTGCTCTCGCCCATTTTTGCGGCGGCAGCGATGGGGTTCAGTTCGGTGTCAGTGATTACCAATGCGCTTAGATTGAAGAGGGTTAAGTTGTAATGGAGTTGTTAAATCCCCCTTTGAAAAAGGGGGGCTAGGGGGATTTTAATTTGCCGCAGCAAGCGGTTCACGTAAGGAAGCTCTGATCAAGTCTGGATGAATTTAGGCTGAGGGCGATTTCAACCAGCGTAAAACATTCATGACTTGATCAGAGCTTCCTTAAAAAAGGAGCAAGACCATGTTAACTAAAAATAGAGCTGTTTTTTTCTGTTTACTGTTTGCGGCCACTCTAGTGATGGCTGACGACTCTAACCGCCATCTTCAAGTCGAGGGTATGAATGTTTATCTGGGGGTTATTCCAGCACAGCTGACCTCGGAGAAAATGCACAATAGCGCGACCCCTAAAGAGCATGGTTATCACATTCTGATTGCCCTTTTTGATAGCAAAAGTGGCCTGCGTATTACAGATGCCAAGCTCAAAGCCACCGTGGGTCTGTTGGGTGTTACGGGTTCTTCAAAAGAGCTGGAAGTGATGCCAGGCAATGCATTGAGTTATGGCAACTATTTCATGATGCATCAAGCCGATCGCTACCGCATTGTGGTGGAAATTCAGCGCAAAGGGAGTAACAAAAAATCCATAGCGTCTTTTGTATATCAGCGCCCAAAAGGTTGATTTACGGGTTAATAAGGGGTGTGAAAAATGCACGGTGGTGATCTCGAATACGCTTATGGTATGTGGGTGGTTGCCGCCTTTAATGTCGGGCTGTTCCTGTTTTTTATCCTGAGTTTTCTCAAGCCAAGAGGTGGGCAGGAGTGGCGCAGCATGGGGGTGGTGGTTGCCTTTCTGGTGGCGCTTTTTAGCGAAATGTACGGCTTCCCGCTGACCATCTATCTGCTCACCGGCTGGTTGGGGGATGCTTACCCCGCTCTGCAACCCTTTAATCATAAACTAGGTCACCTCTGGGTAGTGGTGTTTGGTGGCTCAACTTTGGCCTGGGTGATTGTCATGGGCTTAAGTCTGCTGTTGATGTTGATGGGTTACACACTGCTTTCAAAAGGTTGGCGGCAAATTCACGCCGCCAGAGGTGGTTTGGTCACCGATGGTATTTATGCCTACGCTCGTCACCCACAATATACGGGGCTGTTTCTGCTCATTATCGGTTTTTTGGTGCAGTGGCCTACCTTTCTTACGGTGTTGATGGCACCTGTCATGCTCTACGCCTATGTGCACTTGGCTCGGGCGGAAGAGCGGCGCGCCGAGGACGAATTCGGTGAGGCATACCGTGAATATGTACAAAAAACACCCGCTTTCTTCCCACCACGGAACCAATGGAAAGCATTTTTAACCGTTGGGATAGCGGGTGATAAAGCGCGTTAACCGGCACTTTGTTAGAACCTGAAAAGGAGCTTGAAAATGGAGCATCGATACCAAAAACGCACCCCACTCTGTTTGGATGTCATGGTTCTGGTGGGTGACAGTTTAAAACTGCGTGCGCGAAGTCGAGATATCTCCACCGAGGGTATGTTTATTGAGCTGTTGGGGCAGTGTGTGCCAATCAATACGGCGGTGGATATTGAAAGCTCATATTTAGGTTGTTTACCTGGTTTGGTGGTGCATGCCGAGGGCCGGGGTATTGGTGTGATGTTTCGCTCGACAGGTCGCGCCGAAAAAGAGCGTCTTGCTCAGTTGCTTTCAGGGG
>JALSJH010000041.1 GCA_026989455.1 Chromatiales bacterium | reverse complement strand
GGGATTGAGGGGGATTTTTCAATTTGCAGGGGGCAAAGATGCAGCTGGCCGCACAAAGCCTGATAAAGGGTGATAACTACGATAGACTTTGACGGTGCTCTTTTATCCAAGTCGAGGGTGTAATGACGATCTCTAGAGTCAGTAACGCACTGCCTGCTCAACAGGCTGATGACGATTTTATTGAGCTTTATACCGAAGGGGATGAGCTGTTTGATGCCATGCTGGCGAAAATAACGGCAGCGAAAAAACGGGTCTGGATGGAGACCTATATTTTTGCAGATGATGAGGTAGGCCAGCGCTTTGCCCAAGCATTGGCCGAAAAGGCGGAAGCGGGTGTTGAGGTTCGCTTGCTGGTGGATGCGTGGGGCTCACTGTTTCAGTTTTACCGCACACTGGGGCCGATGCTTAAAGCCGCAGGGGTTAATTTGCGCCACTTCCATCGCTGGTACTGGCGCGAACCCTTCCGCTACAATCGTCGTGACCACCGCAAGCTGCTGGTGGTGGATGGTGAGAGCGCTTTTCTGGGTGGCTTCAATATTCACCGGCAAAGCTCGCAACGCTATTATGGGGCTAAGCGCTGGCGTGATACCCACGCTTCATTCAAAGGGGCGTTAGCTCTTCAGGCGGATGAGCTGTTTGATGCCTTCTGGCGAGGTGATAAAAAGCGTTTGCCACAAGAGAACAAACAGGAAAGTAGTGTATTAGTACCCAATCAGACGCGCTCCAGTCGGCGGCGAATCGCTTGTATCTATGCCGATTTCCTGGGGGGGGCCAAGCAACAAGTTTGCCTGACGACACCCTATTTTGTACCCGATTACCACACTCAAAAAACGTTAATTTCAGCCGTAAAACGTGGCGTTGAAGTGCGCCTGTTAGTACCCTCTGCCAGTGATGTCCGCCTCGCTCGCTGGGCCGCAAATGCAGTTTATGCCAGCCTGTTGGATGCCGGGGTAAAAATTTATGAGTACCAACCGCGAATGCTGCATGCCAAAGTGGCTATTGCGGATGGTCAGTGGGCAACGCTGGGCACCGCCAACCTTGATTACCGCAGCCTGCTGCAAAATTACGAATTGAACCTAGTCAGTCGAGATCCCGACCTTTGCCACCGCCTGCAAGCACAGTTTGAGTCTGATTTGACGGAGGCCACCCCCGTGTGTGCAACACGCTGGCGGCAGCGTCGCTGGATTCCTCGGCTGGCTGAGTTTTTGGGGTGGAGTGTCCGGCGTTGGTTGTAAGTGGTGTGATCTGTTTTATGAGGGGGAGTGATGGAGTCTGATCAATATGTGTGGCTGCTCTGGTCGAGTGCGTTCTTAGTTCCGTGGGGGTTAGTCTACTGGCGCTTTCCTGCGCAGCGGCGAGCGATGCTATGGGCCAGCCTGTTTACCATGCCGTTTGGTCTGACTGAGCCTATTTTTGTGCCCGAATACTGGATGCCCCCCAGCCTGTTTAATCTGGCAGAGATGACCGGTTTTGATATCGAAAGCCTGATCTTCTGTTTTGGCATTGGTGGTATTGGATCGGTATTTTATAATCTACTGAGTCAAAAAGTCCCGCAAGCGGTGGAAGGTTGCGCGCGTCATTATGATCAGCACCGATATCACTACGCAGCACTCTCTGCACCCTTTGTAGTGTTTGTGGTGCTCTACTTCTTCCCCTGGAATCCAATCTACCCCTCCATTATCGCCATGTTTGCCGGAGCGTGGGCCACCCTGATTTGCCGACCAGATTTGAAGCGAAAAACCTGGATTGGCGGGCTGCTGTTTTTAATCTACTACGCCATCTTTCTAGTCGGGCTGGAGTGGAGTGCGCCGGGTTATATCGACCGGGTGTGGAACATGGAAGTGCTGACCGGCATCACCGTTTGGTTTATGCCCATCGAAGAGCTGCTGTTTGCCATCGGTTTTGGCATGTACTGGTCGGGTGTATATGAGCACTTTACCTGGAAGAAGCTAGCGGGTACCTGATCAAGTCATGAATGTTTTATGCGGACTGAAATTAGCGCGAACCCTTGTGATGGGGTTTGCTCCCCTCAATGCTGGCAGAGACAACATAATCTGTAATATTGTGGCTTGGTGCCCACTCACGAATGAATGCTTTGGATTCATCTTTTGGTTGAATAGCAATATTCTCAAAACCTGCTTTTTGAAGCATAGCTTTAAGCGCTTCGATTAATGACGCATTACCCATGCAGCCGGCAATAAGCTGAGGATCATTTTTCATCTCCTCAGGTAGCTCGACCGTCGCCACCACATCGGAGATGGCTAACCGTCCTCCGGGCTTGAGGATTCGGAATGCTTCTGTAAATACTCGCAGCTTATTGGGTGAAAGGTTGATGACACAGTTTGATAAAATAACATCAGCTGTGTTGTCCGCAATGGGTAGATTTTCGATCTCAGCCAATCGAAATTCAACATTCGAAAACTGGCCTTTTGTTGCACTCTTTCTTGCCTTGCTCAACATGTCGGGTGTCATATCGACACCAATTACATGACCTGTTTCTCCTACTTCATGGGCGGCTAAAAAGCAGTCAAAGCCACCACCAGATCCTAGGTCAACAACGGTTTCTCCAGCTTTTAGCGAGGCAATGGCTCGTGGGTTGCCGCAGCCCAACCCCATGTCAGCACCCTCAGGCGCGGATTGAAGGTCGGTTTCAGAATATCCAAGGCGAGTAGAAATTAAGGTGTTAATTGCATTATTGTCCGACACACCACAGCAACTACTCTCGATGCCGCAGCTATCGCCACCGGTAGACGCATTAGCAACCTTAGCATAGGTATCGCGCACATTTTGTCGATGGCTGTCGTGTTTATGGTGGTCGGTGTCTGGCTCAAAAGTGTCGCCGTTATTGTTTGTCATAATATCCTCCTTGGGGATAGTACCGCTTACCTAGTCTGCCGGTTTCTCGATAAAAATTGAGGTGATGTTTACTGAGAGTGATTGCTGAAAAATTCAGCCAGCTCATTTAAAGTTGCAGGCTCAAGCCAGCATTCGATATTTTTACCACGCCGCTCCATACTCACAAGACCCGCCCGATTCAACTCTTTTAAGTGGTGCGAAAGAGTCGATGGCGCAATATTTAGCCCTTCACCCAGCTCACCCACGAAAAATTTTACAGCATCATCTGCATTGCACTTAGTGCCCGGGACACAGCAGTTCATTAATCGACTAAACAGGGCTAGACGATGTGGATTGCTCAGTGCTTTAAATATCTCTGCCTGTTGCTGTATTGTTTTAATATTCGACATGTTTCGAATTATAGTTTCAGGGTGGCTATTTTGTCAAATGCTGATTGCTCTCCATGGCGATCAGCGCTGGTTATGCACTTATGACTTGAATTCAGGAATGCCAATTAAGTGTAAAGATGCAGTTAAGGAAGCTATGATCGAGTCATGACCCAATGGCCCACACTTTCCGAGCAGGCAATTATAAATATGAAACAGACCATAAAAATTATTACCCTCATCGCCATTTTGTTCATCTCATCTTTTGCGTGCAGTGCTCTCTCATCACAAGAGACTGAAAAAGCAGCGGTGGAGGATATGCCTGCACATCACACGGTGGATGGTTTTCAGAATGATCCTTTTGTGGAGTCCGCTGCCTCAAAAGGTGTGTTTTTCTATCTCCGTAGATTCTGGGGGTCTGTTTTTACTCCCAATGCCCCGGATGATCACCGGCTACCCGAGTCAGAAGCCATACACCTTCTAAATTCCACCGAAGGAGATAAAATCACTTGGCTAGGTCATGCCAGCTTTTTGATAAATGTTTCCGATAAAACGATTCTGACAGACCCCTTCTTGAGCGAGTTTGCCAGTCCGGTTTCGTGGGCGGGGCCGAGGCGATTTGTAGACCCCGGTATCTCTTTGGATAATTTGCCGCCTATCGATATTATTGTGGTTTCACATAATCACTACGACCACTTGGATGATGAAACAATAAGTCGTTTGAAAAACAAGGAACAGATTCATGTTGTCGTGCCTTTGGGTCTAAAATCATTTTTTGTCGAGCGGGGGTATCGCAAGGTAATGGAGTTGGATTGGGGTGAATCGGTCTCTATCGGCAATGTTGAGATGGTTTCACTGCCTGCGGTTCATGACTCTGCGCGCAGCACGAATGATCGCGATAGAACATTGTGGTCGTCATGGGCGATATTGAGTTCGGATAATAGGGTTTTGTTTGTTGGGGATACCGGCTATTCAGATACTCTTTTTAAAGACATTGGCCAACAGTATGGGGTATTCGACTATGCGATTTTGCCCATAGGCGCTTATGAACCCAGAGAGCTGATGTGGATGTCACACATCACCCCCGAAGAGGCGGTTGCTGTCGGGAGAGAGGTTCGTGCAAAAAACATTATCGCTTCACATTGGGGAACCGTGAGCAGCTTGTCAGATGAGCCGACATGGGAGCCGCCAGAGCGCTTCAGAAAAGCGGGTGTTAACGGGGGGTACTCTGAGGAGTCCGTCTGGATAATGAAAATCGGTGAAACCCGTGCGCTTTCACTAGAGCACTTGCCACTGTAAAGTGGAGCGAATAAATATATTGCTTTTTTGTGTGTCGGTTATACAAAAAACCGCTAATTATTAATCAGAGCCTCCTTCTGAAAATGAGGTTAGTTATCTATTTCATATCCATCTAAAAGCATTTTGTACTCGCCTGAATTATAAATTTTATCAATCGCTAATTGTGTGGCCGTTGCCAACTCTTCGTTTGTAAATAAAAAACCAGTATGTGACCGATTTGCCCCCGTCGAAATAATCCGAAACAAATCCGGTGCGATTAGTTGATAATAATCCAGCATCGATTTATCGTGGATGACAGCATCTGATTTCCCTTCCAGAAACATCTCAACCGCGCCACGCAAAGAGTTAGCCGACACAACTTCAACCCCGGAAATTAAGTTAATTGTATTTGCCCCCTCTTTTGTGGCGACGGTTTTCCCATCTAATTCGGATAGGTTTTTAATTTCATGCTCGGCATTAAAATATGAAACGACTAAAAAAGTAATTAACAATGATATGAAAACAGGGCCTTTAATCAGTTGCAATAAATCTAGAATCTTATCGATATTTTTATCTGTTCGCGCTATCTCGATCAATGATTTGCGAAATGCGATTCCAATAGTCAACCGTAAAGCCGTGCGGGATGTTATTTTCATCAGACATAACAAAGGGCGGTGTATTCATATTCAAGCCGATTTTTATCGGTGAATTGTCCGGTGTTTTTGCTATTTTACGTATTCGCAATATTTCGGAGTTTTTTTCATCGAGCGGGAAAGAGAGTAAAACATCATTATAAAAAGTGTAATCTGGAGTGTTTGGCAAGGTTTTACTTTCAGTTAAGCACCCAGATGTTAAAGAAGTGATGCTTATCAAGGCCGAAAGCTGTACTATTTTCAACGCCTTCCCTATAAACTTTCGACCCATGACTCTATTCTCCCCTGGATTCACCACGCTTAAATTGAGAGCTTTGTAGTCGGTAGAGTAGTGGCTTGCCAACAGGTGTAAAGATGCAATCAAGTGAGTGGTCTCAGGAGCGTTTAAGTGGTTACTGTGTGCGCTGAGCCGTTTTTATATTTTGCTCTTCTCAGATGAATTAGAGGGTGGTGATTGGATTTAATCAGCAGTTTCCATAAGTGAAACCATTAAGGATAAAGATGTTTGAGCAAACATTTAAAAGCATCGATGATGTTCTTCGGCAAGAAGCGGGCTGCACCACCGAGCTGGACTACACCGAGCAATCGTCATGGATGCTGTTCCTGAAATACCTGGATGATTTGGAGCAAGAGCGGGCGATGGAGGCTGAGCTTATTGGCAAGCCCTA
>JALSJH010000040.1 GCA_026989455.1 Chromatiales bacterium | reverse complement strand
ACATCCAATCATATGAAAAGATCTAAACCAGTAATAAGATTGGTTTAGGTTGCTATTGCCTGTTGATAGGGGGAATCATATCAACGCTTAATCTACCCCAAAGTGGGGAGATATTCCGTTTGCAATGGCCAATTCAGAAAAACAGTGTACAGAGTGCCCACATTACTCAACCGTGATGGGGGGCATTCAAAGCCTGCATACGCTCTTTCCAAACCCAATACTATCTGACAGAAGGGGCGACTGACAGCGCTGTCATTTTGTTGCGGTAGGGTGGCGCGCCCCCTGCTCGGTTATATGCGAAAGGTGATCACATGGTCTGTGTCGAGGCGAATGCCAATGGGCTCGCCGATGGGGTGGTTGTGGTGACTGGGTACCAGTGAGAGGATCTCTGAGCCGGTGGGTAGCTCTAGGGTGTAGAGGATTTGTGCGCCGCGAAAGGCTTTTGCTTTTACCACGGCTTGCAGTGGGCTGTTGTCGTCATGCAGTACATCATCGGGTCGGAGTAGTACATCAACACCGCAGTCGGCACAGCAAGGGGCATCGAATTCGCCGTCGATTATTCCTAGCTCTATTTCCACCCGCTCGCTGTCGACCACCTTTCCGGGAAGAAAAACCCCTTCGCCAACGAAGTTTGCGACAAAGCGATTTTTGGGGCGATGGTAGAGGTTGTATGCGCTATCCCACTGCTGGATACGCCCTTCGTTCATAACACCGATCACATCGGCTACCATGAACGCTTCTTGTTGGTCGTGGGTGACCAGAATGGCGGTGGCTTGCTCTTGTTTGAGAATGTCACGCACGTCGAGGCAGAGTCGTTCACGCAGCGTGACATCCAGGTTTGAGAAGGGTTCATCCATTAACAGTAGGCTGGGGCGTGGTGCCAGGGCGCGTGCTAGGGCGATGCGCTGTTGTTGCCCGCCAGAGAGTTCATGGGGGTAAAGTTCACCGCATTGCGGCATGTCGATGAGTGCTAGCATTTCGGTGACACGTTGCTTTTTTTCGTGCCGAGATTTGCCTTGCAGTCCAAAGGCGATATTTTCAGCCGCACTCAGATGCGGGAAGAGTGCATAGTCTTGAAAGACCATGCCGATGCGCCTTTTTTCTGCTGCCAGATGCTGGCCGCGCCCGGCAATCTGTTGGCCTGAGAGGGTGATGGTGCCCTCTTGTACTGTTTCGAAACCGGCAATGCCGCGCAGTACCGAGGTTTTGCCACAGCCGGATGGCCCCAGCAAGCAGCCGATCTCTCCACGTTGCAGTGAGAGGCTCATCTCTTGCACAACGGTGGTCTCTCCGTAGCGCTGTGTGATGTGGTTAAGTTCGAGCAGCTGATCAGTGTTGGGCATGGCGATTCATCAAAATTATCGGAATGAGTCCTGCGAGTACGATGGCAACGGAGGGGAGTGCGGCGCGTTCCCACTCACCTTCGGCGGTCATTTCAAAAACCCGCACCGCGAGGGTATCCCAACCAAAGGGGCGGGTCATCAGGGTGATGGGCATCTCTTTCATAACATCTACAAAGACCAGTGTCATGGCGGTGAATATTCCCCCGCGCAGTATCGGCAGGTGCACCCGCCTGAGCAGTACTAGGCCGCTACTGCCCAGGCTGTGGGCGGACTCGTCAATTGAGCGTGTGATGCGTTGCAGGTTGCCATCGACAGCGCTAAACCCTACCGCCATAAAACGGATGCAGAGTGCGGCTAACAGGGTGACCATGGTGCCTTGCAGCAACAAGCCGCCATCATAACCAAACAGTGTGTGCAGGCCGTCACGCAATTGATTATCAAACCACGCAATGGGTATGAAAGCGCCCACGGCCAACACCGGCCCGGGCAGTGCGTAGCCCAGTGTCGCCACCCGCACCATGATGCGGGTGCCTAGGTCTGAGTAGTAGCGATTGGCCACTGCCAGTATCACACTGGCGCTCACCACCAGCAGTGCCGCCATGGCCGCGAGCAGGAGCGAGTGCCACAGAAACTCAAAGTAACGGCTATCCAGGTCGTCCATTCCAACATCGCTGACCCAGATCAGCAGTTGAGTCATTGGAATAATAAACGCCAGTAGCATGACACCACTCGCGAGGGCGACGGCAGCCAGGCGGCTCCACCCTTTCAGCTGTATGCGCACTTGCTTGCCTGCGGTTTTCCCTACCGTGGTGTAGCGCATACGGGCACGCGCCTGCTGCTCTAGCAGCACGATGATAAAGACAAAAATAACCAGTATTGAGGCGAGTTGAGATGCGGCCTGTAGCGAGTACATATCAAACCACGCTTTGTAGATGCCGGTGGTAAAGGTGTCGTAGTTGAAGACCGAAACGGTGCCGAAGTCCGCCAGTGTCTCCATGATGACCAGCATCACACCGCCAATAATCCACGGCCTTGCCATCGGTAAGGCTACCCGGAAGAAACCCGCTTGTGGGCTATAGCCCAGCGACTGCGCCGCTTCCAGCGCGCGCTTTCCTTGGGTAGCAAAGGCGTTACGGGCGATCAGGTAAACATAGGGGTAGAACGCCAGCACCATGACCAGTATCACCCCGCCCAGGGAGCGGATTTCTGGTGGCTGCCACTCGATGCCGGAGGCGCGCATCCAGCTCTGTAACGGGCCGGTAAAATCGAGAATGCCCACCATGACAAATGCGGTGACATAGGCGGGCACTGCCAGTGGCAACATTAATGCCCAAGAGAAAATTTTTCGCCCGGGAAATTCACAAACGGCGGTTAACCATGCCAGTGCCACGCCCAGCACTAAGGTGCCACTGGCGGTGCCCAACACCAACCAGAAGGTGTTACTGCTAAGCTCCCATAAAAGGTGAGTTTTCAGGTGTTGCCATACCGCCAAATCGGGGCTAAACAGTGACCAGAGAATCACCACTACCGGGGTTAATACCACCAGTGAGATGGCGAGTGCCGACAAACGCCAGCCCTGACTAAAGAGACGAGCCGTCCATAATTTAACCCCAGACTCTCCCTTACTCATTATTGCTGCACTCGCCCATCACTCTTGAATTTATCCCGGATAACGCATTAATTCTGCGCGATTTTTTCGCAGACTCGTGAAATACCTCAGCTATTTATAGCCTGCCCGATCCATCAGCTTAACCGCTTCTACCTGTAGCTCGCCCGCTTTGGCCACATTCAGTGGGTTGGCTTTGAACGCTCCCCAGGCCGCTACTTGAGCAGAGGGTTTGACGGCGGCATTGGCTGGATACTCATGGTTTGAATCTGAAAACAGATTTTGTGCCTGTTCCGAAGCGAGCCACTCCAGCAGTGCGATGGCACCTTTCACATTGCCCGCGTGCTGGGTTACGCCACCCCCTGAGATATTCACATGCACACCACTGCCCTGTTGATTTGGCCAGAAGAGCTTGAGAGGAATAGTCGGGTCTTTATCTTCAAGACGACCAAAGTAGTAGGTATTGCCAATGCCCACATCACATTGACCGGCGGCAATCGCCTGCATCATTTTGGTATCACTTGAGAAGGGCTTGGTCGCCAGGTTGGCAACCCAGCCTTTAACGATAGATTCCGTTTGCGGTTTACCATGTTCGGCAATCATCATCGCCACTAGCGACTGATTATAAACTTTCTTAGAGGTGCGTAAACAGAGTTTTCCTCTCCATTTAGGCTCTGCAAGATCTTCGTAGCTAGATAGGTCGCTATCACTCAGCTTGTCGGTATTGTAAACAATGGTACGCGCCCGAACCGAAAGCCCAAACCAGCGATTTTCGGGGTCGCGTAGATACTCTGGAATCGATTGGTTGAGTTTTTCCGACAAAACCGTTTGCAACAATCCCATATTGGCTGCCTGCCAAAGATTGCCGGCATCCACGGTAATCAGCAGATCGGCGGGGGTATTCTCCCCTTCGGCCTTCAGCCGCTGCATTAAGGAGCCGGCCTTGCCGGTAACAAATTTCACCTCAACGCCGGTCTCTTTAGTGTAGGCATCAAACAGTGGTTTGATCAGCTGCTCATTTCGTGCTGAGTAGACCACCACCTCATCGGAAGCCAGCGCACTATATGAGACCCACATCGCCACCACAGCGGCTATCAATACCAGCCATTGCTTGCACTTCATTGAATATCACTCCTATTAATCGGTTATTTTTTTAATAGTAATCATTCTCATTACCAATTACAATAGAATTATTATTTTCAGCTGATCAATTGACCCGGATAATACATAAATTATGCACAATCTCACTTGCCAGTTGATTCTACAGGAGATATTTCTTCCACAGCCCGTAATCACTGCTACGGAACTCTTTCAGAAATTTACCTGTCAAACCAAAACCCTGCGTGATTTTTGCGCAAACTCATGAAATATCCGGGTTGAATTTTCAATCGATATACCCCATTGATATAATGCGATGACCAACGACAGCCGCTATTACCCTTACCCCTGCGGCAGATGCCCATTTACAAGGATTTCTGAATCAAAATGAAAGTCGACCCAGCCAACAGACCCAAAACAACCCCGCTTCAGAAAAAAGTGGTTGGCATTTTGGAGCACAACACCCGCTTTAAACTCCATAATGAGCTACATATGGGGCCTTGCGAGCTATTGGAGGCACCGACCCATGTCTCTCATTTTGCGCTACTGATCGATGATGATGAGACGCGCCACGAACACCGCATGATCACACAGCTGTGCGAACACTATAGCGTCACGCCACCCCCCGAAGATGTCACCCATTTTACCGTTAAACTGGGCACTTTTCGTTTTAAGTGGGAGCGCCATACCGAGTTTTCGAACTACACTTTTTTTATAGAGGCACCCTTCGACACACCGTTTTTGGCGAATGCCATTGATCAGGTTCCTAGCAGCTGGTTAGAGGGGCTACCGGGTGAAGTGATTGCGGCGACTCATATTGCTATTGAGAGCAATGAGCGCCCTCACCGCAGTCTGGACGAACTGGCTCACCTGTTCACGGCCAACACACTGATGGGCGCTGAAGTGACGGCGGGGGCGGCCATTGTCTGGACCGATAACAAGATCCATGCCGATGGCTTTGGGCGCATTTTAATTCATGATGTGGATTTACGCGCACGCCAGGCCGGTCGTATGGTGCAGCGCCTTATCGAGATCGAAACTTATCGTATGCTGGCGATGCGCCCGGTCTCAATGGCACGAAAATACATCCCCGTATTGGCTGATTTTGATGAACGCCTAGCCGAGCTCACCTCCAATAACAGCGCTTTGGATTGCCTAGAAGATGAGCGCAAACTGCTGGATGACATTACCCATCTGGCCGCCGAAATCGAACGTATTTCAGCACAAACAACCAGCCGGTTTAATGCCTCCCTAGCCTATCACCATATCGTTAAACAACGCGTCACCCGGCTGCGAGAGAATCGCATACAGGGTTTGCAGATGTTCCATGAGTTCATGGATCAACGTCTTACGGGTTCGATCCAAACCTGTTCATCGGTACAAAAACATCTGGAGACACTCTCCAATCATGTCTCACGCGCCTCATCACTTCTGCGTACCCGTGTAGAGATCTCTATGGAGGAGCAGAGCCGTGACCTACTGCAATCCATGGATAATCGTGTCAAGTTGCAACTTAGACTGCAAGAGACGGTTGAGGGGTTGTCGGTGGTGGTGCTGAGTTACTATCTGCTCGGTATTGTGGGGTATGGTTTAAAAGGCCTAAAATCAGCAGGCATCCCGCTCAATGTGGAGCTGAGTATCGGCATCGCCATCCCCGTCGTGGTGGGTGCGGTCTTCTACAGCATGCGCCGGATGCGAAAAGTGTTGAAACACTGAGTCCAGAAAGAAGAGGCCGTCATACACTTCGTCATTATTGTGACGGCTTCAACAGGTTAGCCCTTGCTTTTGTCTCTTTCGATCAGCGCATAGGCCGAGTGATTGTGAATCGATTCGAAGTTTTCAGACTCAACTACGTACGCCACAATCCGCTCATCTGCATTAAGCTGCGCGGCCACATCACGCACCATATCTTCTACAAACTTAGGGTTGTCGTAAGCCCGCTCGGTGACATGCTTCTCATCCGGGCGTTTAAGCAGGCTATATAGCTCGCAAGAGGCTTGCTTTTCCACCAGGTCGATCACCTCTTCTATCCAGACAAACTGACAGGTACGAATGGTCACCGTTACGTGTGAGCGTTGGTTGTGCGCGCCATAGGCAGAAATTTTCTTCGAACAGGGGCAGAGGCTGGTCACCGGCACCACCACTTTGATGGTGGTGTCGGTTTTTCCGCCGCTGATTTCACCCAGCAGCGTCACCTGGTAGTCCATTAAGCTCTTCACCCCGGATTCGGGTGCTGTTTTATTGATGAAATAGGGGAAGTTCATCTCGATATGACCTGTTTCAGCTTCCAGCTTTTCGGCCATATCTTTTAACATGACATCGAAAGACTCCACGCTGATCTCACGATCATTTTTATTCAAGATCTCCACAAAGCGCGACATGTGCGTGCCTTTGAAGTTATGCGGCAACGTCACATACATATTAAAAACAGCGATGGTGTGCTGCTCACCCTCGCTGCGATCAGCCACTTTCACGGGGTGGCGAATATCCTTAATACCTACCTTATTAATTGTAATCTGGCGGGTATCTGCCGAATTCTGAACATCCGCAATGGTGTTTTCACTCATGCCTACTTTTCCTCGGTGTAACGCACTGAGGCGTTATCGGTTTCCCACAGGGTAATCGCCGCTACCTGCACATGCTCCGAATTGATCTTTTCACCAATCCGTCCATAGAGATAGCCTGCAATATTCTCTGCTGTCGGGTTGATCTTATCAAACGGTGGAATCTCATTCAGATAGCGATGATCCAGCTCGCCGCAGATATCACGCGTCACCTGTTTTATGCGTTTGAAATCGATCGCAATCCCCAGTTCATTAAGTAAACGGGAGACCACCTCAACTTCAACCTTCCAATTATGGCCATGAAGACGCGCACAATCCCCGGGATAGTCGCGCAAAGAGTGGGCTGAACCGAAGTCAGCCAGCACTTTTAATGTATATACAGCAGCCATATTTCATCACCCATTTATAACTGAGTAATTCTATCAGAAATACTCAGATTTACGAAGCCGGCCATTCTACCAACAAACCCACCATCCACCAACAGGGCATCAAGTAAATAAGCTTGAGTGGATGACGGTTAAGCCAAAATAGTGATGGGGAGTGGTGATTGTTATGCCGAACAGTTTATAGTGAAAAATAGCGATTAATAGCCATTAATTTCAAAAAGTTATCGCAATATACTGACTTCGAAAGCAACCGAAAGATTCAGCTATTTGGCCTTTATGAGTAAAAACTCTTTGAATTATAATAGAAAGATAGGCATTATGAGCGCCGAATCGGATAGACAACTGAACCACAGAGTTAAAGGGCCCTATGCCAAGAGAAGATCATATTGAGATGGAAGGCACGGTAATTGATACCCTGCCAAACACGATGTTTCGCGTAGAACTGGAAAATGGCCACGTTGTGACGGCACACATTTCTGGAAAGATGCGCAAAAACTACATCCGCATCCTGACGGGTGACAAAGTGACGGTACAGCTAACACCTTACGATCTTTCGAAAGGTCGCATCACCTTCCGCAACCGCTAACAACCCAAAAACCACCCCGCACACAGAACAAAGTTGCGGGGGTGTTTTTATCCCTCTCAAAAGAGCAGATAACGTCTCCGCTATCCAGATTACTCAGTTTTTGCAGGCTCCTTCTTTTTCGCCATACAGCGAAGCACAATTTCACCCTTTTTTTCAGAAACCTTAACACTGCCACCTGAAGCGAGTTTGCCAAACAACAGCTCTTCCGCCAATGGCTTTTTTAGGTTTTCCTGAATCAATCTGGCCATCGGCCTTGCGCCCATCAGCGGGTCATAACCACGCTTGGCAAGCCAGCTACGTGCACTATTATCCACCTCCAGTGTGACACCTTTCGCCCGCAGTAACTCCTCGAGTTCAAACAGGAACTTATTAACCACATTCTGAATGGTCTGCATATCGAGCGCCTGGAACTGCACAATGGCATCTAGGCGATTGCGAAACTCCGGTGTAAAGGCTCGCTTGATCACTGCCATCCCATCACTGGCATGGCTCTGCTCGGTAAAGCCCATGGAGCTTTTTTGTAGCTGCTCTGCCCCGGCATTGGTGGTCATCACTAAAATAATGTTACGAAAATCGACCTTACGGCCATTGCTGTCGGTCAAAGTGCCATGATCCATCACTTGCAGCAGCAGGCTAAAGACATCCGGATGCGCCTTCTCAACCTCATCCAGCAGCACTACCGCGTGGGGGTGTTTACTCACCGCATCGGTTAACAACCCACCCTGGTCGTATCCCACATAACCCGGTGGCGCACCAATCAGTCGGGAGACCGTATGCCGCTCCATATACTCGGACATATCGAAACGAATCAATTCGATTCCCATCAAATAGGCTAACTGCTTAGTGACTTCGGTTTTACCCACGCCGGTTGGCCCTGCGAACATAAACGAACCAATCGGTTTATCTTTACTCCCCAACCCTGAGCGCGCCATTTTAATGGCCGTTTCAAGTGTGCCGATCGCATCATTCTGGCCATAGATAAGCAGTTTGAGGTCCCGCCCCAGGTTTCGTAACGTCTCTTTATCCGACTTTGAAACACTCTTGGCGGGGATGCGCGCAATCTTCGCCACAATCTCTTCCACTTCATGTACACCAATGGTTTTTTTGCGCTTCGAAGGTGCCTTAAGCCACTGACTGGCACCCGCTTCATCAATCACATCAATCGCTTTATCAGGCAAAAAACGGTCATTGATATAACGTGATGAAAGCTCAACGGCAGTCCGCAGGGATTGGTGGGTATAGCGCACCGCATGGTGCTCTTCAAAGCGGGACTTCAAGCCTTCAAGAATTTTAATGGTTTGATCAACGGTTGGCTCGGGAACATCAATCTTCTGGAAGCGACGCGCCAAAGCACGATCCTTTTCAAAGATCCCCTTATACTCCTGATAGGTGGTCGAACCGATACACTTCAGCTCACCCGATGCCAACGCAGGTTTAATCAGATTCGAGGCATCCATGGCCCCCCCCGAGGCGGCACCCGCACCAATAATGGTATGAATTTCATCAATAAAGAGTACAGCACCCTCTTCGTTGGAGACTTGATTTACCACCGCTTTTAAGCGTTTTTCAAAGTCTCCCCGATACTTGGTGCCGGCCAGAAGCGCCCCCATGTCGAGAGAGTAAATAGTGCTTTCTGCCAACACCTCTGGGGTGTCGCCATCCACAATCATCTTCGCCAAGCCTTCCGCGATAGCCGTTTTTCCCACACCCGCTTCACCCACCAACAGTGGATTATTTTTACGGCGGCGGCACAGCACCTGAATGGTGCGATCCAGCTCCTCTTTACGGCCAATTACCGGGTCAATTTTCCCCAGAATAGCCTTACGATTAAGGTTAACGGCGTATTTATCCAGTGGGCTCTGTTCACTTTCACCTTCCGCAGCATCGTCATGGGGGTGATCCATCTCTTCACTCTCTTCGCCGGGTACTTTGGAGATGCCGTGGGAGATGTAATTCAACACATCAAGGCGCGAGACATTTTGTTTATGCAGAAAATAGGTCGCCTGTGACTCCTGCTCGCTAAAAATGGCAATCAGCACATTCGCGCCTGAGACTTCATTACTTCCAGATGCTTGAACCTGCAAGACAGCACGTTGCAAGACACGCTGAAAGCCGAGTGTTGGTTGTATTTCACGCTCAACATCAGCCGGTAGGGAGGGACTGGTTTCACTCAAAAAGAGGCTAAGTTCCATTCGCAGTTGCTCAAGGCTGGCACTGCATGCCTTCAGAGCGGCGGTTGCTGAGGCGTTATCAAGCAGTGCCAGTAGCAGGTGTTCGACGGTCATGAATTCATGCCGATCTTCCCGTGCCATGGTGAAAGCCTGATTTAAGGTGTGCTCTAATTCTTTACTAATCATAACGACATACCACCTTTGTTTTATCTACTCCGCTTCCATCAAGCAGAGCAGCGGGTGCTGATTTTGTTGCGAAAAATCATTCACTTGAGCAACTTTTGTCTCGGCCACATCGCGACTAAAAACACCACAAATACCTTTACCCTGATTATGTACCTGAAACATCACCTGGGTGGCTTGTTCACGCGATAAATAGAAGAAACTTTCAAGCACCTCTACCACGAAGTCCATAGGAGTATAATCGTCATTCAAAATAATAACTTTATACATTGGCGGAGGCTTAAGCGCTGGTTTAGCCTCTTTAACCGCCAGCTCATCATCAAAATCGAACTGATCATTTCCTGCCATTACATCAAGCCCTCTCACCTCGATAATCAACCATAATTCATGATGTTACAAAAAAATAAGCCGTATACCATGAGCACACTATTGCCCCCAAAATCAGCCTCTCTCGGCTTTTCCACAAAAAAAACTTGACTCACCACCCCATCCGTACCAAATTTAGTGTTGATGGTTATAAAAACAACAACAAGCCGTCACTCTGTATTTTGTTATACATGTAAGTAATGAGGAGGTCGAAGTATATGGACACGGGCATCGTTAAATGGTTCAGCAATTCAAAGGGTTATGGTTTTATTGAGGGCGCAGAAACCTCGGGGGACGTTTTTGCACACTTCTCTACTATTGAGATGGACGGCTATCGCACACTCAAGCAGGGGCAGGAGGTTGCATTTGAGTATACCGAAGGCCCCAAAGGGCTTCAGGCCACTAAAATCACGGTGCCAGAAGATGAGGGAGAAGGGACACGGCTAGACTCATAATGAGATAAGTCGCACTCATAAACCGAGACCTTTGCAACACCCGCTCTTTCATGCAAAGGTCTCAAGTTAGGAGATCACACCACGCCCTGCCTGTGTAGCTCAACCCAACACCAACCACTTCGGCAACACCACACTTCCGCTCATCTTCACCTCTACTCGATTCTCGTCAATGGTGCGCCCTATCAATCGCAAGGTCTGCTTCAGCCCCAAATCACTCTCATCACGCGCCCCGAGTCTACTTTTAAACTGGTAGTGACCTGAGCTTTGTAGTGACAGCTCACCATCCAGCTTTACCGGCCCCTCTCGATCACTCAGAACGGCCTCGAGCACACCCTCCTGCTGTGTAAACTCAGCCTGTAGCACTCCCAGCGCCAGCGCACCCGAAATACCGGCCTGGTGCCAAACCAGCAAGCCTGAGAGGTCATAAATCACCCCCTGCTGATACCTTAACTGCTTTAAGTTCAGCTCAAGCTCACCGGTCAGATCAAAATCCGCCAAGCCTAATTGTGGTGCATATTTTTCAACCGGTAGTTGAACCACGGTATCGTATAGAGTTATCTCATGGCTGAGCAGGCCTATTTCAACCACGCCATCCCCCTGCAATCCATCACTGCTGGATGTCATGTGTAACTGTGCATTTCCAAATAACAACGCCAAGGGCGAGAGCGACCATTCAATATTTTCCAGCACCACCCCTTCAATTTCAAGCGCCTGCATCTCACCCGACCATAACGTCCCCTCGACACCATACAACGTCAAGCCATCCACCTCTTCCTCCAGTATCGAGGCAACATAAGTGGCGGGGGTCATCACCAATAAACTGAGCAAAAAAACGCCAAAGAACAGCACCGCATAACCGATTTTTGACTTCACGAGCGACTCCGCTTAAGGGTTAAACGCGCATCGACCAGCCCCGCTGTTGACTGCTTTTCAATATTGCTGTTACCGAGTACCACACCGTATTCACGGGAGAGTGTGGCAAGCCAACGCATCATTGAATTAAACTCCACCCCCTCCAGCCAGATACGCACTGCACCCTCCTTGTCGGGTTGAACACGCTTGATATTGCCGCCAAGCACGGCTTTTTTAGCGGTACGATCGACCAGCGTCAACAGCGACTCCCCCTCTGCACCTCGACGAGTATTGTTCACCATGCCGCTCGCTTTAACCTGCTGAGCCGCCTGCTGCATCCAGGCGAGTGTCGCACGCTGGCTTTCAATATCTCGCTGTAGGCGCTCACTTTCAGCACTCAAAGGTGACCATAGCAAGCTATAAAGCAGCATCAGAAGTAATGCACCACCACCCAGCAATAGAATGGAGCGCTCACGACTATTGAGTTCTTCATACCACGCCTTCATGAGCGGCTCCCTTTAATCAACAGGCGCGCCTCTACTTTGTTGCCACGGGCACTGGCCGAAATCACTTCAGCATGCAGACCCGGCTTATCGGAAAACAGCTGTTTAATTTGGTCCAGTACCTGTAAATTTTGCAAATGCATATCCACATTTAACTCGCCATCATGATAACGCAAGCGTTGCAGCTCAAATTTAACTTTGTTGTCTGAAAGCAGCGTGACACCGCCTAGAAGTTGGTAGAACTGATCGCCTTGCATACCAACATCCTGCTCTTTTAGCCGCGCTTCCATTTGCGCTCGCGGATCCACCACTCTTTTCGCGTCGGGGAAAGTATCTAGGTAGAGCTGTTTTATCTCTTGGTCCAGCGTCGCCTGCAGCGTGGTGAGTCGCTGATGGTCGGCTGCCATTGAGGTAAGCTGAAACAACACCATCAAGGCCAACACAGCGACCGATGGCCACCAAGGACGCCACTGTCGGCTCATTTTCTCTTGATGGCTAAAGACACCTTGCAGCAGATTAATTACGTCACCATTCGGTACGGTAGCCGCCGCTACCGGTAGCAGCTGTGGTGACACCTCCCCTTGAACCCGTTCAATTTCGTTCTGTTGGCACCACGCAACCAGCTCATCTTGCAGCGCTTCTGGATCGCCACTCACCAAGAGTTGCTCTGGTTTTTGCTCCACTTCATCATAGAGGTGTTGCAATATAAACAGGGGGTTCGACAACATCATGCGCAACCCGGCTTCACGTCCATAACGCAACATAACACCCTGTTTATCAAACCAGAGGTGCCACCCCTGCTGTGGAGAGGGTATTGCAGAGTAGTCGGGGATGATTTTTTGCGGTGTTATATGGTAACGCTCTAGCAATGCCAGCCACTGCTCCAACACCTCGCGTTTGACCACCACAACCGGGACCGCGCCATCGCTGGACTCACCCAGTGAAAAATGCAACTCATCAACATCATCAACCAGCTGCTCTTCCAAAGCAAACGGAGTCGCTTTGGCTAGCCGGCTGCGACTAACACCCGGCAGAGAGACCTGAGTGGCGGTGCATAGCTGCCCCGGAACAATCACGGTGACAGGGAGACCATGAGCAGCATCAGCGGCTTCGGCCAGTTTCCCTTGACCCGCTTGACCCGCTTGATACCAGCTAGCTTGTGGCTCTTCACTATCAGGCTCATGCGGCTCGAGTCGCAAGAAAAAATGATCCGACATTAGTTAACCCCTTGGCTACGATAGATCACAATGCTTTTACCGGTGCTGTTATCTCGTTTTAGCACACTATACAGAGCCAGATCGCGGTTACCAAACGTGATATAACCATCCAGCAAGAAATAGTGACTACTAACATCCAGCATCTGCTCTGCATCTTCTCTATTGGAGGCCTGATTAACCACCGGCTCCGCCATAAAGTCTGATAGTTTTTCATACTCTTCTGAGGCCAGTGTATCGGCATCACCATCACCCATGCCCTTGAGTGATGCTTGAATAATTTGCCACGATGCCGTGTTCACATTCACCTTGCTGTTATTTTCACCCGGAAATACCGTCAACAGCGGATTGCCATCGTCATCCACCAACTCACGCCGCACCTCTGGGGTAAATCCTTTGACCAGTTGCAACTCGCTAATGGAGAGCATCGCCCGATTAGCGGCACGATAAGGTGGCTTCATCAACAGATACTCACCATCTTCGGCTCCACCCAGCCCAAACACTTGCTGGTCTGGGTCAATCCAATCAACCAGTGCATCAACCAGTGAAGTGTTCTGCCCTAAGGCATCAAACAACCGCTTCATTCGCTCTATTTCAGGTGTGACCGGCTGGCCATCATCATTCACCAGGTTGTTAATGTTAAGGTAGCGATTGAGGTCTACCATCTGACCACCTACGCTACCATTTTCAACCTCAAACCCTACGGGCATCGCCCAGGTTTCATCCGGCGTATCGTACTGCGCACCCTCGTTTGCGGTGATATCCTCTTGCAGGCCCCACGCGGCGATAAGCTCAGCCCCCCGCGCATACTGATCAAGCTGATCGATGGAGAGCACGTTGGCGGCCCGGCGGATATCCATCTGCTGGCGACTCGCCATCGCCGTGGCGAGTACCGTGACGATAGAGACCACCAGCACCACCGTTAACAGGGCAACGCCACGCTCATTGTGTGGCAGTCCAGTGACCCTATTCATCCTGCACCACCGCGTAAAACCGCCACACATCGCCCACCCCTTTCAAGCTCAACGTGACCTTAACCATTTTCGGCAGTGAAGCGGGCACCTGCTCGGGGTTATTGTTGTAGGGTGGCCAGCTGGTTTTCCACTCTTCGCCCTTCGGTGGCAACAGTTCAACTTCGAATTTTTCCACGTTTTTTATCAAGTCGGTGCGTAGCGGCTCACTATCTTGTGCGCGATCCAATACACGCCAGTAGTCACGGTAGAGCACGCCCTCTTCTAGGTGGTAGGCGACACGCTGCAAACTCGAGCGTAATTGCCCCAACGGATTACGCCAGCCCGAGCGGGTAAATTCTACACGCCCCTCGTCATCGACCATCAGCGCTGGCTGCTCGTCACCGAACTGATCACGTATTTTACGATCAGCCAGTAGTTGAAAGTCTTTGCTGATGATAAAGAAGGCACGCTGTAGATCGGCCAGTTGCTCACTGCGTTGCTCGAGATGGTGTGCGGTATCGGCAATATGGCGCAACGCACCATACGCCATCACCATAATCACACCAAAAATAGAGATGGCGATAATCAGCTCCAGCAGGGTGAAGCCACGCTGTTTTCGAGCAACCCGCAACATCAGGGCTTCACAACATAAAAAGTGAGCTGACCCAGTGCATTGTCGGCCTCTTCATCTGCAAAAACCTTCACTTCAACAGTGCGCATCCACGCCGCTTCATTCTTCAGCACCTGCACATGCCAGAACCAGTCATGTCCGGCAAAACCGACTAACTCACCATCACTTTTACCCAGATCTGGCCAGGGTGATCTCAATCGCATCTCATCGGCAACATTAACCGCAGCCCACTGAGCAAAGGTGCGCTGTTCGAGGTAGCCGGCGTTATTCACATAGCCCGCCACCGATTTATAGATAGCCACCATCGAGATCGCCAAAATCGACAACGCCACCATAATCTCAATCAGGGTAAAACCACGCTGGTTACGCATCATCGGCATCATCAAGCTGTAGCGCCAGCTTGCCGGTAATTGAGCCGGTCAAATAGTAGACCTGCCCGCTTTCGTACTGCTTGATCAACAACTCAAACGGGGTCATTTCGCCACTTGAAAGTAAAAAGAGATGCACGCCCTTCTCCAGTGGCTTTTCAATGGCAACAATCGAACCCTCCACATAGAGTTCCAACTCAATCTGCTCTGGCAACTTGCGAGGTTGGCTCAAATGCTCATCATCAACCACAGGCAGCCACTCTGACTTCTCCTCTCCCACATTAAGCGTATAGAAGCTGTAACCGTGCGGGTTAAAGCGAATACCAAACTCGCGGCCACTCATTAAACTCTCCTGAGCGGCCAGCTCAATCAAGGCCTGTACGCGACGCGACTCTTGCTTGACCTCATCACTGTGCCCTAGGCCAACGGAGAGCACCACAAAGCTCGCCATGATACCAATAATGACAATCACCACCAGCAGTTCAAGCAAAGTAAAACCCGCTTGCGCTCTTCTCGATGCTGTGTCAGCCATCGGTCGGTTCCCGTTGCTTATTTTGACTCCCAATTACCCACATCCGCATCCGCACCTTCGCCCCCCTGACGACCATCAGCACCCAATGAATAGATATCCACTGCACCCCCACGGCTACCGGGCTTCAGATAGAAATATTCATTGCCCCACGGATCTTTTGGCAGGCGATCCAGATAGCCGCCACTTTTCCAATTTTTAGGTGCAGGAGAACCGGCCGGTTTATTCACCAGCGCTTCTAGCCCCTGGTCCGTACTGGGGTGGGTGTAGTTATCCAGTTTATACAGATCCAGCGCGGTCTGTAGTGCTCGAATATCCTGCTTTGCTTTTGCAATACGCGCATCATCGGGGCGATCCATCACCTTGGGGACTACAATAGTGGCCAGTACCCCAAGAATAACGATAACCACAATCAGTTCTATCAACGTGAAGCCACGCTGCTGCTTCTTTTCAACGTACATATATCACTCCTAAGTTGATTAGTAATCTACTCAGTGTATTCATCTTTTGCCTCAACTCTTCGTTATTTTCGCACTCAATCGGCCACATATTCCCTATGTGTTCCCTCTTTGCGTGCAAAAGTGCCTCAGTTTGAGGCCAAATTTAAACACGCTGAATAGTGACTATGATTATTGAATAAGCTGATTAAGATCAAGAATCGGCATCAATATCGCCATTACAATCACCATCACCAAGCCACCCATTAACAAAATAATCAGCGGTTCCATAAGGCCTAATAGGGTGCCGCGCAGTGTATCCAACTCACGCTCCAGGGTTTCAGCCGAACGAAACAGCATCTCTTCCACATTGCCACTCGCCTCACCACTGGCGACTAGGTGCAGCATGATGGGCGGAAAATAACCGCCGGTACCCAGTGCCACTTGTAGGCTCGCTCCTTCACGCAGTTTTCTCGCACCTTTTTGTATCGCATCACGCATTGGGATATTAGACATTACTTGGGCCGAAATATTCATTGCCTCTAGCGCAGGCACGCCCGCGCCCAGTAGTGTACCGAAGGTACGCGCAAAGCGTGAAGCATCGACCCCTTTTAAAACTTTCGAAATCACTGGAATACGCAGCAAGATATGGTGAAACTGACGGCGAAAGGAGAGCATACGCAGCAGGTATTTGAAACCTGCGACACCCAACAGAAGGGTGACTAGCATCATCAGCCAGTAGCCGCGAATCACATCACTCGCCCAGATCACCGCAATGGTCAGGGGGGGGAGCGCTTTATCAAGCCCCTCAAACACCTCTACCACCTGCGGCACCACATAAGCGGTCAGAAACATAATGGCTCCCAGAGCCACCAGTGTGAGCGCTAGGGGATAGATCAGCGCCAACATCATCTTCTGCCCTACCTGCAAGGCACCTTCGGCATAGTCAGCCAAGCGTTCTAACACCAGCTCTAGGTGTCCAGACTGTTCGCCTGCGGCAACCGTTGCCCGGTACATTTCTGAGAAGATTTGTGGAAACTCGCTCATGCCAGCGGCCAATCCATGTCCCTCGAGCACTCGGGAGCGGATCGCCACCAATACCGATTGAGAGCGCCCCTTGCTGGCCTGTTGCGAAGCGATACGCAAGGACTCTTCAACCGGCACCCCGGAACGAATCAGTGTCGCCAATTGACGGGTAATCATCGCCAGATCATTATTCGAGATACGTGAGGGGCGACTCAAACTAAAGCCACGGCGATGCACCTTTTGCTTAACCGCGTTCACCTCGAGCGGCATCCAGCCCTTTTCTCGCAGCTGCTGGCGGATTTGGCGGGGCGCATCACCCTCCAGCACCCCTTTCTGCTCACGGCCTGCTTCATCCACTGCTAAATATTCAAATGCAGCCATGGGTTAATCCTCGCGTGTTACCCGCAACACCTCTTCCAGCGAGGTTTCACCCGCAAGCACCCGGCGAACACCATCCTGAAAAATGGTTTTTGAATGCTGATGTGCGTAGGCTTCCATTTGGTGTTCACCCGCGCCATCGTGAATCATCACCCGCAGCGTCTCATCCACCTCAATCAGTTCATAGATACCGGTTCGGCCAATGTAGCCCGTTTGACCGCAGTGCTCGCAGCCGGTGGGATAGCTGAGTGTCGGCGGCGTTTCACACTCGACATTCAGGGTGCGGCAATCCACCTCTGAAGCGGTGCGCACCTCCTTACAACGGGTGCAGAGTACCCGCACCAGACGTTGCGCCAGCACCCCTAGCAGACTGGAAGAGAGTAGAAAGGGTTCAACCCCCATATCACGCAAACGGGTCACTGCGCCCACCGCGCTGTTGGTGTGCAGGGTGGACATTACTAGGTGCCCTGTCAAACTGGCCTGAACTGCAATCTCTGCGGTCTCCAGGTCACGCACCTCGCCCACCATCACCACATCCGGATCTTGGCGTAAAATAGCGCGCAAGCCCCGGGCAAAGCTCATATTCACCTTGGCGTTAACATTGGTTTGACTCACCCCTTCCAACGAATACTCAATGGGGTCTTCGACGGTCATGATATTTCGCTGATTATTATTAATACGCATTAGAGAAGCGTAGAGCGTGGTCGATTTACCCGATCCGGTTGGCCCGGTAACCAACAGAACGCCATGGGGTTTATGGATAATGCGATCCATGCCCGCCATTGCGCCCGCCTCCATGCCCAGCTGCTCAAGTGTCAAGCACCCCGCCTGTTTATCCAACAGGCGCATCACCACTCGCTCACCTTGCCCGGTCGGCAGCGTAGATACCCGCACATCGACCGCTCTACCGGCTATTTTCAATGAGATGCGGCCATCTTGTGGCAGACGTTTTTCAGCAATATCGAGTCGTGCCATCACCTTGATACGGGAGACCAGCAGTGGAGCCAATACTCGCTTGGGGCGCAGCACTTCACGCAGCACACCATCAATACGAAAGCGCACCACCATATGTTTTTCGTAAGGCTCAATATGAATATCCGAAGAGCCCTCTTTGATCGCCTGTGCCAGCAGCGCATTGATCAGGCGGATAATGGGCGCATCATCTTCACTTTCGAGCAGATCTTCCGGCTCAGGCATCTGGTCTGCCACCTGAAATAGATCAAGGTCTTCATCAATATCATCAGCGGCGGTAATCGCCTGTTCGGAGCCGAGTTCGTACTGTTTTTGAAGCCGCCGGTCAAACTCGGCCAGCGGCACCTCTTCCAGCGCCATGGGGCAATCCAGAAAGCGTTGCAGCTCGGTAATGGCCTGACTCACCACACCCTCGCGACAGACCACCGATGCGGCCACACCATCATATCCATTCAGCAACACGCCGTGGCGCTTGGCAAATGCAAAGGGCACTCTCGGCAGTGAGCTGACACTGTGGTCTACTGCGTTAGGTGGCTGCTCATCCATCGACAAAAATATCACTCTCTAGGAAATTATCGACTTTCTCCACCTTACCCGTGGGGGCGGGGTTGTTTTGATAACGTAATCCAGGCTCATCTTCTTTCAGCAGAGGCGCGGTCTCTTCGGGCATTAGCCCCACACCACGGCTACCGTGCTGCATCTGGTACTGGCGGATGGTGTTATATTTTTCATTGGTAGCTTGCACACTGTCATTACTGGTGCGCAACACCGTCGGCTTGAGAAAAACCATCAGATTGGTCTTAAGTTTGGTGGTCTGTTTGTGTCGAAACAGCGCCCCCAACAGTGGAATGTCACCCAATAGCGGCACCTTCTGCTCACTCTCAATCAGCTCATCCTTGATCAAGCCACCCAAAACAATCATTTTACCGTCATCGACAATCACGCTGGTTTTAAAGGAGCGAGTATTGGTAATGATATCAGCGGCATTCACCGCGCTGGCGGCAAGACTATCCACCTTCTGCTCTATATCAAGCTTGACGGAGTTGCCCGCATTAATCTGCGGCAACACCTTTAACGTCAAACCGACATTTTCACGCTTGATGGTTTGAAAAGGGTTGGTTGCTGAAGAGCTGGCTCCGGTACTGGTGTATGAACCGGTTAGAAAGGGAACGGTTTGACCGACAACAATTTCGGCCTCCTGATTATCCAAAGTAACTATATTGGGTGTAGAGAGTACATTTGAAGCACCACTACCGTCCAGTGCGCGAATCAGTGCTGCAAAGCTCACACCATTGTCACTCACACGGCCTGCGCCAAACAGTGCCCCTTGTATGCTGGGCACCACCGTCCCACCTGAAGCCGCCGCCGCTGCCAGGCCGACAATGCTGGAGCCCGAACCGCCAAAATTTACTACCCCGACCGGCGCAACACCACTTCCCTTACTGCCAACAATCCACTGCACACCCAACTCTGCGGTTTTGTCCATCTGTACCTCAGCGATAACCGCTTCAATCAAGACCTGGGCACGCCGTATATCCAACTTTTGAATCACAGAGCGCAACGAGCGAAACATTTCGGGTGAAGCGGTAATAACCAGCGCATTGGTGCTCTCATCCGCCTGAATTTGAAAATTATTTTTCGCCGCAGCCGCAGGTGTTTTTCCGCCACTTTTCCCCTTGACCTGCCCCTCGGCAACTCCGGTCAGTACCGTCAACATCTCCTTCGCTTTTGCAAACTTCAGATAGATGACATGGGTGTTACCAATGTTTTCAGTGGGTGAATCTAGGTGAGTAATCAGTGCACGCAGGCGCAGTCGCTCGGCAGGGTCACCGCCCAGCAATATACTGTTGGTTCGCTCATCAGCCACCAGGGTGGATGCGGTGGCCTGGGGATCTGCCTTGCGCCCTTGCTGTTGCAAGCTGGTTAACACCCGCACCACTTCCGTAGCGGAAGCATGTTGCAGTGGAACAATTTCAATGGCACCGCTGGAGGGAAGGTCAATGCGTTTGATAATCGACAGCAAGCGCTCAACCGTAGAGGCTCGACTGGAGATAATCAGACTATTACTCTGTGCATGGGCAGCCAAGTGCCCCTGAGGGGGGACAAGAGGGCGCAGAATCGGTACCAACTGTGCACCTGAGACATTTTTAATTTGCACCACGCGGGTAACATGGGCATCACCTGTTACAACCTCTGAACTCACATTGCCGCCGATATGTTTTGCATTGGCTGCCGGGACTATTTTAATCACATCACCACTCTCAATTGCCGCAAAACCGTGCACATCCAGCAGTGAAAGAAAAACTTCATACAGCTGCTCTTTCTCCATGGGGTGGGATGAGATCACCGTCACCTTGCCCTTAACCCGAGGGTCAACCACAAAGTTTTTGCCGGTCTCTTTTGAAACCATCTCAACTACCGCACCAATTTCGGCATCCTTGAGGTTCAAGGTAATGGCGGCTTGCACCCAACCCGAGAGCAGGCAGAGCACGACAATGATGCCTGTTTTTTTCCAAAACCGAGAGGCTAGCGCTCCGTTTTTACCGGTCTGTCCCATAGAATTTCCTGACATGCTCATTCGTTACTCCAGCGAGAACTGGAAGGATTGATTTCTACCATTTCTCTCCACTTCCAGTGAGAGAGATTGAGCGCTATTAAGCTTTTGCATCACCGCCAAACCGTTGGCGGGACTATTGAGTGAAATGCCATTGACTGCGGTCACAATATCCCCCGGACGCAAGCCAAACTTACTCAACAAGCTTCTGTCTCGTCCCGGTGCAATACGATACCCCATCAACTGGCCATTTCGTCTAACCGGAAAAGTACGCACAGCCCCCATTAACTGCTGAGGATCATTTAACAGCAACTCTCGATAACTGTGTAGAAGCTCCGTGGCCTCCTCACTAATAGCCGTACCGCCCCCTGCAGAACGACCACGCTCTTTTGCACCCGTAAACGACATGCGCTTACTGGGTAGTGTTAATGTTTCATATACGCCATTGCGATCCAGAATGACTCTATCGGCAAAAACCTCATGTAGCCCCACTCCGCCAGGCAACTCATCACCAATACGATAATACCCTTCACGCCGCGCATCATCCGCAATAATAGCCGCACCAAAAGAGTCACCCGTGGCAATCACACCGCGCAGTTCAAGTTTGAGTTTTGTCTCAGGCGCAATAACCGGCTCAGTCGGCTCAGCCACCCGCTGAATCTGCTTGCCAAAAAGTTGATAACGGGAGATAGCATTAACGTCTAAAGCTGCCGAGTCGGCATGCCCGCTGAGATCTGTCTCAATAGCCACATAGGCTCTATTTTGCCAAGGAGGGGCGAGCCAATACCAAGTCAAAGAAGCGAGTTGGTAAGCTAGCAACATGGCAAGAGCAACAAAGATCAGCGCAGGCAAGGACGACTGCGACGCACGTTGCCATAGCTTTATAAAATCCCCCGACATTGAACCCCTAGTTTTGTTGTCATTTAATCTAACCGAATTATCGCATATTTCCTGCCGATAGAGCTATGGACTCAGGCCCTCAAGTGGCAATTTAAGGAACAAGGCCACATTATTTGTTGTTTGAAGGGCAATATGAGCCAGCGAGCACTGGTGCAATTCAGATAATACCGTCGCAACAGAGGGCAAACAGAGCGGGGTATTACGCCCCCCTCGCACCGCGCCTGCGGGCAACATATCGGGCGAATCACTCTCCAACACTAAAGCGGTTAGTGGCAATCGAGACAGTGTACGCCGTAAGCGCGTCGCCCGCTCATAAGTAACCGCCCCGCCCACACCCAGAGAAAAACCCAACGCAATGTATTGCAGAGCCTGTTGTTCACTACCCGAAAAGGCGTGCACGATACCACCCTCAGGGCGAACTCTTCGCAACAGCGCCAGCACTTGGTCATGAGCCTTTCGCACATGAAGTATCACCGGCAAACAGAACGCCTTGGCAATCGATAACTGCGATTCAAACAGCCTGATCTGCTCTGTCGCACCACCCTTACCATGATAAAAATCAAGCCCAATTTCACCGACGGCCACCGCATTCCAACAATCAAGCGATGATCTCAGTTGTGCTAGATCCTCTGCACGATGCTGTGACATAAACAGCGGATGCAACCCCAACGCACCATACATACCCTCAGTTTTGTCAACCAAGTCAATCAACGCAGGCCAGCGCTCAGCATTGACACCGGGAACCACAAAGCCGCTTATTTTTTGCTGGCGACATCTGGCCAACAACGCTTCACGGTCATCGTCAAAAACTGTAAAATCCAAGTGGCAGTGGCTGTCAATTAGTTTCATGGCGAAATATTAGCTCAAACAATTCAACTCACCGTATACTGAGCACCTTCAACAGACTGCAAAGCACTCACATGGTTCAAATACCCCATCATCGCATCTCGGTCGCACCTATGCTTGACTGGAGTGATCGACACTATCGCTACTTCATGCGCCTGATCACCAAACAGAGTCAACTCTATACGGAGATGATCACCTGCGGAGCCATTCTAAAGGGTGACCGTGACTATCAGTTAGCGTTTGATGAGTGTGAGCACCCACTGGCCATTCAACTGGGCGGCAGCAACCCCCTTCATCTAGCGGAGTGTGCACGCATCGTAGAGCAGTATGGATATGATGAGATCAATCTTAACATAGGCTGCCCAAGTGATCGGGTACAAGAGGGGCGATTTGGTGCTTGTTTGATGGCTGATGCCACATTGGTCGCTGAGTGTGTTGCTGCCATGAGCCACGCCGTGCAGATACCGATCACAGTAAAAACCCGCATCGGCATAGATCGGCAGGATGACTACCCTTTTTTGCACAATTTCATTGATACGGTCGCGCAGACCCAATGCCAGCATTTCATTATCCATGCCCGCAAAGCCTGGTTGAGTGGCCTCAGCCCAAAGGAAAACAGAGAAGTCCCACCACTGAATTACCCACGAGTCTATCAATTAAAGAGCGACTTTCCACAGCTACAAATCAGTATCAATGGTGGCATCAAAACACTTGACGAAGCATCCGTTCACCTTGAGCGGGTTGATGGTGTAATGATTGGCCGAGAAGCCTACCACAACCCCTATCTCCTTTCGCAGGTAGATCAGCGCTTTTACCAAAACAGCACCACATCAGCCAATAGAGTGGAAATATTAGAACTCTTTTACCCCTATGTAGAGCAAAAGCTAAAGAACGGAGTTCGGTTAAATCAGATCACACGCCATATACTGGGGCTATTTCAAGGAGTGCCGGGGGCACGCGCTTGGCGTCGCCACTTGAGTGAGAGCGCTCACCGACCAGGTGTCGATTGCAATGTCATACGGAAGGCGGCATCATTTATTTCAGAGTAAAGTTAACAAGGAGGCCGATAAACCCTGCTTCATTTAAAGTGTGGTAGCGCGCTCATCAATAACCAGCGCCCCACCTCTTCGTCATAAACCCAAACCTGCTTATCGATTAAATCACGCACGCTCATCGACTCATTATCAATATAATCAATGGCTACGGTTAGCTCTGCCCGATTAAGATCCTCAGAAAGAGTGCGCCCCAGGGTGTTATAACCCGCAATATCGATCTGGTTGAAACGCTTAATCAAATCGGTATCAATCGACTGCTCAGAGACCATGAAACCTGCAAGCGTATCTTCATGCCCCCAGCGTAGCGCCTTCTCATAGCCGATAAGCGACATATCCAAGCTATGCAGTCTGTCGGGTGTACTGGTGCACCCCTGAATTAGAACGAAAGAGAGCGCAAGCAATAGTAATTTCATCAGATCACCTTTACCCTTTCACGTAGTGCTAACTGAGGCGCGCAGAGGCACCTTAGCTCTTCCTGTTGTAGGTAAGCCACTCTGACATTGCAAACAGCAACCCAGTCACCACAAAGACCAAGTGAATTCCAACCTTCCAAGCGAGATCTTCATTGGTAAGGCTACCATCGCCAACCGCAACAAATGCCTTCAGTAGCTCAATACCTGAGATCGCAACGATCGAGCCGATCAGCTTCATTTTTAGATCGGAGAAACTAACAGAACCCATCCAAGATGGACGATCTTCACTCTCACCCGTATCAATTTTAGATACAAAATTCTCGTAACCGGCAAATACAATGATTAGTAGCAGATTTGAAAGCAGCACCACATCGATCAGCGTAAGCACACCAATGATGACATCTGTCCCGGTACCAGTAAAAACCACCATTGCAAAACCGATAAACTCTTTAACAAACTTCACCAAGAGTAGTGCAATCGCAAAAACCAAACCAAGATAGTAAGGCACCAACAACCAACGGCTGTTGAAGATGATCATCTCTATAAAATGTTCAAAACTTTTCAAGTTTAACTCCAATAATAATGGGATCTATCTTGCATAACGGGAAGCCAACAAGCCTTATACCTAATCCGCTCTCAACTCTGTCAATCGAATACGCATTAGCACATAGCTGCCGATCAGAACCATTGAGCCTACCAGCAGCTGGATAAAGAGCTGGTCCAGTATAAAAAATATGGAGAGAGACCCCATAAGTAACATGGAGGCAACCGCAATATTTCTCACTCGACGACTGATGGTGCGATGAGTTTCCCAGTCACGAATCATAGGCCCAAACAGGCGATTACCCAACAACCAGTTATAGAGCCGCGAAGATGATTTTGAAAAACAGCCCGCAGCCAATAAAATAAATGGCGTTGTGGGCAAACCAGGCAGCAACACACCCAACAGAGCAAGTGCCAAAAACAGCAGCCCCAGCGACAAGTATAACCACTTCACCAACATACCCCTAACCTCCAGCGCACGCATCAAGACTTAATCAAAGACTCCTTAAATTATAGCGTGCTTAGGCGTAAACAGTGAGGCATATACAATAAGCGCTATTAAAATAGTGCTTATTGTCTGATCATAACAACCCGTATCCCGCCGCCTTCAGCTTCGTGGTGAGGCATAAGCTCATGAAAATCCCGGACTAGCCGGATTGCGCGACTACTCCTCAAGACGAATCACGACTGAAGAGGCCCCTCTGAGTCCTTGGGAGAGCGCCTCATAATCGGCATTACCGCGAATAGTCATAAGCTGTTGGCGCATGGAGATACGATCAGCCTCGCTGATTTGATCCGTCTCATAGGGTTTAATCGACTTAACCACCACCACAGCATAGTCACCACCCAGTGAGACTGTTCCCGCGCTTATCTCACCCGCAGAGACGCGGGGCAATTCAAAGGCACGCTTTGAGATCAACCGATTTACTGAGGCGGTATTTCGTTCGATCAAACCCAGCTCAACCCACTCCACAGCAAACTCTTCGGCAAGCGTCGAGAAATCAGCATTAGATTCAACTTTTTCAAGCAGCTTTTCACCTAAAGCTTGTGCCTCGGATTCTGCATACTGGCGAGTCAACCACTCAACAATTTCACTACGTACAGCATCTAACGGTTTTGCTTGTGCTGGGGTGTAATCACTGACACGAACTACAACCAGGTGATCATTGCCAATATCAACCGGCTCACTGTTTAATCTCTCTTTCAGAACCTCATCTGAAAATAACGCCCTCATAATTAAAGGGTTTGCCAGTATCCCGGGGGCATCGTTACGTGTAACGTCTTCCGCTTTGCCAATCTTGAGACCTAACTCATCTGCGGCAATCTCTAGGTTGTCTGGATACTCGAACACCAGATTGGTCAGCTGATCGGCCATATCATAGTATAGGCGCTCTGCCTCACTCTGCTGCAGTTGAGCGAGCAGCACATCTTTAACTTCTGCAAAGCTCGGCACCTCACCTTCGTCGACTTCATCGAGGCGAATAATGTGATAACCAAACTCAGTTGCAACCAGCTCACTTACCTCCCCCACATTCATAGCAAAAACTTTTGCATCAAATTCAGGCACCATGTCACCGCGACGGAAAAAACCGAGATCACCACCCAGCTCAGATGAGCCAAGGTCATCAGAAAACTCTCTAGCCAAAGCATCAAAGGAGTCACCCCCTTTCAATCTGGCCAAAATATCGTTCGCCTTCTCTTCTGCTAGCTGCTTCTCTTCATCACTCGCTTCAAAAGGTATTTCAATCAGTATGTGGCTCGCACGGCGCTGCTCAGGAGTGGCCAGCGCCTCTTTTTGATTCTGATAGGCCTCTTCAAGGGCACTATCACTTATATCGACACTGTTCTTAAGCGATTCAATCGAAAGCTCAAGATATTCGACATCCAGCATTTCGGGCATTTTATAACGATCAATACTCGCACTATACTGTGATTCAATATCATCATTACTGATAACAGCATCAGCAAGAAAACGTGCCGCAGGTATCTGGACATAACTGACTTCGCGCTGCTGACGCTCTAACTTAAGCAGCATGTCAACGTCATAGTCAGTAACAATGGCAGAGTCGTGTACCGCCGCATAGAGCTGCTGCGACAATAGGTCTCTAGCGACACGTGACTCAAAATAAGCCGCTGACTGACCCTGCACCTTCAACGTCGACTCATAGGTTGCGCGATTGAATGCCCCATTCTCCTGAAATGAGGAAACACTCTGGATAACCGCCGCCAACTGGGTTGCACCCACTTGCAGGCCTTCATCCCGCGCAGCCTGAACCATTAACTCTTGAGAGATCATCCCCTCAAGAACACTTTTTCGCATCTGATCCTCAAACAGGGTGGCATCGTAATTCTCACCCAACATCTGCTTTAAACGCTGCTCCTGCTGATAGTAGGCGCGCTGAAACTCTCGTTGTGAGATGTTTACATCATTAATGGTTGCCACATTATCTTCCGCACCACCCGTGGCATAATCACCAATTCCCCAGAGTGCAAAAGGAACAATGATCAGTCCAACGATCACCCATGCAACCCATGTTTGGGCGCGACTACGAATAAAATCAAGCATTGTTAGTACAACTCATGTTGTCTGAATTTAGATATGAAAAAAGGGCACCCGTGGAACGAAGCACCCTTTCTCTTTATATTGGCGGAGTGGACGGGACTCGAACCCGCGACCCCCGGCGTGACAGGCCGGTATTCTAACCAACTGAACTACCACTCCTCATGTTCAAGTGGGTGCAAACTGAACCGGGGCGGCAGCCCTAAACTGAAAGGCTAACACTCAAATGGCCAGACAAGACACCCAAAACTTACAATCTATTTATTAACCGCATCTTTTAACGCTTTACCGGGCTTAAATGCCGGAATTTTAGCGGCCGCTATTTCGATGCTGTCACCGGTGCGGGGATTACGACCTGTGCGGGCTGCACGATCACGAACCAAGAATGTGCCAAAGCCAATCAGTGCAACTTGATCGCCTTGTGCAAGAGTTCCACTGATCGCGGCTAGGGCGGCATCTACAGCACGAGCCGCTGAAGCTTTTGATAAGTCCGCACTTTCGGCTACGGCATCGACTAATTCAGTTTTATTCATTTTCAATCCCCTTTTTATTGCTTGATAGGCGCAATTTCTACACCCGTTTTTATGGTATTAACAATTTATATACAGCTTGGATGTTGCGTTTATATCAACTGCAAGCCGCTTGCGTCAACAGGTATACCCAATAGTGGGTGATATTTCATGCTATTTGCTCAAATATCACACAACTATTCATAAAGCCGCACTACACAGCGCTCAGTGGGCCTGCCTGTTTTGCACACCTGTTTTTGCGCTACTCTCGTTTTTTTTCATCTCATCGCTTGGCACGGGCATAACCTTGAGTGCCAACGCAAACACCTCATCGATCCATTTAACAGGATGCACTTCCACATACTTGAGAATATTATCGGGTATCTCTTTTAGGTCTCGCCGGTTCTCTTCTGGGATGATGACTGTTTTTATGCCACCACGATGAGCCGCTAGCAGTTTCTCTTTAAGCCCACCAATTGGTAAAACCTCGCCTCTCAGGGTGATTTCACCCGTCATTGCCACATCAGCCTTTACAGGAATATTTGTCAGAGCCGAGACCAGTGCAGTGCACATACCAACACCCGCACTAGGCCCATCTTTAGGAATCGCGCCCTCAGGCACGTGGATGTGTATATCATTTTGATCGGCAAAATCTGCAGGAATACCCAATGCAGTGGTTCGACTGCGCACCACGGTTAACGCCGCCTGGATCGACTCTTTCATCACATCACCCAGTTTACCCGTGAGGAATTGCTTACCTTTACCGGCAACAACAGCCGTTTCAATCGTCAATAGATCTCCGCCCGCTTCAGTCCACGCCAACCCATTCACCTGACCGATACGATCATCCTCTTCCGCCTCACCGTAACGGAAGCGTTGCACACCCAGATAATCCTCAAGGTTGGCAATACTCACCTCAACCGTTGTCGTCTTATCCTTTGAAAGCAATGCCTTTTTAACCACGCGACGGCAGACTTTTGCAAGCTCACGCTCAAGGTTTCGTACCCCAGCCTCCCGCGTGTAGTAGCGGATAACATCACGAATAGCATCCTCAGTAATGGTTATTTCCGAATCTTTCAGCCCATTACTTTTCATCTGCTTTGGCAATAAATAGCGCGATGCAATGTTAAATTTTTCATCTTCTGTGTAACCAGGAATTCGAATAACTTCCATACGATCAAGAAGGGGGCCGGGAATATTCATTGAATTGGAGGTCGCAATAAACATCACATCGGAAAGGTCATAATCGACCTCTAAATAGTGATCGGCAAAACTGCTGTTCTGTTCAGGGTCGAGCACTTCGAGCATGGCAGATGACGGATCACCACGGGAATCTGCTGACATCTTGTCAATCTCATCCAGCAAAAAAAGCGGGTTTTTGACCTTTATTTTGGATAAGCTTTGCACAATCTTACCGGGCATTGAGCCGATATAGGTACGTCTGTGCCCACGAATCTCAGCTTCATCACGAACACCACCGAGAGCCATGCGTACAAATTTCCTGTTAGTTGCCCGTGCGATTGATTGACCCAATGAGGTCTTACCCACACCTGGCGGCCCCACTAAGCACAATATGGCACCTTTAACCTTGCCAACACGCTGTTGGACTGCAAGGTATTCCAGAATGCGCTCTTTTACTTCACTAAGGCCGTAGTGGTCTTCATCGAGCACTTTTTGTGCGCGAACCAAGTCGTTTCTGACTTTTGTCCGTTTTTTCCAAGGAACACCCGTCAACCACTCAATATAGTTACGAACAACGGTCGCCTCTGCCGACATGGGTGACATCATCTTCAGCTTGTTCAGCTCCGCATTGGCCTTCTCAGTGGCCGCTTTGCTCATACCCGCCGCTTCAATTTTTGACGCTAGCTCATCAATTTCGCTCTGTGCCTCATCCATCTCGCCCAGCTCTTTCTGAATGGCCTTCATCTGCTCATTCAAATAGTATTCCCGTTGATTCTTCTCCATTTGACGTTTAACTCGACCGCGAATACGCCTCTCGACTTCGAGAAGGTCGATCTCATTTTCCATAAAGCCAATCGTCAGCTCCAACCGTTCACGCACATCTTCCGTTTCAAGTAGTTTTTGCTTTTCAGCAATCTTCAGTGACATATGTGCGGCAATGGTATCTGCCAAACGCGCAGGATCATCAATACCTGATAGAGATGAGAGTATTTCGGGGGGGATTTTTTTGTTGAGCTTCACATATTGATCAAATTGAGCCAGCACAGAGCGTGTCAAAACCTCCACTTCGCGCTCATCCAGATCGTGAGCAGAAAAGGTGGTCACCTGCGCTTTGAAATAATCATCTGAAGCCAGAAAATGGATGATCTTGGCACGCTCACCACCCTCAACCAATACTTTGATGGTGCCATCAGGCAGTTTCAAGAGCTGAAGAATATTTGCGAGTGTACCGACCCGGTAAACATCGTCAGGCGTGGGGTCATCGTCTGATGCATTTTGCTGAGCAACAAGCAGCACCTGCTTGTCATCTTTCATTGCGGCTTCTAATGATTTGATCGACTTTTCTCTGCCGACAAAGAGAGGAATCACCATATAGGGGTAGACAACAACATCACGCAGTGGAAGAACCGGCACTGCCAGCAACTGGTCTTCAATTATTTCTGATGATTTATCTTTTTGGGACATTGCAAAGAATCCTCTCTGGTCTCTCCGATTGGATGGAGACTACTTAAAACTACCTAGGGAAGCTCTGATCAAGTCATGAATGCTTTACGCTGGTTGAAATCGCCCTCATTTATCCCGAAAATTGCACCAATAGAGCGACTATTACTGCGCATTTCGAAACAAATGAGAACAATTTCCTCTCAGCCTAAATTCATCCAGACTTAATCAGAGCTTCCCTAGCCCTAGAATGGCGATAGATTCTTTGCAAATCAACCCTTAACTGAAAATTTAGTTCTTCGCGGCCACCAGAGGTGCCTGCTCGCCGCCATCATGAACCAGCAATGGCTTTGAATCACCAGAGACAACATCGGCATCAATAACCACCTTGGAAACATCTTGCATTGATGGAATATCGTACATGGTATCAAGCAGTATATTCTCCATAATTGAACGAAGACCACGCGCACCGGTTTTTCGCTCCATTCCCTTTTTCGCGACTGCATGCAGCGCATCCTCACGAAACTCCAACTCACACCCTTCCATCTCAAACAGGCGTGCATATTGCTTTATCAATGCGTTTTTAGGCTCCGTGAGGATCTGAATAAAGGCCTCTTCGTCTAGCTGCTCTAGGCTAGCAATAACCGGTAGTCGTCCAACAAACTCCGGAATCAGGCCAAACCGCACCAGATCATCAGGCTCGACATCGACAAGTGCTACACCTGGTGCCTCACGTTCACTATCGCCCTTCACTAGCGCAGAAAAACCGATACCCGATTTTTCGGTTCGATCGCGAATCACCTTCTCTAGTCCATCAAATGCGCCGCCACAGATAAAGAGAATATTTGAGGTGTCCACCTGCAAAAACTCTTGCTGTGGATGTTTACGCCCACCTTGAGGAGGAACCGATGCCACCGTGCCTTCGATCAACTTTAGCAGCGCTTGTTGAACGCCTTCACCGGAGACATCGCGGGTAATTGAGGGGTTATCTGATTTGCGGGAAATTTTATCAATTTCATCTAGGTAGACTATACCTGTCTGGGCACGCTCAACATCATAATCACACTTCTGGAGAAGCTTTTGAATGATGTTCTCTACATCTTCACCGACATAACCCGCTTCCGTTAGCGAGGTGGCATCGGCAATGGTAAAAGGAACATTGAGCAGGCGCGCAAGCGTCTCGGCCAAGAGGGTTTTACCGCTGCCAGTCGGTCCGATCAGCAGAATATTGCTCTTAGATAGCTCAACTTCATTGCCCTTGATCGAGCTTGTTAGTCGCTTGTAGTGATTATAAACCGCTACTGAGAGAACTTTTTTAGCGCGCGCCTGGCCGATAACGTACTCATCGAGACGTTTATTTATTTCATGGGGAGTGGGTAGGCTCTCTTCATCATCACCCGGTGCCTGCTCGTCAATCTCTTCACGAATAATTTCGTTACAGAGTTCAACACACTCATCACAGACATAGACAGAGGGGCCTGCGATCAGCTTACGAACTTCATGCTGGCTTTTCCCACAAAATGAACAGTAGAGCAGTTTCTCGTCATCGCCCGAATTCTGTTTATCATCACTCATCTCTTAGGCCTTACTGGTATACAGGTTAATCGTATCACTCTCAACAAGCGCAAATGACTCACTCACGCCGTGCTACTCAGCCGACACCGTTCGCTTATCAAGTACTTCGTCGATTAAGCCATACTCTTTAGCTTCTGCCGCACTCATAAAATTATCCCGGTCGGTATCTTTTGCGATAACATCCAAGGGTTGTCCTGTATGGCTGGCAAGAACATTATTGAGGCGATCGCGGATTTGCAGGATCTCCCTAGCATGAATTTCAATATCCGAGGCTTGACCCTGAAAACCGCCCAATGGCTGGTGAATCATGACACGCGAGTGCGGCAGAGCAAAGCGCTTGCCCTCAGCGCCACCCGCCAGTAGCAGCGCACCCATACTAGCCGCCTGACCGATACACATACTGCTCACATCACACTTGATAAATTGCATCGTATCGTAGATCGACATACCCGCTGTGACCGAGCCACCCGGAGAGTTAATATAGAGGTGGATATCCTTCTCTGGATTTTCGGATTCCAGAAAAAGCAGCTGTGCAACAATTAGATTAGCCATGTAATCTTCCACAGGGCCAACCAAAAATATAACCCGCTCTTTTAGCAGGCGAGAATAAATATCGTACGACCGCTCACCTCGAGCAGTCTGTTCTACAACCATCGGCACTAAGCCACTTTGAATATCCGTCATAACACCTTTTCTTTTTCAGGTTTATTAGGAAAGCTCTGAACAAGTCATGAATATTTTATGCTGGCTGAATCAGAGATCTCTTAAGATTTAACCATCTCATCAAAAGTTGATGGTACTTCAGTCACTTTAACCGCATCGAGAACGAAGTCAACAATCAAATCTTCCAGCACTACCGCCTCTACATCTGAACGTCTACCCGCATCATTGAAGTACCAATCAATGACCTGCTGCGGGTCATCATAGGTGGATGCCATTTTCTCCACTTCAGCTCGCAACCGCTCAGGGCTTACACTCAAATCATTTTCTTTTATTATTTGGGAAAATATCAGGCCTATCGTAACGCGCTTTTTCGATGCTTCAGCCATCTCGGCACGTTGCTCATCACTCAAGCTATCTAGTGACGTATTTGAACGCTCAGCAGAGGCTGCCACATCTTGATCAATCAGCGCCTTTGGAACGGCTACCTCATTAATTTCAAACAGCTTTTCAGTCACTTGCCTCTTAAGTGCAGCACGTAGCGCACTATCAAGTTCAAGCTGCATACTTTTTGCTATTTGCTCGCGCAGCTCATCGACGCTGCCGCTTTCGATACCCAGTGATTTAACAAACTCTTCATCCAGTGCCGCAACCGCAGGCTCTTCGACTGAATTGACAGTGACTGCAAACTGAACAGGTTTTCCAGCCAGCTCTTTGGCGTGATACGTTTCTGGGAAGCTGAGATCCAAAGTACGCTCTTCACCTGCCACAACACCAACCAACTGATCTTCAAACCCGGCAATCATACGTCCTGCACCTAGCTCTACTGGCATCTTTTCTGCTGCACCACCCGCAAACTCCTCGCCATCGATCGAGCCTTTAAAGTCTATATTAACGCGATCTTTATCGGTAGCTGCACGCTCAACAACCTGCCAAGCAGAGCGTTGCTTACGAACTTTGTCGATCATGGCATCAATATCAGAAGGTGCAATTTCAACCACTGGTTTCTCAATCGTCAGCGACTCCATCGCCGCGAGAGTCACATCAGGGTATACCTCAAAGGTTGCAATATATAAAAGCCCACCATCTTCAGCCAACGGCTGAGGATCGATTGAAGGTGAACCGACAGGCTGCAGCTTTTCGTTGCTAATCGCCTCATAGAATGTACTCTGGATAACCTCACCAATGACCTCTTGCAGCACTTGGCCGTGGTGACGTTTTCTAATGACACTCATGGGTACTTTACCCGCACGAAAACCATCAATACGCGCTGTCCGTGCAATTGATTTCAAACGGCTGTCGACTTCGGATTTGATACGCTCTTCAGGGACCTCGACCTTCATGCGGCGCTCTAGAACGGATGTTGTTTCGACTGAAACCTGCATAAGATACTCCTTAAGAAAAACTCATTACACTAACGTAAAAAAAAGAGCTCATAAAGAGCTCTTTCGATAAATATGGTGCGAAAGGAGAGACTCGAACTCTCACAGGTTGCCCCACTGGAACCTAAATCCAGCGCGTCTACCAATTCCGCCACTTTCGCTTTTTAAACTTATTCCACACTGCGTACATCCTCTCTTTATCATTAAGAGGTCTGCCATTTAGCAGGCGTTGAGGTAGTTATAATTTTCGTAACACGTCGACCAAACTGAGCATGGCCTCTAAAACTGGTGGTGCAGTAGACCACATCCACATCCACTAAGCAAGGAGCATTCGAGGGAAATCAGAACCACTCACACTATTTCATGTCTACAGTGCCGTCATGCAGAGCGCCATCAACCCTGCCGGGAATATCCCAAGCGCCAATACAGCCAATGAGTTGAGACTCAGCACAATTTTCATATCACTACCAGCAATAATAGGGTTAGTATCCTCCGCCTTGTCGAAATACATAACCTTGATGACTCGCAGGTAATAAAAGGCACCAACAACAGAGAAGATAACTGCCAGCACGGCCAGCCAGATAAAGCCTGCATTAACCACTGACTCAAGCACCGCCAACTTTGCGTAGAAGCCCAAAGCGGGGGGAACACCTGCCATAGAGAGCATAAGAATCATCATCATTAAGGCAAACCATGGGCTTCTGTCGTTCAAGCCTTTGAAGTCGTCAATCTTGTCAGCTTCAAAACCTTGGCGACTCAGTAGAATAATCATACCAAAACCGCCCAGCCCCATAATTACATAGGAGATAACATAAAACATCGCGGCAGAGTAGCCGAACGCGGTACCCGTCATCACACCCAGCAGAATAAAGCCAACATGTGCGATGGTTGAGTAGGCCAGCATCCGTTTAATATTGCCTTGGGCGATTGCGATTATATTGCCGATACCGATCGACAAAATAGCCAATATAATTAACATCTCTTGCCAATGCACATGCAACCCTTGCATACCCTCAACCAACATACGCATCACCATTGCAAAGGCTGCTAATTTTGGCGCTGTGCCAATAAACAGTGTGACTGGCGTGGGCGCACCGTGATAAACATCTGGAATCCACATATGGAAAGGAACTGCGCCTAACTTAAATGCAAGGCCAATAATCACAAACACCAGACCGAAGATCAGCACGATATTATCGTGATCAGCTTCCATAACTCTCTCGCCGACAACCGCGATATCCAAGGAGCCGGTCATTCCATAGAGTATCGACATGCCATAGAGCAGAAGACCGGATGCCAAAGCACCCAAAATAAAGTACTTCATGGCGGCTTCCGTCGAAACTTCCGAGTCGCGATTAAGCGCAACCATAGCGTATAAACAGAGAGAGAGTAGCTCCAGACCAAGGTAGATCGTAATGAAACTGTGGGCTGAGACCATAATCATCATACCCAAAACGGCGAACAGTGTGAGGACGTAAAACTCGCCTTTTAGTAAGTCACGTTGGAGCAGGTAGTCTCGTGAGTAGATCAATACACACGCCGTTGTCAGATAGATAAACACCTTTAACAGTGCTGACATAGGATCCGCCACATAGCTGCCACTGAAGGTATAAACTGGCTCGGGGGTATGTAGCGTGATGGTTAAGACCGCTGCGATGGCAAGCGTTGCCAATGACAGGATATAGGTCAGCACACGACCTTTATCTGTAACGAAGAGGTCTAATAACAGGATGACACACGCCATACCGAGCACAAACATCTCTGGTATCGCAGGCGTAAAATTCGGCACTTCAAAGTTCATACTCTATTACTCGACCTTGTTATAGTTTAGAGCTGCTGATTTGGTAAATCAGATTATCTACAGTTGGGTGCATCACTTCAAGTAACGGTGCAGGCCATATACCCAGCACAAGCACAGCGATAGCCAGGGTTGTTAATATGAAAAACTCTCGTTTATTCAAGTCTTCGAGTTTTTCTACATTTTCATTGCTGACCGCACCAAAGAAGACCCGTTTGATCATCCACAGTGTATATGCTGCACCGATAATTAATGTTGTTCCCGCCAAAAAGGCGATCCAGAAATTAGCTTTGAATGCACTGAGGATAACCATAAACTCTCCGACAAAACCGGATGTTCCAGGTAGCCCAGCATTTGCCATGGCAAACAGAACCGCAAAGGCAGCAAACCACGGCATCTTCTCGGCCACCCCACCATAAGAGCTGATTTCACGGCTATGCATGCGATCATAAAGAACCCCGATACAGAGGAACATGGCACCTGAAACAAAACCATGGGAGACCATTTGCACCATCGCACCCTCTAAGCCCAGTGCCGCACCCGACATTGACCCGGTATTGGAAAAAATCAAGAAAGGAACAAAGAGGCCAAGCGTTACGAACCCCATATGGGCAATGGATGAGTAGGCCACTAGCTTTTTCATATCGGATTGCGCCAGCGCAACAAAGCCGATATAGACGATACCGATCAATGAGAGGGTAATCACCAGCCATGCCAGCTCAGCACTCGCATCCGGGGTTATCGGCAAGCTGAACCTCAAGAAACCATAGGCACCTAGCTTCAGCATAATAGCCGCCAGAATAACCGAGCCACCTGTCGGTGCCTCCACGTGAGCATCAGGCAACCAAGTATGTACCGGCCACATGGGAACCTTGACTGCAAATGCAATCAGGAACGCCAAGAATATCCATATCTGCGCCGTCAAGCCCAGCGACATATCCTGCATCCCAAGAATTGAGAAGCTGCCTGACTCCATATACATGTAGATCAATGCGATCAGCATGAATACCGAACCAAAGAAGGTATACAAGAAAAACTTGATCGTTGCATAAACCCGGCGCGGACCGCCCCAGATACCAATAACGAGAAACATTGGAATCAACAGCGCTTCCCAAAACACATAGAACAAAACAGCATCAAGTGCCGCAAAAACACCGTTCATGAAACCCATCATAATCAAGAATGAGGCCATGTAGAGTGCAGGCTTGTGCTTAATAACTTCCCATCCCGCCAAGACCACCAAAACAGTGGAAAAGGTTGTCAAAATAATCAGCGGCATTGAAATGCCATCGACACCAAGATGGTAAAAAACATTGAATGCGGGAATCCACGAAACATGCTCAACAAACTGCATTTCATGGGTGGTCAGGTCAAAACCTGTATAGAGCAATATAGACAAGAGAAAGGTCACAACAGCAACTGTCAGCGCTAGAATTCGCGCAAGCGGTGCTCTCTCCTCTGAATGACAGGCAAGCACAAACAGGGCTCCGATAATCGGCACCCAAATAACCAGACTGAGTAGTGGCAAATCTGACATTTAAATCATAACCTTTTTTATTATTTGAGCAGAATCCAGCTCAGCAACAACAACAGACCAATAATCATTGAGAATGCATAGTGATAGAGGTAGCCGGTCTGAATGCGGCGAGCCTTCGCAGCAATCCAACCTACCGCATTTGCAGTTCCATTGACCATTATGCCGTCAATAATCATCACGTCACCCACCTTCCAGAAGAAGCGACCCAGCATCCGTGAACCATTGGCAAAAACAACTTCATTAAAGCGATCAAAGCCGTAATTATTTTCGAGAATCGTATTAATGGGCTTAAATGTTTTCTGTATTTTACCCGGCAAGTCACGACGCTTCATATAGAAGAACCAGGCCAAGCCGACACCTCCCGCAGCGAGATAGATAGCAGGACCAGCAAACGCGTGCGCTACAAAGCCGACTACACCTGTGTAGTAGCCGCCGACAATCGCCAGCGTATCACGCTCTGGAGAAACATAGATCGCGTTGCCGAAAAAATCACCGAACAGCATTGGGCCGATGAAATAACCACCCGCAAGAACGGAGGGTATCGCAAGGGCTATCAGTGGCCAAGTAACAACCTTTGGCGACTCATGCAGGTGTTGTTTAGTATGTTCATCCATACGTTCTTTGCCATGAAACACCAGAAAGAACATACGGAAACTGTAGAACGCGGTAACAAATACGCCCAACAAGATACAAACATAAGCAAAACCCGCTCCGGTTATTTCTGAGTGTCGCACTGCCTCAATAATGGCATCTTTAGAGAAAAACCCTGAGAAGAATGGAAAACCGATCAGTGCAAGGGAGCCGATCAACATCGCCCCGTAGGTAACGGGTAGGTATTTTTTCAACCCCCCCATCTTGCGAATATCCTGCTCATGGTGCATCGCGATAATCACCGACCCTGCCGCGAGAAACAACAGCGCCTTGAAAAATGCATGTGTCATTAGATGGAACACACCGGCTGCATAAGCTGATGCACCCAACGCAACCGTCATATAGCCCAGCTGTGAAAGTGTCGAATAGGCAATGACGCGTTTAATATCGTTTTGGATAATACCGAGAAAGCCCATCGAAAGTGCTGTTATGGCACCAATTATCAGAATAAAACTTAGTGCGGTGGTCGATTGCTCATAGAGTGGCGACATCCGAGCGACCATATAGATGCCTGCGGTTACCATGGTAGCGGCATGTATCAGTGCAGAAATCGGCGTTGGACCTTCCATGGAGTCAGGGAGCCAAACATGGAGTGGCACCTGCGCAGACTTACCCATCGCGCCAATAAATAATAGGATGCAAATGACGGTCATCAGTGACCAGTCCAGACCCGGTATCACCTGTATGGTGATATCGGCCATCATGGGAGCCACCGCAAATACCTCGGCATAGTCGAGCGTATTGAAGTACATAACCACCGCAGCAATACCCAGCAGAAAGCCAAAATCACCCACCCGATTAACCAAAAATGCTTTTAAGTTTGCATAGATTGCGGTCTCTTTTTTATACCAAAAACCAATCAGTAGATACGAAACCAGCCCCACCGCTTCCCAGCCAAAGAAAAGCTGCATGAAGTTATTAGCCATCACCAGCGTCAACATGGAGAACGTGAATAGCGATATATAACTAAAAAAGCGTTGATAACCAGGGTCATCTTTCATATAGCCAATGGTATAAATATGTACCATCAGAGATATAAAGGTTACAACGACCATCATCATCGCCGTCAGCTCATCAACCAAAAAACCAATCTCAAACTTTATGCCATCACTGATCAGCCAAGTGTAAACAGATGCGTTATAGCTCTCTGCACCATCGATTATCATGTGTTTAAAAACAACGACAGAGAGAACAAAAGAGACCGCAACACCAATATTGGTGACCCAGTGCGCACCTGATCGGCCGACCTGTTTACCAAATAGACCCGCAATGATCGCACCAACCAGTGGTGCCAACACAATGGCGAGATAAACGTTATGCATAGAATCTGTCATCGTTATCCCTTCAGAGAATCAAGGCTGTCAACATTGATAGTGCGCTTATTGCGGAATAGCACTACGAGAATGGCGAGTCCGATTGCGGCCTCAGCAGCGGCAACGGTCAATATGAAGAACACGAAAACCTGACCCGCCAAATCATTGAGATAGTATGAAAAGGCAACAAAATTAATATTAACCGCAAGCAGCATCAGTTCAATGGCCATCAGCAAAATAATAATATTTTTACGGTTTATGAAGATACCCGCCATGCTGATGCAAAATAGTATCGCACTCAAAATGAGGAAATGGGACAACGTAATCATGACTGTACCTCATCTTTTTTTGTGGCGGGCATCTTAACCAAGCGAACACGGTCTTCACGGCGCACCTTCACCTGATCAGCAACATTTTGTTTTTTAGAATCCGGGCGCTTTCGCAGCGTTAATGAAATCGCTGCAATAATCGCGACCAGCAGAATAACGGCCGCAATCTCGAAGGGGTAGACATAGGTAGTATATAAGATACGTCCGAGAGCCTTTGTATTGCTGTAGTCTTCACCCTGCCCTACTGGCATTGCAAACTTCTCTAGGCCAAAATTCTCTGGACCGAGAATCATCGCCATCTGGATAAGGATAATGACACCCACCGCAACACCAACCGGAAGGAATCTTATAAAACCCTCTTTCAGTGGTGCCAAATTTATATCGAGCATCATCACCACGAAAAGGAACAGCACCATAACCGCACCGACATAGACAAGCACCAGTGTAATGGCAAGAAACTCCGCTTCAAGCAGCAGCCAAACGCCCGCACAGGTAAAGAAGGCGAGCACCAAAAAGAGTGCAGCATAGATTGGGTTTCGCACGGTAATAACCGCCAGCGCTGAGCCCACAAGTATGGTGGAAAAAATATAAAATATGATCAGTTCAAAAGCCATGATATTGCGCCATTAGGTTAATTAGCGATACTGCGCATCAGCAGCGCGATCATTTGCAATTTCTGTTTCAAAGCGGTCACCAACAGCCAACAGCTTCTCTTTTGTCATGAGCAAATCTTCGCGGACATCGCCACAGTACTCGAAATGACGCGTTTCAACAATCGCATCAACTGGGCACGACTCTTCACAAAAACCGCAAAAAATACATTTAGAAAGGTCTATGTCGTAGCGAGTGGTACGGCGCGAACCATCTTCACGCTCTTCCATATCAATGGTGATCGCCAGCGCTGGGCAGACTGCCTCGCAAAGCTTGCATGCGATACAACGCTCCTCACCATTCGCATAACGACGCTGCGCGTGCAGACCGCGAAATCGATTAGACTGAGGTGTTTTCTCTTCTGGGTACTGAACCGTGATCTTGCGTGCAAACAGGTACTTACCCGTCAGCTTAAGACCAAGCACAAGCTCCCAAAGGAAAAAAGTCTTAAAAAAGTGTTTAATAGCAGTCATAAATCTCTTCTCCAACCCCTAGGAGTCCGTCCGAAAATAGAGAGCCTACTGCGGAAAAGCCATTCCAGCCCATTTTTGCGCTCATTTTCGTTAAACATGAACAACTATTCGCCTCAAATAACCGAAAAAATGTACTCAAAATTGCTTCTCCTCGCTACGGCTTCTATTCTCGGACGGCCTCCTAGCCAAACCAGGGGCCCCAGCCTTCAACAATAGCCAAACCAAGCAGTAGTACCCAAAAAATAGTGATTGGAATTAGCACTTTCCAACCGAGTCGCATGATTTGGTCATAGCGGTAACGTGGAAAGGTTGCACGGAACCAAAGGAATAAGAACAGGAAGAAACTTGTCTTAAGCAACAACCAGACAATTCCTGGCACCCAACTAAACATTGACTCTAATACTGGAATGCCTTGGAAAGGTGATAACCAGCCGCCGCAAAACATCAGCGCAGTTAACAGCGCGATCAATATCATGTTCGCATATTCAGCAAGGAAGAATATTGAGAATGTCATGCCGGAGTACTCAACATGGAAGCCAGCAACAATCTCAGATTCACCCTCAGCAACGTCAAACGGAGCGCGGTTGGTTTCTGCTAATCCTGAAATATAATAGACAAGGAACATTGGCCATAGCGGGATGAAGAACCACATCCACACACCGCCCTGCTGGGCGTTAACAATCTCAGTTAGATTCAGGCTGCCTGCAGCCATAAGCACCGTCACCAGCGCAAAGCCCATTGCGATTTCATACGACACTATCTGTGCAGCAGATCGCATTGCACCCAAAAAAGCGTACTTTGAATTGGATGCCCAACCGGCGAGAATGACACCATAAACAGCCATTGAGGTAATGGCCAATATATAGAGTAGCGATGCATCAATATTTGACAGAACCATGCCTTCATCAAATGGCACGACAGCCCATGCAGCTATTGCAGGTGCAAAAGCCAAAACCGGTGCAATCATGAACAGCTTTTTATTTGCCTGAGCAGGTACAATCACCTCTTTCATGATCAACTTAAGCGCATCAGCGATCGGTTGCAACAAACCACGAGGGCCGACTCTATTCGGGCCAATTCGAACCTGTATATAACTGATAACTTTACGCTCAGCTAGAGTCAAATAGGCCACGGCACCCATTATAGGCAACACAATCGCAAGAATCTTCACCGTAATGATGACTAAACTCAGCACTACCTCAGGCAGGAAACTCAACAAATTTTGCAATGTCTCAATCATTAAACCCTCTCACCCCTGAAACACAGCTTAATTAAGCTTTTTTAATTGTTATTGGTGAAAAATCTGCGGCAAGACCCGATGTCTGCGGCAGGCCACTGTATACCAAGAGTGCGCCATCGGCAACACGATCATTTATAACCATTGGCATGTCAATTTCCACATCACCCTGCTTGAGTCGTAGGTGCGTACAATCAAGCACGCCACTCTTCTCAGCCGTAGCACTATTGAGTTGCACTGCGGAGCTTTCCAAGCCATCACGGGTCAGCTGCAAGCTAGCGGAGCGACGGATTTGCGCATCACCCGAGTAGATCGCGCACTCTGATATTCTCTGCAAACCTTCAGCCACCGCAACATCACCAGAGAGTGCCGACACCGTTTGGCTAGCTGGCTTCACATTCGATATCATTGCTTGCAACTCTTGGTTCACGTCACTACTGGAGAGGTACTCAAACCCTTCAATATCAAAAATATTACCCAATACACGTAGCACCTTCCATGCCGGGCGTGATTCACCCTTTGGCATCACCGCAGCAGAAAAAGACTGCATACACCCTTCCACATTAACTAGGGAGCCTGAGGTTTCTGTCAACGGTGTAATCGGCAGTAGCACATCGGCACACGCTTCAAGTGATGCACTCCGATAGGCAGTTAATGCCACGGTGTAATCAGCCGTGG
>JALSJH010000039.1 GCA_026989455.1 Chromatiales bacterium | reverse complement strand
ACAAGGCAACCCAGCTGCTCAGCGCCCGAAGCATCGACAACCGACTGAACTCCCCTCGAGGCATTTTCGAGCGCAGTATTCCAATCCGCCTCTTGCCACTCACCGTCAACCTTTATCATGGGTGTGGTTAAGCGCTCATCACTATTAGCACCCTCATATGAGAAGCGGTCACGATCTGATATCCACGATTCATTGATGGCTTCATTATCGCGAGGTACAACGCGAAGCACTTCGTTGTTACGACTGTGAACCAAGGTATTCGAGCCTAAACAGTCGTGGGCGGCAATCGCCGGAGCAACCGTCAGCTCCCACGCACGAGCACTATAACGGTAAGGTTTTGAGGTAAGCGCACCTACCGGGCAGAGATCAATAACATTCCCAGAGACCTCGGAGGTGACACTTCCAGCAACATAGGTCCCAATCTCCATATGTTCGCCACGACCTGTTGATCCAATTTCACGGATACCCGCAATTTCATCACCGAAACGGACACAGCGAGTACAGTGAATGCAGCGCGTCATATCAGTAGCGATAAGCGGCCCAATATCCTTATCTGTGACAATTCGTTTGTTTTCTCGGAATTTAGACTCGCTATTACCATAATTAACTGCAATATCTTGTAGCTCACACTCACCACCTTGATCACAAATAGGGCAGTCAAGGGGGTGATTTATGAGTAAAAACTCCATAACACCTTTTTGTGCATTGATCGCTCGAGGTGAACGGGTAAAGATTCTCATCCCATCTGTTACCGGCGTAGCACAGGCCGGAAGAGGCTTTGCAGCCTTCTCAACCTCAACTAGACACATGCGACAATTGGCAGCAATCGAGAGTTTTTTGTGGTAGCAAAAGCGTGGAATATCAATTCCAGCTTCGTCAGCAGCCTCAATAAGCATTAAGCCGTTACGGGCTTCTACTTTTTTGCCATCGATTTCGATATTTACTGTAGTCATATCCGATCAAAATCTACCATTAGGGAGGCGACGCCTCATTATTTATTACCGACGATCAAGGAAGCTCTGATCAAATCATGAATGTTTTCTGTTGGCTGAAGCTGCCCTTATTTATCCCGAAAAATGCACCTATAAGAACGAAGGGTGCTGCGCATTTCGGAACAAACGAACGACTCACTCTCAACCTAAATCCATCCAGACTTAACCAGAGACTCCTTAACCGGCTCCACCGACCATACATTTCTTATGTTCGATGTGATATTCAAACTCTTCACGAAACTGCTTAACAAAACTGGTAACCGGAGCCGCAGCCGCTTCACCAAGGGCACAAATAGTGTGCCCCTCGATGGCCCGTGAAACATTACAAAGAAGATCCAGATCTTCCGGGCGACCCTGACCATTCTCTATCCGATTGACAATGCGTGACAACCAACCTGTACCCTCACGGCATGGCGTACACTGACCACATGACTCTTCGTAGTAGAAATAGGATATACGTGCCAGCGCCTTAACCATACAGGTGGAGTCATCGATTACGATGACAGAACCAGCACCCAGCATAGAACCCGCTTTGGATATACCATCATAATCCATTGTGGCATCCATCATCACATCGCCCGGCAGAACGGGCGTTGATGAACCACCAGGAATGACCGCTTTAAGCTTGTGGCCATCACGCACACCACCGGCCATTTCAAGTAGCGCAGAAAATGGCGTACCCATTGGCACTTCGTAGTTACCCGGCTTATTAACATGGCCGGATACCGCAAAAATCTTACTGCCGCCATTATTTGGTTTACCCAGCTCGAGAAACCACTTGCCACCCTTTTTAAGAATCATTGGTACAGAGGCCAGCGTTTCGGTGTTGTTAATCGTGGTTGGACAACCATAGAGACCAAAGCTCGCCGGAAATGGCGGTTTGAAGCGCGGCTGACCTTTTTTACCCTCGATCGACTCTATCAGTGCCGTCTCTTCGCCACAAACATAAGCACCGCCACCCGCGTGAAATTCAAGGTCGAAATCAATACCTGAACCCATAATATTTTTACCGAGAAGCCCGGCTGCGCGTGCCTCTTCTATCGCTGATTGAAAGCGCTCAATTGGCTCATAAAACTCACCACGAATATAGTTATATCCTTGGGTAGCACCAATTGTGTAACCAGCAATCGCCATGCCCTCAATCAGCTGATGCGGGTTGTAACGGAGGATATCACGATCTTTAAATGTGCCTGGCTCACCCTCATCCGAGTTACAGACAATATATTTCTGTCCCGGCGTATTACGTGGCATAAAGCTCCACTTTAAGCCTGTTGGGAAACCTGCACCACCTCGGCCACGGAGAGCGGATATTTTCAGCTCGTCAATAATTTCATCCGGAGAGGTTTTCTCCTTGAGGATTTTTTTCCACACATCATAACCACCATTTGCCTGATAGACATCGAGTGTCCATGACTTATCAAGGTGGTTGAGCCGGAAGCAGACTTCATTTGCCATAATATTAATCCAAGCTATCCAGAATCTGATCCACTTTTTCTGCGGTCAGATTCTCGTAATATGTCTTGCCAATCTGAAACATTGGCGCCCCACCGCATGCACCAAGGCATTCAACCTCTTTCAGGGTAAATTGCCCATCACTGCTAGTTTGGCCAAATTTAATACCCAACTTATCATTAAGATGATTAACAATCTTGTCAGATCCACAGAGAAGGCAAGAGATATTGGTACAAATGGAAATTTTGTGTTTACCAACAGACTTGAGTTCATACATCGAGTAGAACGTCGCCACCTCATAGACCGCAATCGCAGGCATCTCAAGATAATCAGCCACCGCATCCATGAGTTCCGTTGTAAGTGATCCACCACTTGCATCTTGAACCACATGAAGTGCCGCCATAACGGCAGACTGCTTTTGCTCTGCTGGGTATTTTGCTACGTACTTATCAATTTCAGCGATGATAGCGTCAGAAAGAACGGTGCTAGTCTGTGAACTCAACGGTCGACCTCCCCAAATACAATATCTTGTGTCCCGATCACGGCAACCACATCAGCCAGCATGTGGCCACGTGACATCTCATCTGTTGCCGCAATATGAGCAAAACCTGGTGCTCTTATTTTTATCCGATAAGGTTTGTTAGCACCGTCTGAAACCATATAGATGCCAAACTCGCCCTTGGGGTGTTCAACAGCCGCATAAGCCTCACCCGCTGGCACGCAATAGCCCTCGGTAAAGAGTTTAAAGTGATGAATCAGTGACTCCATATCACCCTTCATGTCCTCACGTGCAGGTGCTGCAAAGCGGTGATCTTGTAGTATAACCGGCCCCGGATTGTTGCGAAGCCAGGTGACGCATTGTTTGATAATGCGATTTGACTGGCGCATCTCTTCAATACGAACCAGGTAGCGATCATAACAATCACCCTCTTTGCCCACTGGAATATCAAAATCCAGCTTGTCGTATACTTCATAAGGTTGTTTTTTGCGCAGATCCCATTCAATACCAGAGCCTCGAATCATCGGCCCGGTAAAGCCCATTTGTAGCGCACGCTCGGGTGTCACCACACCGATGCCAACGGTACGTTGTTTCCAGATTCTATTATCTGTCAGCAGGGTTTCATACTCATCAACATAGGTTGGGAAGCGTGCGGTAAAGTCTTCGATAAAGTCGAGCAACGATCCCTGGCGATTCTCATTCATCTTCGCCACTTCCTTGGCATTGTGCCACTTGGAAGGCTCGTAGTGTGGCATATTGCCGGGCAGGTCTCGATAGACACCACCTACACGGTAATAGGCGGCATGGAGCCGCGCACCAGAGACTGCTTCATAGCAATCCATCAGATCTTCACGCTCACGAAATGCGTAGAGAAACACGGTCATGGCGCCAATATCCAGTGCGTGGGCACCTAACCACAACAGGTGATTCAAAATACGAGTAATTTCATCAAACATTACTCGAATGTACTGTGCGCGCTCGGGCACTTCCAAGCCGAGCATCTTTTCCAGACACATCACATAGGCGTGCTCATTGCACATCATCGAGACGTAATCAAGACGATCCATATAAGGTAAGTTGGCGTTAAATGGCTTTGTTTCTGCCAGTTTTTCGGTACCACGATGCAGTAGGCCAATATGCGGATCTGCCCGGTCAATGGTCTCACCATCCATCTCAAGTACCAGACGTAAAACACCATGAGCTGAGGGGTGCTGAGGACCAAAATTAAGCGTGTAGTTACGAATCTCCGACATGCTATTTCTCCTCGGCCATTTCGTTGTGGCGATCGTCACGAATCACCCGAGGAACAAGCACACGCAGCTCTGTTTGCAGCGGCTCATAAACGACACGTTTTTTATCATCATCATAACGCATCTCAACGGTACCCAGCAGTGGGAAGTCTTTGCGGAAAGGGTGGCCAATAAAGCCATAATCAGTCAATAGACGACGCAGATCAGGATGACCCGCAAACAGGATACCGTAGAGGTCAAATGCCTCACGTTCAAACCAATCAGCACAACTCCAGATAGCGGTGACTGATTCAACTTGCGGCACCGTATCATCCGCAAACACTCTAACTCGCAGGCGTTGATTGTTAGCAACGGAAAGAAGGTGATAGACCACGGCAAATCGCGGCTTGCTCCAAGCTGCCTTCTCGAATGCAGGAACACCGGTTTGATCACGTTCAACACCTCGACTAAACCCCTCGGCAGTCGCCGAAACGGTCTCCCACTCGGCAGAACCATATGCCGAGTAGTCCACACCGCAAAGATCAATCAGTTGGTCGAAGCCAAATGCAGACTCATCACGCAGCGCTTGAAATAGCGGCAACATATTGCTGCTAGATACTTCAATAGTGGTTTCACCTAAAGCGACAACTGACGATTCTATCAAACCACCAAATTGCTCACTTAACTGCGATGCCAACTTTGTATTTTCGTTACCCATAGTTAAAGTCTCTATGTGTTCTTTTTACAAACGAGCAATTGTATTCGTTCTTTTGATCTTATTCTGCAGCTGGATAATCCCATACAGCAGTGCTTCAGCCGTTGGTGGGCAACCCGGAATATAGATATCAACCGGCACGATGCGATCACAACCGCGAACGACCGCATATGAGTAGTGGTAATAACCGCCACCATTTGCACATGAACCCATTGAGATAACCCAGCGTGGCTCCGCCATTTGGTCATAAACTTTTCGCAGTGCGGGTGCCATTTTATTCACCAGGGTTCCTGCAACAACCATCACATCTGATTGGCGCGGACTCGGGCGAAAAATAATACCGAAGCGATCTAGGTCATAACGTGATGCCCCAGCGTGCATCATCTCGACAGCACAGCAGGCCAAACCGAATGTCATCGGCCAAAGTGAGCCAGTACGCGCCCAGTTGATTAATTTATCAGCACTGGTGGTCACGACACCTTTTTTGAGGATACCTTCTATTCCCACTCCAAGGCCCCTTTCTTCCACTCGTAAATAAAACCAATCACCAAAATACCAAGAAACATCGTCATTGCCAGATAGCCAAACATACCCAACTCTTCTAGAACAACGGCCCACGGAAATAGGAAGGCGATTTCCAAATCAAAAATAATAAATAGGATTGCAACAAGATAAAATCGCACATCAAACTTCATGCGAGAATCTTCAAATGCTTCAAAACCACACTCGTATGGAGAGAGCTTTGCATCATCAGGATTATTTGGCCCTGCATAATAGCCGAGTGCAATGGGCACCACGCCAAAGATAACGCCAAATATTAGAAAAATAAGAATGGGTAGATATTCTGTCAACATTGGCCAGGTTTTCCCCTTTGTTTTGTTACCAGCATGTCACCTAAGCCACACCTTTTAAACGTGGGTGTAAGCTCTTAAATATATTTAATTGTTTTGGTGCCGATGGCCGGAGTCGAACCGGCACAGCTTTCGCCACTACCCCCTCAAGATAGCGTGTCTACCAATTTCACCACATCGGCATTAAAACAATTCAAACTTCTGCCCTGCCATCAGGGGCTTTACTGTACTGCGGGAATGCCATCCTTAGCAGGAACATCGAATGGCACAGCGTCATTCATCGCTCCACCCATGCTAGGAACATCACTCTCCCTAACAGGCTGCACTTCAATCTGATCCAGCACACTTTCGGAGACAGTAGTTGTACCCGAAAAATAAGCCAATGTCAGGCTTGTAGCAAAAAAAAGTGTCGCAAGTGTCGCCGTTGTGCGGGAGAGGAAATTTGAAGAACCACTACTCCCAAACACAGTCCCTGATGCCCCCGCACCAAAACCAGCGCCCGCATCTGCACCTTTACCCTGCTGCAGCAGAACAAACCCAACCACTGCAATTGCAAGCAGAACATGAATACTTAGTACGACTGTTGTAAACATTTACGATAACCTAACTCAAGGAATATTTTATCTGTTTGCTGCAGCACAAATCGCAACAAACTCATCAGCATCAAGCGATGCCCCACCTACCAGACCACCATCAATATCGGGCTGCGAAAAGAGGTCTTTTGCATTGGCGGCTTTCACACTGCCACCATAAAGAATCTGTATGCGTGATGCAATCTCTTCATCACATCGCGCTATACGACTCCGAATATATTCGTGCACTGATTGTGCTTGTTCAGGTGTCGCGGTTTTACCGGTACCAATCGCCCATACTGGCTCATACGCAATCACAGCACCCGAGAATGCCTCAACACCGAAAAAATCCAGTACTGCATCAATTTGACGCTTTACAACACCGAAGGTGTTGCCGCGTTCATATTCAACCAGCGTTTCACCAACACAGAGAATCGGCACTAGGCCATTCTCTTTTACCGCAACGAACTTTCGCGCCGCTTTTTCATCGGTTTCACCATAGCTGGCGCGCCGCTCAGAATGACCAACCAAGGCGTACTTCACACCAAAGTCATTCAACATGGTTCCGGAGACCTCCCCGGTATAAGCACCTGCCGTGTGGCGGCTCATATTTTGCGCACCGATTGCTATTTTACTACCTGCAAGCAGTGAGCTGACTTCGGGAATATAGACAAATGGCGGGCAGACAGCCATTTCAACATTTCCAATACTGTCAACACCTGACTTCAGTCCCTCAACCAGATCCTTGATACTGGCAAGTGTGCCATTCAGTTTCCAATTTCCAGCTACCAATGGTTGACGCATGTAAAGTCCTCGCTGTTGACACTATTTACAGAAGCGGTTCGCAGCTTAACGGTAGCCACAAATAAAATCAATGCGTTTATCAACTTAAGCACACCAATTCTCACGATCACCGCACAGTTTCCTTATTTTTCAACAGATACGACGTGGTATCTCAAAAATAACTCTTTCAAATTATGCTATTTCACCATCGAGCTCTTTTTCAACAATTTTTGCCAGCTTTTCCACCTCAGAGTGAACCTGCTCAAGGTTTTGTCCTTCAATCATCACACGCACTAGCGGCTCAGTACCCGAGGTACGCAGCAACACGCGGCCAGATGTGGCCAAGCGCTGCTCTGCACTGGCCACAGCCGCTTGAATGACTTTATTTGCAGTGATATCCACCCGTGAGGAGATGCGAATATTAATCATTTTTTGCGGGCATTTGTTCATCGCGGATTTCAGTACGTGGAGTGTGGTATCGGTATCCACCACCTCCGCGACTACCTGAAGTGCAGCGACAATACCATCACCGGTAGTGCAGCGGTCCAGACAGAGAATATGACCGGAGGACTCACCGCCGATCACCCACGCCCTCTCTTGCAAGCGCTGCATTACATATCGATCACCGACGGCTACACGCTCAAAGTCTAAACCCAACTCTTTCAGCGCTATCTCAAGCCCCAAATTACTCATTAAAGTGCCGACAACAGCACCTTCCAACTGCCCGGTGCGCTGGCGCGACCTAGCAATGATATAGATAATCTCGTCACCATCGATCACATCACCCGTATGATCAACCATGATCACCCGGTCGCCATCACCATCCAACGCGACGCCCAAGTCTGCCTCATGGGCCAGCACGGCCCCTTGAAGGTGCTCAATATGGGTGGAGCCACAACCGTCATTGATATTCAGGCCATTGGGGTCGGCCGCTATTTCGACAACATCGGCACCCAGCTCTCTAAAAACGTTGGGGGCAATGTGATAGGTGGCTCCGTTTGCACAATCAACGACGATTTTCAGACCAGCCAGACGTAACCGTGAGGGTACCGTCGATTTACACAGCTCAATATAACGGCCACTCGCATCGGTGATACGCCGCGCTTTACCCAGCTTATCGGATGGTACCGTTACCATTGTTTTATTTATTTCAGCTTCTATCTGCAGTTCAATTTCATCAGAAAGCTTGGTGCCTTCGGAGGAAAAAAACTTAATGCCATTATCATAATATGGGTTGTGGGATGCACTGATCACCACCCCTGCCACCGCATTAAGTGTCCGCGTCAGATAGGCAACTGCAGGGGTGGGCATTGGCCCTAGCAGTTCAATATCGACACCGGCTGCGGAGAGACCTGCTTCGAGAGCAGATTCGAACATATACCCGGATATTCGCGTATCTTTACCGATCAGAACCGTACCGACACCCCGCTTCGAGAGCACTCGCCCCGCAGCCCAGCCTAGCTTCATTACAAACTCGGGTGTAAACAGATCATCACCCACTCGACCACGAATCCCGTCGGTACCAAAATATTGTTTGCTCATCATTTTCCTCACATATCCTTTAGCGCTCGGCAAATCTTTAATGTATCTATGGTTTCTTTTACGTCATGGGTTCGAATAATCGAGACACCCCACCAAGCGGCCAGTGTCGCCAAGGTGAGGCCACCTTGGCATCGTTTATCTACCGGTGTATTGAGTAGATCGCCGATCATGCGTTTTCTGGACACGCCGATCATAACGGGAAACCCCATATCAACAAACCGCGGCAACCCATTAAACAGTGTAAGGTTGTGTTTGAGGGTTTTGCCAAAACCAAAACCAGGATCAAGCACTAGCCGTTGAGGGGGAATTCCAGCCGCCTCACAAGCGGCGACACGCTCACGCAGGAACACCTCTACCTCAAGCAAAACATTATCATATGAGGGAGATTGCTGCATCGTCGAGGGGACGCCCTGCCGATGCATCAGACAGATGGGCACAGAGAGAGTGGCCGCCGCCGCTAGCGCGCCTTCAGAACGAAGCGCATTAACATCGTTAATAAAGCCGGCACCGGCAGAGACCGCCTCACGCATCACCCCTGCTTTGCTGGTATCAATCGAGATCGGCACATCTACTTCAGTTGCCAGCGCTTCAATCAAGGGTAAAACACGATCAAGCTCTTGCTGCTCTGAGACCACACTCGCCCCGGGACGAGTGGACTCGCCGCCGACATCAATCATATCAGCGCCATTAGCAACCATCTCTCTTGCATGTTGCAACGCGCACTCATAACCAAAAAAATCACCCCCGTCTGAAAAAGAGTCGGGGGTGATATTAAGAATACCCATTACACAGGGGTGTTGCAGGCCAAGAACTCGACCTGCGCAATCCAACTTGAGTGACATACTATTTTTTCTTAATGCTCACTAGCTTCACCACCCACCTTGGTATCATTTGAGGCCACTGGCTTATCAGTACCCTCCGACTCATCATCCGCCTTTTTATCGCCGCTCTCATCATCTGAATTAGCGTCTTTGCTCCAGGCTTGCGGTGGCCGTGGTGCTTTTCCTTCCATGATGTCATCGATTTGTGGCAGATCGATTGTCTCGTATTTAATTAGTGTTTCTGCCATTACATGCAGTTTATCTATATTGTCTGATAACAGCTTCTCTGCACGTTGATAATTACGATCAATGATACTTCGCACCTCTTCATCGATAATATGAGCCGTCTCATCAGAGACCGTCTTCTGCTTACCAACAGAGTGACCCAGAAACACCTCACCATCATCCTCACTATAAGTGAGTGGCCCAAGACGCTCAGAGAGACCCCACTTAGTGACCATATTCCGAGATATCTCGGTGGCACGCTGAATATCATTCGAAGCGCCCGTGGTCACCTGATCCGCACCAAAAACCAACTCCTCAGCAATTCGACCACCATAGAGTGTCGAGAGCTGGCTCTCCAAGCGGGTTTTATTGTAGCTGTAACGATCCTCTTCCGGCAAAAACAGCGTCACACCCAATGCACGACCCCGGGGGATAATGGAGACCTTGTGTACCGGGTCATGCTCAGGAACCAATCGTCCAACAATCGCATGTCCCGCCTCATGGTAAGCAGTGAGCTTCTTCTCTGCGTCACTCATCACCATCGATTTGCGCTCAGCACCCATCATTATCTTGTCTTTGGCTCGCTCGATATCATCCATATTCACCAGCCGCTTACCCTTACGAGCAGCAAATAGCGCAGACTCATTGACCAAGTTTGCCAAATCCGCACCAGAAAACCCCGGTGTACCACGGGCAATGATGCTTGGCTTTACATCTTCATCTAAAGGCACCTTACGCATATGAACCTTCAAAATCTGCTCACGACCACGTACATCCGGCAGACCCACCATCACTTGGCGGTCAAAACGGCCGGGGCGTAATAGCGCGGGATCGAGTACATCTGGGCGATTGGTTGCGGCGATTACGATGACACCATCATTCCCCTCAAAACCATCCATCTCTACCAACAACTGGTTCAGTGTCTGCTCACGCTCATCATGCCCACCGCCCAATCCTGCGCCACGGTGGCGACCCACCGCATCAATCTCATCAATGAAGATGATACAAGGCGCTGTTTTCTTCGCTTGCTCAAACATATCACGCACCCGTGATGCACCGACGCCCACAAACATTTCGACAAAGTCGGAACCTGAAATGGTAAAGAAAGGTACCTTTGCTTCACCTGCAATCGCCTTTGCCAACAAAGTCTTACCGGTACCTGGCGGGCCAACCATCAATACGCCCCGTGGAATTTTACCACCCAGCTTCTGGAATTTACCCGGATCACGCAGAAATTCGACCAGCTCTTCTACATCTTCTTTCGCTTCGTCACAGCCGGCCACGTCATTAAAAGTGACTTTCACCTGATCTTCACCCAGCATGCGCGCTTTGCTTTTGCCAAACGACATCGCACCACGACCACCGGCACCACCGCCTTGCATCTGGCGCATGAAGAAGATCCAGACACCAATCAACAACAACATTGGAAACCATGAGATGAAAATTTGCATCAGCACACTCTGCTGCTCAGGTGGCTTGGCATCAATTGCAACACCATTATTCAGCAAATCCCCAATAAGACCGCTGTCGCCTGGGCTATAGGTGGTAAAGTTTTCACCACTTGCCATCATGCCTTTAATCGTGCGCCCCTCAACAAGCACTGAAGAGACCTCACCCTTATGCACATCACTGATAAACTGTGAGTATTGCAAATGTCGTGGTGAGCCCGTTTTTTGGGCACTAAAACTATTGAAGACTGAAATCAGCACAACCGCGATCACAACCCACAACATTAAATTCTTACCAAAATCGTTCAAGACGCTAACCTCTTGTTACCTGCAACGGTAAACCCTGCTGATTTACTAAAGTCCCCAACTCTCAAATAGAGACGCGCATATCGTACCCACTATTAATTTCACACTAAAACAGGAAATAGCCGCCGGACCTACGGGTGCGACTCATATTTCTCATTTCACTGTAAAACTAAACGCTGACACACCACCTCGCATTTCTATCTGAGGATTAGGAAAATTCTGTAATTTGAAATCTTTTCACTAATGGAGCATAACGCTCCAAACCTGACTATAACCTAAAGCCACGAGCCAATAAATAGACCTCTGATGATCTATCCCTAGAAGCCTTTGGTTTTCGGGTGACCACTTTGTCAAAACTGTGGCGCAACTCTTTTATCAATTGATCGTACCCTGGCCCTTGAAACACCTTCATGAGCAGATCACCACCCGGGCGCAAAATCTGCCGTGAAAGATCAAACGCCAGCTCGACCAGATACATGGCTCGCGTCTTATCCATATCACGCACCCCAGACATATTGGGGGCCATATCCGACATTACAAGGTCTACAGTCGAATCCCCCAGCATTTCCATCAAGCCGTTAATCGCTTCATCCTCACGAAAGTCGCCTTGTATAAACTCAACCCCCGCCAGCGAATCCATCTCCAGAATATCGAGCGCCAGTACCCGGCCACGCTTACCAAGGCGACGCCGTGCAACCTGCGACCAGCCACCGGGAGCAGCGCCCAGGTCAACCACCGTCAACCCTGGCCGCAGCAATTTATCCTTATCATCAATCTCAAGCAGCTTATAGACCGCCCTAGAGCGGTAACCCTCTCTTTTGGCTAGCAGCACAAACTCATCATTCAGGTGCTCTTCTAGCCAGCGGCGACTACTGGCAGCCATTTTCTTGTTGGTTGTGATCTTTGCCATCACTCTTCTCCCCCGGATATTTCATAAGTTTGCGCAAAGATCACGCAGGGTATTGGTTTCATAGGGAAATTCCCGAAAAATATCCGTATCAGTGATTACGGGCGATGGGGAGAGTATTTCCTGTGGAATCAATAGACAAGTGAGATTGTGCATAACTTATGAATTATTCGGGTTCCGTCAGCCCCTGCACTGTCTTGCGAATACGCCATATCAACCAGCCACTCGCAACCACACCATAACCAAGGAGGATCATCAACTGCACAATCAACGACTCGCTGAACGATGATGAAAGCAGTAAAACCAATACCGCGACACAGAGCACCAGACCCAATTCCAACTTAATGTGATTGAGTGGACTCGGTTCTACTATTACGCCTTTACTCTTATGAGGTACACTATCCGTCACTTTTCCATTGCCATATGTTGATACTATTATGAAACTTAATCGAAACCAAACCAGCCAGCTGCGTAATCTGGCTCACAAACTAAAACCTGTCGTCATTATTGGCAACAATGGACTCACTGAAAATGTACTCAATGAGATCATTGAACAACTCGAACACCACGAGCTTATCAAAGTTAGAGTTAACGCAGAAGAGCGCGATGAGCGCAAAGCCATGATTGATGAGGTTTGCCTACAGGGCAATGCACTACTGGTTCAGCGCATCGGGCATATTGCTGTTTTTTACAAGCCAGCAAAAGAACCCACCATCAAGCTAACTGCTTAGCACCTCGAACACCTGTCATTATTAGCAACAGTCCCAACAGGCTGTTGACTAGGTAACAGACGGAAGAGATACCATGGAGCCGCCCAAACTCGGCGGCAAGCTGTGCATTAGAAAACAGACCCTGGGCTTTCATCTCAACCATCTGCGGACGAATAGAGAGTTCTATGATGGCGATCAATAGCAACATCACTACCAACACCCATATCTGCCAGGCGTAAAGAGCACGGCGACCAAAATGAAACCCTGCAATCAACAGCAATAGGCCAGCGCAGACGGCACCTATAATGTGCACTAGGCCAAACATCTCGCCCATCAACCGGCCTGCCAGCATTCGATCATCTAGCAACTGAAACAGCAGCGGGGCAACCAAGTACCCCACCGTCCAAGTAGCGCCTATCCATACCGTCAACAGAAGGCGTTCTAGATATTGGGAAGCTGCATTCATTAAATATGACTGACTTAAATATATTTAACAGAGATGACTTCATACTCAATAAGGCCACCCGGTGCATTCACAGTGGCGATATCTTCTTCTACTTTGCCGATTAGTGCTCTGGCAACGGGAGAGTTAACCGAGATCTTACCCTCTTTAATATCCGCCTCATCATCACCGACAATCTGATAGGTCACCTCTTCGCCGGTCTCTTCATTTACTAGGCCAACTGTCGCACCAAAAACAACCTTTCCATGTGGTGTTAACTCCAAAATGTCGATCACCTGTGCATTTGAAAGCTTGCCTTCGATATCTGCAATACGCGCCTCAATAAAACCCTGCTGCTCACGCGCTGCATGGTATTCAGCATTCTCTTTCAAGTCGCCGTGTTCACGTGCGTCTGCAATCGCTTGAATAACTTGTGGCCGTGCCACCGACTTCAATTCACTTAACTCAAGGCGCAGCTTCTCAGCACCCTGCAATGTCATTGGATAACTTACCATTACTTCAATTCCTCATGCAGATCTTGCAAGCGATTAACGCTCCAGTTGTCTAACTCTTTTAATGCAGCGCAGGTCGCCTTGGCGCCTGCAATCGTGGTAGTGTAACTCACCTTATGTTGCAACGCTTCCCGGCGTATCTCAAATGAGTCAGCGGTCGCTTTTTTACCTTCTACGGTATTAACAATATAATTAATTTCATCATTTTTGATCATATCAACAATATTCGGACGACCTTCTGTCACCTTTTTTACACGCTGACAAGCCACTCCGGCATCATCCAACACGGCCTTGGTGCCACCGGTGGCAAAAAGTGTAAAGCCCTCTTCAATTAAAGAACGCCCCACTTCAGCCACATGCTGCTTATCAATATCTCGCACACTTAAGAAAGCACGACCACCATCGTGTGGCAACACCTCACCCGCGCCAAGTTGTGCCTTTGCAAATGCCTCACCAAAGCTTTTTGCTACCCCCATCACCTCACCTGTTGACTTCATTTCAGGGCTCAAAATGGGGTCAACTCCACGAAATTTAATGAAGGGAAAAACAGCCTCTTTAACCGAATAATAGGGGGGAACAATCTCATCCAGCATCCCTTGATCAGACAATTTCTGGCCGACCATGCAGCGTGCTGCAATCTTGGCCAACGGTCGATTGATCGCCTTGGAGACAAACGGAACCGTCCGTGAGGCACGCGGGTTGACTTCCAGTACAAATATCTTTCCAGCCTGCACTGCAAATTGCGTATTCATTAAACCGATGACGTTTAATGCCTTGGCCATTTTAGCCACCTGAATACGCAGCTGATCTTGAATCTCGGCAGGCAGATCGTAGGGTGGCAACGAACAGGCCGAGTCACCAGAGTGCACGCCCGCCTGTTCAATGTGCTGCATAATGCCACCGATCAGCACATCATCACCATCACAGATCGCATCCACATCCACCTCAATAGCATCATCAAGAAAACGATCTAGCAGTACCGGAGAGTTGTTTGAGACCGAGACGGCTTCTCGCATATAGCGGCGCAGCTCCTCCTCTTTATATACGATCTCCATCGCCCGGCCACCGAGCACATAGGATGGACGAACTACCAGCGGATAACCAATCTCTTCCGCCAACTTAACCGCCGTTTCGGGGTCACGGGCGGTACGATTGGGTGGCTGCAACAAGCCCAGTTTTTCAATCAGCTGTTGGAATCGCTCACGATCTTCTGCCAGATCAATACAGTCAGGTGTTGTGCCTACAATCGGCGCACCCGCCGCTTCGAGGTCACGGGCCAACTTCAGCGGCGTTTGCCCGCCGTATTGAACAATAACGCCCTTGGGCTGCTCGATTTCGATAATTTCAAGCACATCCTCCAGCGTCAACGGCTCAAAATAGAGACGATCAGAGGTATCGTAGTCGGTGGAGACTGTTTCAGGGTTGCAGTTAACCATAATGGTTTCATAACCGTCATCACGCATGGCAAAAGCGGCGTGTACGCAGCAGTAATCAAACTCAATCCCCTGACCAATTCGATTCGGGCCACCACCCAAAACCATTATTTTGTCACGGTTTGTAGGCGCGGCTTCGCACTCCTCCTCATAGGTTGAATACATGTAGGCGGTGTCTGAAACAAACTCAGCGGCACAGGTATCTACCCGTTTATAAACCGGCTTAACCCCCAGCTCTTTACGGCGATTGCGCACCTCCTTTTGGGTGCTCGCCAGCAATGTCGCCAAGCGACTATCGGCAAAGCCTTTTTGCTTGAGCCGGTAGAGCCGGTTTTTATCCAGATCAGAGAGTGACTTACTCTTCAGCTCTGCTTCAATATCGATAAGCTCTTTAATCTGCACCAAAAACCAGCGATCGATGCGCGAGGCTTCATACACCGCGTCCAGCGTATAGCCTGCACGAAAAGCATCGCCCACATACCAAAGGCGTTCCGGCCCCGGAAGGCTCAGCTCGTGCTGTAGGGTGGACGCTAGGTCATCTGCATTCAAATCCGTGACGCTATTGAGTCCATCCCTGCCCGTTTCTAGGCCGCGCAATGCTTTTTGTAGCGACTCCTGGAAAGTGCGGCCGATGGCCATCACCTCACCCACAGACTTCATCTGTGTATTCAGGCGATCATCTGCGGTCGGGAATTTTTCGAAGGTGAAGCGGGGTACTTTTGTGACCACATAATCGATACTTGGCTCAAATGAAGCCGGCATAGCACCGGCGGTAATATCATTACTCAACTCATCCAGGGTGTAGCCCACTGCCAGCTTGGCGGCGATTTTGGCAATCGGAAAACCGGTCGCCTTGGAAGCCAGCGCAGAAGAGCGCGACACCCGAGGGTTCATCTCAATGATGATCATGCGGCCCGTATCTGGATGGATAGCGAACTGCACATTTGAGCCACCCGTATCCACACCAATTTCACGCAGCACGGCCAAAGAGGCATTACGCATGATCTGATACTCTTTATCCGTCAGCGTCTGCGCAGGGGCCACCGTAATCGAATCACCTGTATGCACCCCCATCGGATCCAGATTTTCGATGGAACAGATGATAATGCAGTTATCTTTGTGATCACGCACCACCTCCATCTCGTACTCTTTCCAGCCGATAATGGACTCTTCAATAAGCAGCTCATTGGTGGGTGACAAATCCAGCCCATGTTCGCAAATCTGCAAAAATTCTTGCTTATTATAAGCAATACCACCGCCACTGCCGCCCAAGGTAAACGAGGGTCGAATGATGGTCGGAAAACCCACCGTCGCCTGAACTTCAAGCGCCTCTTCTAGGTTGTGCGCCACATTCGACTTGGGCATATCCAAGCCGATTTTGATCATCGCCTTACGGAACTTGTCACGATCTTCTGCTTTATCAATCGCCTCTTTTTTAGCACCAATCAGTTCCACATCAAACTTAGCCAACACCCCTTCACGATCAAGATCCAGCGCACAATTTAGCGAGGTTTGGCCGCCCATGGTGGGTAGCAGCGCATCAGGGCGCTCTTTTTCGATGATTTTAGCAACCGTCTCCCAGTGAATAGGCTCGATATAGGTCGCATCAGCCGTTTCAGGATCGGTCATGATGGTCGCCGGATTGGAGTTCACCAATACCACACGATAACCCTCTTCACGTAACGCTTTACACGCCTGCACACCCGAGTAGTCAAACTCACAGGCCTGACCGATAACAATCGGCCCCGCTCCAAGGATCATAATACTCTTTAAATCGCTACGTTTTGGCATGGCTTAGCTCTTATTTTTTGTGCTGTTCAATCAGATCAATGAAGTGGTCAAAAAGAGGGGCAACATCATGGGGGCCCGGACTAGCTTCAGGATGCCCCTGGAAACCAAAAGCGGGGCAGTCGGTGCGCTGCACACCCTGTAGTGAGCCATCAAAAAGAGAGCGATGAGTCGCCTTAAGATTAGCCGGAAGCGTCTCTTCATCTACCGCAAAACCATGATTTTGCGCAGTAATCATCACCCGCTTGCTGCTGTCATCCTGCACCGGATGGTTACCACCGTGGTGGCCAAACTTCATTTTCACACTTTTAGCACCACTGGCCAGCGCCAACAGCTGATGCCCCAAGCAGATCCCAAAGATTGGAATCCTTTTATCAAGAAGGGTTTTGATCGATTCAATGGCATAACCACACGGTTCCGGATCACCCGGGCCATTTGAGAGAAAAACACCGTCCGGATTCAGCGCCAAAACGTCAGCAGCTGTGGTTTTAGCAGGCACCACCGTCAGTCGGCAGCCCCGGGAGGCTAACATCCGCAAAATATTACGTTTAACACCAAAATCATACGCAACAACATGATAGGCATGGGTCTCTGGAGTGACAAAACCATCGGCCAGCGTCCACTCGCCTTCGCGCCATTCGCTAGCCGCGTCACAAGTCACCTCTTTTGCCAGATCCATCCCCTTCAAACCGGGAAATGCACTGGCCGCCGCAACGGCCTCCGCCTCATCAATGTGATCACCTGCAACGATGCAGCCACCTTGCGCCCCTTTATCACGCAGAATACGTGTCAAGCGGCGGGTATCAATACCGGCAATCGCAACCACCCGATGTTTACGCAAATATTCGTCCAGCGGCATCTCGCTACGCCAGTTACTTGCAAGTGCGGGCAGATCACGAATGACCAAGCCACTAGCGACAACACCAGCGCTCTCCTCATCTTCGCTATTGACACCCACACTTCCGATATGTGGATAAGTCAGGGTAATGATCTGCTTTGCATAGGACGGATCAGTCAAGATCTCTTGATAACCGGTCAACGAGGTATTAAACACCACCTCACCAACGCTTTGTCCTTCAAAGCCAATCATCTCACCCCAAAACAGGGAGCCATCTTCTAATGCTAAAAGGGCCGGTTTTCTCAAGATAACCTCCGCTAGATGCACAAAAAGCGGATGATACCTAACCGGCTCATCCGCTCCTTGTATACTACTTTTTTGTTTGGATCGTAAGTGTGCGGTATTCTACGACAGAGGCCTCTTTTTGTCCATCACTCGCCTTGCTCATCACTCCTTTTTTTAGAAGGGTATAAATTAGTAATGTTTTGGCAGACTTTCATTAATCACTATATGCTTGTGCTTCATACTGATGTAACCACCCACCTCGAGATCTTTAAGAATTCGCGAGACCATCTCCCGCGAGGCACCAATGCGATTGGCAATATCCTGCTGCGTCAATTTATCCTCGATGTGCAATTTACCATCACGCTCCGTGGCCATACTCAATAGGGTCTTGGCCACGCGCCCATAAACATCCAACAGAGCAAGGCTTTTGACGTTGTCGGTTAAGAGGCGCACCCGTAGGGTTAAATCTCGAATCAGACTCAACGCAATAGTTGGGTGTTTAGCCAAAATATCGTGAAAAGATTGCTTACCAATCACCGAAAAAGTTGACGTTTCCATGGTCATCACTGAGGCTGAGCGCTGCGTTTCATCAATGAGAGCCAGCTCACCAAAATACTCTCCTGGTCCTTGGCAATTAACAATGACCTCTTTACCGGCCTCATCGTTTAATAAAATCTTCACTTTGCCTTTAATGATGACATACAGCATTTCGGCCGGATCACCCTCTGTGATAATCACCGTATTTTTAGGGTACGTGCGCGTGGTGGCATACTGGCTAATTTCCAGCAACGCTTGCTCATTTAAACCTGAAAATAAAGGGATGCTCTCTAACATGAAGGTAATCCTGTTTTACACTCAGTTTTAATTTGTTTGCCTTGCGTGGTTGCCTGACAAATCCATGCTTAAGAAAGCTCTGATCAAGTCATGAATGTTTTTATGCTGGCTGAAATCGCCCTCATTTATCCCGAAAATCGCACCAATAGAGCGACTATTACTGCGCATTTCGGAACAAATGAGAACAATTTCCTCTCAGCCTAAATTCATCCAAGCTTAATCAGTGCTTCTTTAACTTAATATTAACAACAAAGCGTCTTGCTTGATATTTATCCTGACTCAGATTTATAAAACACCCTAGTTGGCTATCCGAGAATAGAGTAGCCACTGCAAAAAGGCTCTGAATAACTCATGAATGCCTGATGCTAGCTAAAACCGCCCGCACTTGTTGACTACTAGATAGCAAACATTGAACCTATTGAACGAAAAACCACAAAAGCCCCCGCAATCTGCCCAAGGAAGATCTAAGCAAACCATGGCCAAGCCTCTTTTTCCAAGCCTCAAATTAAACGGCGTTTTAACGCTGGGAATGGGACTATTGCTTGCTGTATCGGGCCTACTGGTCTACGCATTGCCAGCAGGCTTTAGCTTGGAAGAGAGTATAGCGTTGAATTTTTTATTCGATCAACGCCAGAAAAACCCCACGCCAGAGAGTGTGATACTGGTATCCATTGATAAAGCAGCATCGCAACATCTTAGCCTTAGTATTGATCAAAGGCGCTGGCCCCGTGACCTACATGCAGATTTAATCGACAAATTGAGCGCAGCAGGCGCAGCGGTGATCCTCTTCGATCTATTTTTCCATGAAGCAAGGGAGGCGGATCAAGATGCACGCCTAGCGCAAGCGATGCGACAATCAGGCAATGTGGTAATTTTTGCGAAACTACACCGAGAGGTGCAAAGTTTTGCCGAAAATGACACATATAATTTAGAACAACTGATATTGCCGCTTCCCTCTCTTCATCAAGCTGCTGCCGCTATCGCACCGTTTGCTCTGCCCAGAGTTCCGATTATGGTGAATCAATTTTGGACCTTCCACACCTCCGTTGGCAGTCTGCCATCATTACCAAGCGTCGCCCTGGAGTACTACGTAGCACAAGATCATCAACAGCTCCTCACAATGCTCGCTGAAGTGGCACCCCGACAGGAAAAAGTCTTGAAGAGATCACTTGATCATTTGAGTATTTCCGAACGCATCGTGCAGATACGTCATTTCTTCAAACAACAGACAGCCACCACACAAACCTTACTTGAACAACTGAAAACACGCCCTAAAAGTAAGCCCAACCACCGCTTGCAAGCTCTAATCTCACTGTATTTGGGACCCAATCGCCGCTATCTTAATTTCTATGGGCCTCCGGGCAGCATACCCACCGTCTCTTATCACGAGGTGCTGCATTCAACAGCTGCGGAACTTGCACACTTCAGTGGAAAGGTCGTGTTTGTCGGCTTCGCTGGAGGGAGTCAGCCGGAACAAAAAGATAATTTCTACACGGCATTTTCACAAGCCGATGGCCTGGATATAAGCGGGGTTGAAATTGCGGCGACGGCTTTTTCCAATTTACTGGCGCAAGATAGCCTGCGCTTACCCACGCCACTGGTTTATATTGCGGTGATCATCGGCTATGGTCTTTTATTGGCATGGCTGAGCGCTTTGTTCAACCCCCCTTTATCTCTGCTTCTTATCATATCCAGCGCGGCGCTTTACACCTTGCTTTGTCTCTATCTATTTGCACAGATGGCACTTTGGTTACCGCTCTTTATTCCCGTCTTAATACAAACACCGTTAGCATTATTTCTTGGGCTTTTATGGCGACATTGGGTGCTTGGCCGCGAGCGCCGCCACATGCGCCAGGCTTTTGGTTATTATCTACCTGATCACGTGGTCGAAGAGCTGGCGCACAGCGCCCGAAATGCACGAGGCCATAGTGAGCGGGTCTTTGGGGTGTGCTTAGCCAGCGATGCGGCGCAATATACCCCATTAGCTGAATCGCTGACACCCGAGGATCTCAGCATCTATATGAACAACTACTATGAGCGCTTGTTTAAACCAGTGCGCGCACATGGCGGCGTTATTTCTGATGTCGTGGGTGATGCCATGTTGGCCATCTGGTCGTCACGACAGCCAAAAAGCTGTTTACGCCGTCAGGCATGCTTAGCCGCACTCGCGATATTGCGCAGCCGAGCAGAGGGCAATCCTGATTCAAACCTGCGAACACGCATGGGGCTGCATGCGGGTGAAATTATGCTAGGAAATGTCGGAGCACTGGACCATTATGAATATCGTGCCATGGGCGACATTGTCAATACCGCTTCGCGTATCGAAGGGCTCAATAAGCAGCTTGGAACCACACTACTGGTCTCGGAAGCTATACTCTCAGGGCTGGATGGTTTTATCCACCGCAAGCTTGGTAGCTTTCGCATGGCTGGCAAACAAGAGGCGATCGTTATCCACGAATTGCTGGGGTTACAGAGTGAGGCGAGCCAAAAGATAAATCAACACTGTGAACGCTTTGCCGCTGGGCTCCGCGCTTATCAGCACCATGAGTGGCAGAGAGCAATACACAACTTCCAGCAAGTACTCGAAGGACACCCTCAAGATGGGCCAAGTCGCTACTACATTGCACGCTGTCAACAACATCTGCAAAACAAGCTAACCCCTCCTCAGGATGGGGTGATCGTCATGAAAAAAAATAGTGACTTGGATGCTTACCAACCAATCGTTCACAAATAAGAGTAGATTTCTGTTAAATTTTCACACGCTCAATTGTGAATCGTTCACAGTGATGAGTATTTCAATCAAGTAGAGTCATCGCTATGGATTTTCGTAGGATTGCAGTACGTAGGCTGCTGTACATTGAAGCGAAAGGGTGTTGCCGCCCCACAAAAACAACTCCGGAATTATCAAACCATGTTGAACTGGACAGTTCAATTTAAAAGATTTCCTAGCCACTTTCGCCTTGCTTGTTGTGGCGCATTTATGCTGTTGATGGGCGCTCCCCCCTCTGTCATGGCGGAAAAATGCAGTAAAGCGGAAGTGGTTGCAACAGCCGTTTCCATTCAGGGGGTGGTCGAGGTTCGTGTTAAATCCAGTACGATGTGGAAGAAAATCACGGTGCAGGAAACATTCTGTACCGGTGACATGATACGCACACAAGCAAATAGTCGTGCGGGGATTTTTCTCAGCAACAACACCATCCTTCGCCTCAACCAACACTCTGCTGTCACCTTCAGCGGGCCACCCCATCAAGCGAAAAGCTGGCTAGATTTAAAACAGGGCATGGCTCACTTCATCAGCCGAATAAAACAGCGCTTTGAGGTCACCACTCCCTATGTCAATGCCGCCGTCGATGGTACTGAGTTCGTTATTGCAGTGAGTAATGAACAGGTCGAGGTCACCGTATTAGAAGGACGGGTACGTGCTATAAATGATCAGGGTGAAATCAACTTAGGCAGTAGTGAAGCCGTTGTCGTCCGTAGCGGCGAAGCGCCTGCCCTGCGTACTCACGTACAACCATGGAGTGCCGTGAGTTGGGCACTTCACTACCCAGTAATCACTGATTTCACCACCCTACCAGCGGCACAACTGCCTGAGCCATGGAGCACAGCTCTCACACGCTCCATTGCACATTACCGTGCCGGAGAGATACCCGCTGCTTTGACAGCGCTGACATTACCCTCTGATGATTTTGCTAATGACCTTATCTCTGTTTATCGCGCCGGGTTATATCTGATGGCCGGCCAGGTCACACCGGCTAGTTCAGATCTGGAAAATGCATTGAAACTGAACCCAGCCAATGGCGAAGCCATCGCGCTCAAAGCGATTATTGCAGTGATAAACAATCAAACAGAGCAAGCACTGACACTAGCAGATAAAGCCATCCAAGCCAGTCCAGAGGCCTTTGCCCCCTTACTGGCCAAATCCTATGCGCAGCAAGCAGCGTTCAATCTACAGCAGGCACTCGCTACGGCAGAACGTGCCGTCAACTTAGCCCCAAAGAGTGCACTAACATGGGCGCGCCTAGCAGAACTCCGCCTCATGTTCGGCGCGCATGGCCCGGCACTTGAAGCAGCGCAACGTGCCGCAGAGATTGCACCTGATCTAGCACGCGTGCAAACTGTATTGGGATTTGCTCATCTAACCCGTATTGATATTTATGCGGCAATACAAACCTTCCATCAAGCCATCCAGCTTGATCAATCAGACCCACTGCCACGACTAGGGCTTGGACTAGCAGTGATCCGTCGGGGTGAGCTTGAAAGTGGCCGCCGACAAATCGAATATGCCGCTAGCCTGGACCCAGCAAACCCTCTCATCCGTAGCTATCTCGGCAAAGCCTATTATGAAGAGAAGCGACCCCCCCTAGCAGCCGATCAGCTAACCATGGCTAAAGCCCTCGACCCCAACGACCCGACCCCCTGGTTTTATGATGCCATCCGCAAGCAGAGCGAAAACCGCCCGATAGAGGCGCTACAAGATCTGCAACACGCCATCAAACTCAATGACAATCGCGCCATCTATCGCTCACGCTTATTACTGGATAAAGATGCTGCCGCAAGAAGCACCAGTCTGGCACGGTTATATATGAACCTGGGTGCAGGGCAGCTTGCCATGGCCGAAACATGGAAGTCACCCGGTCTAAAGCAGAATAATTCTTCAGCACACAGGTTGCTATCGGAGGTCTACGCTGGGGTGCCAAGGCACGAGGTGGCTCGCGCCAGCGAGGTACTACAAGCGCAACTACTTCAGCCTCTAAGTCATACCCCGACAAGCCCACAACTGGCTGAAGGCTCGCTTTATCTAGTGGATAACGCGGGGCCTACAACCGCCTCATACAACGAGTTCAACCCGCTATTTACCCGCAATCGAATGAGTCTGATGGCGAACGGAATCCTGGGTAATAACAACACCCAAGGTGATGAACTCGTATTTTCCGCTCTTCACAATCGCCTGTCATACAGCATTGGACAGTTTCAGTATAAGACCGATGGTTTTCGGCAAAACAATGACCTAACACATGATATTTATAATCTGTTTGCCCAATATGAAATATCGCCTAGGTTGAGCACTCAAATTGAAGTGCGTCGTAAGCAGTCGGCGTTTGGTGATCTTGAGTTACGCTTTGACCCTGATGACTTTAGAGGCACTAAAAGGCAAGTATTAAACCAGGATAGCGTACGCTTTGGACTCTACCTTGCACCCACTACCCAGCAGCGTTATCTCGTTTCAATTATGGCCAATGATTTTGAGAGCGGCCTAAAGCAAGGTTCACGCTCTGAGAACAAACAGCACAGCGGTATGCAGAGTGAAATTCAGCATATATTTAGTGCTAAGCAGCTCACCACAACCTTCGGTGTAGGCTATCTACGCTCAAACGCTGAGACTACTGACATCATTGACCTTTCGCCATTTTTTTTCGAAAAGATAATAACCGAACGCGATATAGAACAAAAAAACACCTATTTTTATGCACAAATAATAAATGATAAGAGAGATATATTAACCTTTGGCTTTAGCTATGATGATGTGAATGAAAAAAACGGGGTCAATCGCAAACAAATCAACCCAAAGTTGGGATTGCAATTGATGCCAAATGAAAACACCACCCTGCGCATGGCGGTATTTAAGACACTCGCAAGAAAAATATTGTCAAATCAGACTATTGAGCCAACACAGGTGGCGGGGTTTAATCAGCTTTTTGAAGATAACCTCGGTACAAATGCGATCCGTTACGGAGTTGCCGCTGACCATCAAATCTCACCGCACTTATTCGTGGGTGCCGAATTAACGGGGCGGAGCCTCACCACACTAGTCAATAAATCGGGCGTTCTCATACCAGAAGAGCAAAATGAACGATCACACCGTATGTACCTTAACTTTATGCCGCAGCCAACCTTGGCAGTGGGTGTGAGCTATCATTTTGAAGATTTTTCACGCAAATCGATAGCCGGTGAAGCGAATGCCGACATCCCAGCGTTTTTAAACAGCCAATCATTGCCCTTTGAGTTGAACTATTCTCACCCCTCAGGATTCTCTTCAAACATCACCACCACCTATGTTAATCAACAGATTCAACATGCCACGGTATCGGGCTTTGATAAAGCTGAAGACCACTTCTGGGTTACTGACGCCTCCTTTGCTTACCTTCTCCCTAAGCGCCGGGGAAAAATAGAGTTTGCACTAAACAACATGTTTAATAAGACATTTCAGTTTCAAAGCACCAACTTTATCAGCAATGAAAAACGACAATCACCCTTCAACCCTGAACGTGCATATTATTTGACGGTTGACCTTCAATTTTAGAGCAGCCAAGCCGCTATTTATTGCCACTCAATGTGAGGTATATAAAGCATTTTCAATCAATTATAGTTGATTTTTATCTACATCAAGGAAGCTCTGATTAAGTCAGGATGAATTTAGGCCGAGAGGAAATTTCTCTCATTTATTCCGAAATCCGCAGGATGCGTGATAATTAAAAAGAAAACCCACAAATAATTTTAAATAGGAGAAAAAAAAATGAATTTAACCATAACAAAACTACCGATATTAATGCTCGCCTTAATGGCACTCACCTTATCAGGCTGTGCAACAAGCAAATTGGAGCGCACCATTAAAGAGAGCAAATCACCTGTGGCCTTGATATTCCAGGATGGTCAGTTGCAGGTGATCGATGTCGCCACGGGTGAACGCCAACCCACGTGCAAGGAGATTGGCCCCAAAGACAAACTGCGCGAGCATGCCTGTAAATCGTTCGATTCGGTAGAGGTAATCGCCAAAGAGAGCATTCAAATGGTAAAATATAAAGGCAGCGTCTGTGTTTCATTTGTTCATGGAGGCGGACGTACAGATTTATGCGCTCCCCCTTATCCCCTTTTTGTTATTGAGTCGATGATGGATTGATAGGGTGAAATTGTTAATTAAGGGCGGTTTTTAACCGCCTTTTTTTGTGGTTTTTACATGTCAACTTAAAAGGGGCGTGAGCCACTTCCCCACCGACAACTAGCCAGATAAAGCCAAGATATCGAGCTACCCTTTTAACACCATCACAACCACACACTTCAAAAGCCCGTCACCCAGATTGATGGCTTTTTAAACTCCACTGGTATTTCGGTATTATTTCACACTTTCTACCCCTATTTTCTCACAGCTGAAAAAGCACGCGACCTCTAAAGTGAAGTTCGATTTTTGGGTTTTTAATCCAAAAAGGGTGATTAGCCTTTATCTGCTAATGCCCATCGATTCATATTTCGCATAGAGGAGAATAGCGATGAAAAAACCGACTTCATGCTCATCTACGGATGGGGTAACGTTTAAGGTATCATTTCAAGAGCGCCCCGATTTTTCAGGAAACACCGCTGCATTTCTATTTGATAGTGCCGGTCACCTGCTTGAAGCGACGGAGGTAAAAAATGGCCAGATTTCATTTAAACAGAGTGAAAAAGAGGTGGGTCGCAGTCGGCTGTTTATCTCTACCCTCCCGGATAATCTAGCTGAGGTTGAAGCCAGCATCAAGGTTATGCAGCGCCTTGGCGCTTACGAGCCAGTGGTAAGAGTGTCCGGGCAGTTGGTCGATACCATCCAGGTACCGGGCATCATTATCGACCATTGGCCAATCTGTTTTTGCTGGGTGCAAGGTCGTGTCATCAAAAGTGGTAGCGGGCATCCGATCTGTAGTGCAAGGGTTCATATTTGTGAGGTGGATAAGGTTTGGCGCTGGCTGTTAACGCTACCGGAACTGGAAATTCTTCGCCTACGTGACGATCTGATTAAAGTACTACGTGATCCCCCCATCACCTGGCCACCGCGCCCCCAGCCCGATCCTTCACCCTTCGACATCGATACTCATGAACGCTCGACTTTAAATCAGCAGCAAGATATTTATCGCCTTAACAATATCGACCTCAATTCACAGCCCGCACCCCCGGCATCACTAAAAAATCTCTCATCAAGCGCTATGAATGCGCTACCGGTCGAGGCACAAATGGCACTCACATCGCCCTCCGCACATATTGTGCGACAAGCACTCATCGATCAAGCACGCCTGATCACACCTTATTTGTGCCTCTGGCCTTGGTGGTGGCGCTTTCGTTGTGATGAAATCACGGTCATTGAAACGGATACGTTAGGTCGCTTCCAAGCGGTCGTCCCTTATCTGTGCGCAGGTGATAAACCCGATCTTTATTTCTGGGTTGAATATGAGATCAGTGGCACACTTGAGACGATCTATCGCCCATTGATGGCTTGTAATACTTACTGGAATTACAACTGCGGCAGCGAGGTGATCATTAATATTAACGATGATCGGGTGCCTGCCTGCGACGATGAGCCTGACCTGCCCGGTAGCCAAGTACAAATTCTTTCGATGGGTCGCAGTGTCAGCATCTCTGACATCCAGAGAGCTGGCGCAACAACGACCAATGAAGGCCTCACCAGCGATGGACGCCCGTTTGGAGGGAGACTGGAGCCGCGTATCTGGTTCAGCCGCACCGCCCTACGGGATGGGAAAAACATCCAGTATTACCGTTGGTCTTACCGTCGTCTGAGTGAAGGTGACGGCACGCCACTGTCCTCACCTGGAGCATGGACACCCTTCACGCGCACGGTAGTACGCCACTATGCAAAGCCTGCTTCCACCGGCGGAGTGACCCATGAACCCTATATATTAGGCCCCGTATCGGTGGCAGCAGAAACCAATCTCTTTGAAATCAAACCTGCGGATGTACCGCCTGGTGGCATCGAATGGACCGTGGTTGACGAGCGGGAAGACCTTGCCAGCGGATACTTTGTCACAACGGCATTAGGCAATGGCGCGAATGCTTGTGAAAAAGCCTTTGATGCCGCAGGAAAATATGAGCTCAAGCTGGAGCTATTCAAAGATAATGGTGATCTGGTCGACTGGACAGCGGAAGAGATTGATCTGAATGTCACCAACTTGCCAGCACCCTTTGGTGCGGAGACCGTGACGGCCAGTAATGCCACGAATTATCACCGCATCAAAAATGGAGCGGGGCATACCGTGGCCTTCCGCATGGTACTGCGAGTGGATAATAATTGCTGCACCGCTAAAGTGAAGCCCGTCAGCGGCGTAGGTTTAACTACCCTGCCCTGTGGCTTTATCGAATATGCAGCGGGTGCCCGCGCCAATTTGAGTTTCAAGGCGGGTCATCCCAATGGTTTTGCCGACTTAGCATTCGGTGTCAAGCGGGGGGCTAGCGATCATATCCCTGCTGCAAGTGCTTCGGGCAGAGTGGGGTTAGCCTCGATTCCCAGCAATGATGCATCCCATGTTTATACCCTGACGCTACCAAATAATTATGGGGAGTCTTTTTTGGTCACCACGTTGTTGGGAGCTTGCGACCGAGCCGCGTTTTCGGAAGTCTTGCGTGTAAGTGCTAAAGCAACCAATGGCTACAGTCGCCTATCAAACCTGGATGCCTTCGATCATGATGCGTTTGCACTCTCGAAGCCCTGCCCACCCTGTGAGTGTAATTAATTAGTTGATCGCAACAGGCAAGTGTTCTGAATATCTTCTTTATTCATGAGCATCTATTCAGCGTGTTTAGATTTTTCTTCAAGTCGAGGCATTTTCGTACGGAGAGAGGGAGCATATAGGGAGTATGTGACCGATTGAGTACGAAAGTAACCAAGAGTTGAAGAAAAAGATGAATACGCTGAGTAGATTCCGGACAGCTTTAACCCGCACACTCAGTATCAGGCCGGTTGGTGAATGCCAACTTACAATTCAAGGTAAAGCTTGGTAACAGGAGTACGGGAGGGAGGCTATCGCTATTCAGAGGCATTCATCTTCTGCCTCTGTACTGTGTTTGCATTCAAGAGGTTACATGTAGCAACATGTAACCTCATTGTGTGCAAAAAGCCTTAATTCAAGACAAAGTCATCGTTTATAGGTTTTTACGAGTAATCAGCAATGCTTCAGTGAGAATTTTATCCAAGCGATCCCAAGCAGAAAACCCATCACCCACCTCACCGCCCTCACTACCACCCTCGGCAATACCCAGTTTTACCGCACTTGGCATGCCAACACCTTGGTGAGTTTTTGGCAATCCGAGGGATACACAGCCACTTTTCAAGGCAGAGAATAGCGCTTCGACTCGGTTACTATCACGCGGCATATCACTTATATTTTTCCGTGCTTGTAACAAAATAGCCGCAATACCTACAACGTGGGGACACGCCATCGAGGTACCATCCCACGCCGCATACCCGCCGTCAGGCACAGTCGATAACACACCGACACCGGGAGCACACAGGTCAATTTCATCACCAAAACAGGTGAAACGAGCGGCAAAATATTGACCATCGGTACTGGTATGTTCACCAATCTGTCGTTTGTGGTAACTATCTTCAGGAAATGCACCGAACTTACCGATTGCGGCGATGGCCAACACCTCGGCAAAAGCAGCTGGATACTGGACTTCATTACCCGAATTTCCCGCCGCAGCAATACACGCCACGCCACTCTCTTTGGCCTGTTGAAGCTTTTGTTGCAATAACTCTGATTTTTTTCGGCTACCCAGGCTGAGATTGACAACATCCACCTGCTCACTGATACATTTATCCAGACTTTTGATTAGGTCACTAAAGCGCCCACCGGGGAAAATTTTCAATGCAACAAGTGCCGCCTCGGGTGCAAAGCCACGTATCCCCTTTTCATCATGCAGTGCCGAGACGGTTCCGGCAACATGAGTACCATGCGACACAACATCTTCGCGCCAGCTCGTATCAGAGCCTTGGTCACCGGTAAAATCAAAACCACTGCTAGCGTCTAAATCGCTGTGCGCTACTGACAACCCCGAGTCAATAATCGCAACCTTGACGCCGTCACCTCTGAGTTCCGATTTAACCTTGTCTGCCGCCATTGCCAAATGCCCCCAAGGATAAAACTCACTATCGGGGAAATTTCCCTGGCCTTCGGACAGGTCTCTCAGCTTGACGCTATTGGTTTGTGTTGCAATGAGACTCGGGTTATCTATCCACAAGCTCCAGTATCGGTCACGTGGTTTGATGTACAACCCCTTGAGCGAATCCAGCGAATCACCAAACAACGTCAAAGTAACTTCGCCTTTTTTATCGGTAACTCCCTTTATTGGAAACAAGCTTCCTATCAGGTAGACCGTTGCACCCTCCACTGGCTCGGGTGGTGTCGCACTGCTCTGGACACTGATTTTCACATCAGATTCATCACCCGATGAAACCACCAGTCCAGGGTCTCTTGCCAAATCCATCCAAGACTCCATCGGTTGCTCAAACATCTCTAACTCAAGGTCTTCTTCAACAATAACTTGCTCTCCAAAACGCTGTCGCAACAGGCCAACATGCTCTGGGCTAGTCGAAACAACAAACATCACGTCACCTTGCGGCTGATCCACGCGTTCAAGCAGCTCAATATCACCATCTGCACCCAATGCTTTCTCTAATAACGACAAGTCCAGAGGCTCGACACCCTGTGGTAATGTCTGAGCCGCACGTCGACCAATCAAAAAACGTTCTTGACGTGCTGTTATCTCATGTTGAGGTTGATTGCTCTTTTTTCTAGTCACCATAACATCCCCCTTTGTTGCAAAATATCGAAGTATTCACTAACCATCTTCGCTTAAGAACCTACTAGCACCCAAACTGGCATACCCTCGCGACACCCTCTTTTTGGGCAACTTTTTAGGCATATTACGAACTGACCATTCTCCGAATTTCCCTCACTTCATTTTCCAGGCGTTTTAGCAAGTCATCCGCCTGGTTGAGCGTCAACGCCACCTGATCAAGACGTTTTTGGAGTGCATCATCACCTTCATCCTCCGGTTCTGAGTCACTACGCAATGCAGCTACCAGGCTCTGTGCATTTTCCAAGGTTTTGATTAAAGCGTTAACCTTGGATCCTGGCTCTACACCCTCCTCGCTCTCACCCATAAACTCAGCCAACTCGGAAAACTCTAACTCCAAATCATCGAGTTCCGTAGAGTCAATATCACCTTCAGATGGAGATAAACCCGCCAAATCGCCACCTTTAAGCATGCTCGTCAGTTCAGACTCCACCTTCGACAAGTAACTGTCATCACTCATTAAACTCACCATATTTACGCTCCATACCAATAAACTGGATTAATTAGGTCGACAGAGACTGATCGCCCCTGTCGACTAATTTGATGACTACAAAATCGTTGGTTATTTTGCAATACAACGACGAATGCAGCGATAGGTTGCGTAAGCTGATCGCAAAGCTGCAATCAACCGGCCTCGGCGGTATAACTGAATAGTCCGTCTCAGTAGTGCCGCACAACGTGAGCAACGACGACCATGGCGACGAATTATTCTAATCAGTGATCGAATGAGCCGGAGCACCTTACGGCGTAAAAAACCCCCAAGAAACTGAACATCCAGATCATTTTCCGCCATGGCATTCAGGTCGGCACCTGAGGATTCCATAATCCCTGCAGCCTTGATCTCCTCATCAAGTGCTGTGAACTCCTCAAGATCTTCACTACCGAGCTCGCTCTCTTCCAGATCCATTTCGACAAATTCTGACTCAATTTCTCGCATTTCAGCATCAAATTGATCTAACTCTGCACGATTGATATTTTCACTCATTGGTATTTCCCTCACTTATTTAGTTATTGTTTGCAAGGCGCTGTGTTGCCTCACAAGGTCTAGACTAAGCAGGTGAAGGTTTTTCGTAAGTGAACTATGACACCTCTAAAATGTGTAAAAATACCAAAATACTCCATGCTTATTGGCTGTCCCCCTAACTCATTGCATTTCTACCCCAGGATCAGGGTTGAAACCAACACTGTATACATATACAGTATGAGTTCATCAGAATAGAGTGAGAAAAATCATGGCCGTTATCGCAATGTGGCTCTGTGACCGGGACGACAGTATGTTCAACAGCAAAAAAGAAGCCGAAGCACATGACAAAATGCTGGAATTGGGTGAGCAGTTTGCTGCTCTGATGGAGAAGCAGATTTCGGGTATCGAGCCAAAACAGGCCGAAGCTTTTGGTATTCTTCTGGCTAAAAACAAAGATCTGGTAGTGCGCGCCTGCAAAGGTGATTGCGCGGCATTAGGCGAGATTAGCCTGGAAGATAATGACGCTGGAAAGACAGCGACCAAGGTGTAAGCGGCGGCTGATAAAAGGGGTTAAAAAGGTAAAGCCCACCCCTTTGGTAGGCCATTGAGCGGCTAACGCAAGTCGAGCACATCCTGCATATCAAATAGACCGCGCTCTTTTTTCATTAACCAGCCTGCAGCTCGCATGGCTCCTTTTGCAAAGGTCATTCGGCTGGAGGCTTTATGGGTGATCTCGACGCGCTCGCCAATATCGGCAAACATCACGGTATGCTCACCCACAATATCGCCAGCGCGAATGGTTTCAAAGCCAATTTCACCACGATCCCGTGCGCCGGTTTTTCCTTCACGGCCATAAACAGCGCACTGAGTAAGGTCACGCCCTAGCGCATCGGCAACCACTTCACCCATACGCAAGGCAGTCCCTGACGGTGCATCAACCTTATGCCGGTGATGCGCTTCAATGACTTCAATATCTACTTGGTCGCCCATCACCTTTGCAGCGATATCCAATAACTTGAAACAGAGGTTAACGCCAACACTCATATTCGGAGCAAAGAGAACACCGATAGTCTCAGCCGCCGAAGCGATTTGTTGTTTCTGTTGCTCAGAGAATCCGGTGGTACCTATAACAATACGCTTGCCCGCTGCGGCACAGATACTCAAGTGATGGAGTGTCGCGTCAATGGTTGTAAAGTCGATCAACACATCGAAATCATCAACCACCTTGGCAAGCTCATCGACAATCGTCACATTCAAGCAACCAACGCCCGCCATTTCACCTGCGTCGAGCCCCAGCAACGCACTCCCAGCGCGCTCGGTTGCCGCACCCAACACAAGCTGCTCGCTCTCTTGGCACGCTTCAATTAAAGTGCGACCCATACGCCCGGAGCACCCTGCAACTGCGACTCTTATCATAACCACCTCATCCAAATATTTTGCTATTAGCCGTAAAACATCCGAGAAGCTACCGTTACGGCTTCATCTCTTCAAAAAAGCGCTTCACCTGGCCTAACCAGGAGCTCGCCTTGGGGCTGTGTTTGCTATGACTGCTATCGGTTTCAGATTCAAATTCCCGCAATAGCTCTTTCTGTCGGGCACTCAAATTAACCGGGGTCTCTACTTCTACGCGACAGAGTAGATCACCTACCCCGCCACCACGAACAGATTTAACCCCTTTGCCGCGCACTCTAAACATGCGGCCACTTTGAGTCTCTGCGGGAATTTTCAGATTGACACGCCCCTCCAGGGTCGGCACTTCAAGTTCGCCACCCAGGGTGGCGTTGACGAAGCTGATTGGCACTTCACAGAAGATATCGTTGCCATCGCGTACAAAAATCGAGTGTTCTTTAACACTGATCTGCACATACAAATCGCCCGGTGGTGCGCCATGATCACCGATTTCACCCTCACCTGAAAGGCGAATCCGGTCGCCATTATCAACACCGGCCGGTACCTTAACTGAGAGTTTTTTGTTTTTACGCACATGCCCTTTGCCGTGACAGCTACCGCAAGGATCCTTGATGCTCTGACCAGAGCCGTTACAGTGTGGGCAGGTTTGTTGCAACGAGAAAAACCCCTGTTGCATTCGCACCTGACCATGTCCACCACAGGTAGTACAGGTTACCGGAGAGGTGCCTTTCTTGGCGCCACTGCCATTGCAGGTGCCACACTTCACATGGGTTGCCACCTCGATGTTGACACTGGTGCCGTGCACCGCCTCTTCAAGCGTAAGCTCAAGGTTATAGCGCAAATCAGCACCACGGCGTACCTGCTGAGCGCGGCCACCACCAAAAATATCTCCAAACACATCACCAAATACATCACTAAAGTTGGAGGCACCTGCGCCACCACCGCCCATTGATGGATCAACACCCGCATGGCCAAATTGATCGTAGGCCGAACGTTTTTGAGCATCAGCAAGGATCTCGTAGGCCTCTTTGGCCTCTTTGAATTTCTCGAGTGCCTCTTCATTATCCGGGTTTCGATCGGGGTGGTATTTGTGTGCTGCGCGGCGAAAAGCTTTTTTCAGCTCGGGCTCACTCGCCGTCTTAGAGACTCCGAGCACTTCGTAATAATCACGTTTAGACATATTTCAAACCAGCAAAAATTTCACTATTCACCTGCCTTGTGAACTCAGCCCCCCATTATCAGAGAGGGCGTTCAACATCCACATTCAGGTATCCATATACGGTAACAGGCGCAAGCGTTTTCACGCCCGCGCCCGCCCGCAACACCTCGTTTATCAGTTAAGGAAGCTTAATTACTTTTTATCGTCTTTAACTTCTTCAAACTCAGCATCAACTACATTGTCATCCTTGGCTTTTGCATTTGGGCTACCACCACTCGCCGCAGGCTGATCACCACCTTCTGCACCGGCTTGCTGTGCATAAACACGCTGCATCATTTCACCCGAAGCTTCGGTAAGTGCAGTGGTTTTGGCCTCAATAACCTCTTTCTCATTGCCCTTCATCGCCTCTTCCAGCTCAGCAATGGCCGCGTCGATCTTCTCTTTCTCGCCCGCCTCCATCTTCTCTTCACCCAGCTCACTCATGGACTTTTTACAGGCATGGAGCATCTGATCAGCGGTGTTACGCACGGTTACCAGCTCATGGAATTTTTTATCATCCTCGGCATGTGTTTCGGCATCACGCACCATCTTTTCAACCTCTTCATCCGAGAGGCCCGAAGAGGCCTTAATCACGATGGAGGTCTCTTTTCCGGTAGCTTTATCCTTGGCTGAAACATTCAAGATACCATTGGCATCAATGTCCAGAGAGACTTCAACTTGTGGTACACCCCGTGGTGCTGGTGCAATGTCTCCCAAGTCAAAACGGCCTAATGATTTATTGGCTGATGCCATTTCACGCTCACCTTGCAACACATGCACGGTCACCGCAGTTTGGTTATCTTCAGCAGTAGAGAAGGTCTGCGATGCCTTGGTAGGAATCGTTGTGTTCTTCTCGATCAGCTTGGTCATGACACCACCCATGGTCTCGATGCCCAGTGAGAGTGGCGTAACATCCAGCAGCAATACATCTTTAACCTCACCACCCAGCACACCACCCTGAATAGAGGCACCCACGGCCACGGCTTCATCCGGGTTGACATCTTTACGTGGCTCTTTGCCGAAGAAGTTTTGTACCGCTTCTTGAACCTTAGGCATACGGGTTTGACCACCCACCAAGATGACCTCGTCTATATCAGAAGCCGAGAGGCCAGCATCTTTCAACGCAACCTTGCAAGGTTCAATGGTGCGTGCAACCAACTCCTCAACCAGCCCTTCATACTTGGCGCGGCTGATCTTAACATTCAGGTGTTTTGGACCCGAAGCATCCGCTGTGATGTAAGGCAGGTTAACATCCGTCTGCTGCGCAGATGAGAGCTCAATTTTTGCTTTCTCAGCCGCCTCTTTCAAGCGCTGCAATGCCAGAGGGTCATTGTGCAGATCGATGCCACTCTCTTTCTTGAACTCCTCAGCCAAGAATTCAATTAGGCGCAAATCGAAATCTTCACCACCCAAAAAGGTATCACCATTGGTTGAGAGCACTTCAATCTGATGCTCGCCTTCAATCTCTGCAATTTCGATAATTGAGACATCGAAGGTACCGCCACCCAAGTCATAAACTGCAATCTTGCGGTCGCCGCCTTTCTTATCCATGCCATAAGCCAGTGCCGCCGCCGTTGGCTCGTTGATAATACGCTTAACTTCCAGACCGGCGATTTTACCCGCATCCTTAGTTGCCTGACGCTGAGAATCATTAAAATAAGCAGGCACTGTAATCACCGCCTCTTTAATCTCCTCACCCAGATAATCTTCTGCGGTTTTCTTCATCTTCATCAAGATGCGAGCAGAGACTTCTGGTGCCGACATTTTCTTGCCATTCACCTCAACCCACGCATCGCCGTTGTCGGCTTCGATGATGGAGTAGGGAACCATCTTGATATCTTTTTGCACTTCTTTATCTTTAAAGCGACGACCAATCAGACGTTTAATCGCAAACAGTGTGTTTTTCGGATTAGTGACCGCTTGGCGTTTTGCTGGCTGACCAACCAGCACTTCGCCACCTTCCACATAGGCTACGACCGAAGGGGTGGTGCGATCACCCTCTGCATTCTCAATAACCCGAGGCTTGCCATCCTCCATTACAGATACACATGAGTTCGTGGTACCCAAATCTATGCCGATAATTTTTCCCATTGTCTCTCTCCAATTCTCTTAATGCTTGTTACCAACCGACTGTTATCGATTGTATTTATTCGTTACCTGATACCCTTGATGGGGGTGGTGAAATTAAATTTCAAGGTATATTTACGCTTGCTCATCTATTTTTCCGCCCACTGGATCTTCAGCAACCACGGCGGCTTTAGCGACTACGACGCGAGCGGGGCGAATCAGCCGGTCATTCAATGCGTAACCCTTTTGAAAAACCACCATCACACTATTAGGAGCATGCTCGGTGCTCTCCTGCATACTCATCGCTTCGTGTAGCTGGGGGTTAAAAGCTTCACCTTCTGGGTTAATCTGCTGAACACCGTTTTTCTGTAATGCATCCAGAAACATCTTCAAAGTCATCTCGTTGCCTTCACGCAATTTAACAACACTTTCATCGTTACCCGTTGCGGCTTGCAGGCTCATATCCAGACTATCTAGCACCGGAATCAATGAGTCGACAAACTTGTCTAAGGCAAACTTACGCGCTTTTTCAACATCCTGATCGGCGCGGCGTTTAAGGTTTTCCGCCTCTGCTTTGGTGCGCAATGCCAGCTCATAGTTATTATTGGCCTTCTCTTCAGCTGCCAATAACGCCTGCTGCAAACCGGCAACATCACTATCGCCCATTTCAGCTCCAGCGCTCTCCGCATCTGTAGATGACTCAACCACGCCTTCAATACTCTCTTCTGGCTGCTGTTCATCCGTATGTTTTTTCTTGTTTGACATGTTTGACTCCGACAATTGTGTTTGTGCGACACCATAGCGGTATCATCTGACAATCTGACCCGGATAATTTATACGTTATGCACAACCTCACTTGTCTATTGATTCTACAGGAAATACTCCCTCTATCGTCCGTAATCACTGATACGAAACTCTTTCAGGAATTTCCCTGTAAAACCAATATCCTGCATGATTTTTGTACAAACTCATGAAATATCCGGGTTAAGCTGCAGAAAATATAAGGGCAAATTCTGCAAATTCAACACCTTTATCCATTTTTTCTACACTTTTCACCCACATTAAATGAGATAAAGGCAAAATAGCGGAAACCATTTAACCTGAACCACAATGGTGCTAATCTCCATTGTCAGCTTTAGAACTTACAAACAGCCTCAGATTAAGGGAGCGGCCAGCTGTGGAAAACACCTTCAACACCATCGGCCTGATTGGTAAATATAACGATCAACACGGTGGCGACACCCTTATCGCCGTTGGCAGCTACCTGCTAAGCCGTGGCTGTCACGTATTGATCGACCAAGGCTCTGCCCCAGACATCAGCAGCACTGAATTTGAAGCGGTTGATCGCGCCACCATCGCAAAAGAGTGTGACCTGGTTATCGTGGTGGGGGGAGATGGCACGCTGCTCAATGCGGCTCGCTCGCTCAACGCATCTGATGTGCCTATTTTAGGGGTTAACCTCGGCCGTCTCGGCTTTCTGGTCGACGTATCCAAAGAGCATATTGATGAGACCCTTGATGAAGTCTTGAGTGGCCAATTTGTTGAAGAGAGCCGTTTTTTGTTGCACACCACCATTGAACGTGGCGGGGAGATACTCTCCGAAAACAACGCTTTCAATGATGTGGTTATTCACAAATCACACGTTGCTCGGATGATTGAGCTGGAGTGCTCTGTTGACCAAAAATTTCTCTCTATCATGCGGGCAGATGGGCTGGTAATTGCAACGCCAACCGGCTCAACCGCTTATGCGCTTTCGAGTGGTGGCCCGATACTGCACCCCTCGTTAAATGCCATTGCGCTGGTGCCGATCTGCCCGCACACATTGAGTAACCGCCCGCTGGTGGTCTCTGGCGATAGCCTTATTATGGTTAAAGTATGCGACCACGAAAAATCGGAAGTGCTGATCACCTGTGACGGGCAGATCAGCCTCAGCTTGCAGATTGGCGATGTACTGCGGATCAAAAAAACGGAACACCCGGTTCGGCTAATACATCCTGAAGTGTATGATTTTTTTGATATACTTCGGGCAAAACTCCACTGGGGCGAACGCCCCAGTTAACCCCCCTATACAGAGCCTTCATGTTAAGCCATATTCAGATCCGAAACTTCGCCATCGTTGACCTTCTAGAGCTCGACCTCGCACCCGGCATGAGCTGCCTCACCGGCGAAACGGGTGCCGGCAAATCCATTGTATTGGATGCCCTGAGCCTTGCGTTGGGAGATCGTGCCGAAAGTGGCGTGGTTCGCCACGGCTGTGACCGTGCGGAAATCAGTGCCAACTTTGATCTACGCAATGAGCCAGCGGCTCAACAATGGCTACTTAATCGAGAATTGGAGATGGAGGACGAGTGCATTATCCGCCGCACCCTGACCAAAGATGGCCGCTCAAAAGGGTATATTAATGGTCGCCCGCAACCTCTCGCCACCTTGCGAGAGCTGGGTGAAATGCTGGTAGACATTCATGGACAACATGCACATCAAGCACTGCTACGCCGCGAACAACAGCGCGACACGCTGGATCAATACGCGGGCAACGGCACGCTACTCAAAAAAATAGAGCACGCCTATCGTCACTGGTCACAACTGAGTCAAGAGCTGGAGAGTCTGCGCAGTGACAAACAACAGCGCGATGCAAAGCTCGAACTACTGCGTTACCAGGCTCACGAACTCGAAAACCTCAACCCACAGACAGATGAGCTTGAGCAGCTGGATAAAGAGCACCAGCGTCTCGCCCACGCCCACCAATTGCTCGAATCGAGCCAACAGGCACTGCATCAGCTACATGATGATGATCAGGGTGCGTTGATCTCGCAGCTCCAACGCATGACCCAAGCGTTAAACGAGCTACAAGCCATCGACCACGAACTACTGCCCGTTTGCGAGCTACTAGAGAGCGCCGCTATTCAAATGGATGAAGCCGCAACCGAACTGCGCCACTACCAAGAGCGCATCGAGATAGACCCACAACAGCTTCAGCAAGTAGAAGAGCGACTGAGCGAACTTCATGAGATGGCACGTAAGCACAGCTGCCAACCGCAGCAACTCGCCGAACGGCTACACCATTTGCAACAGCAACTGAGTGACATCGAAAGTGCAGAGGTAAAATATGGTTCGCTCGAAGAGGAGATAGCCACCGCCACCGCACACTATCAAACCTTGGCAGACAAGCTCACTCAAACACGCCTTAAAGCCGCCAAAAAGCTGGAAAAAGCGGTCACCGAAAACCTGCAACGCCTCTCAATGAGCGGTAGCCATTTTGAGATCGCCATGACCCCACGCAATCAAGGTGAACTCGCCCCACATGGCCAAGAGAGCGTTGAATTCCTCATCTGCACCAACCCAGGCCAACCCGCACAACCCATGAATAAAATAGCCTCCGGTGGTGAACTCTCACGCATCAGCCTAGCCATTCAAGTGGTAGCCAGCCGCGCACACGGCATAACCACCGTGATATTTGATGAAGTGGATGTGGGGATTGGCGGCGGTACCGCAGAAATTGTCGGGCAGATGCTGCGGGCACTGGGAGAGTCGCGGCAAGTGCTCTGCATCACCCACCAGCCGCAAGTGGCCGCGCAAGGACACCAACACCTGCGAGTGTGTAAAAAAGCGGATAAAAACAGCACCACCACCACCCTTGTGGCGCTCGATCAGAATGCCCGCATTGATGAGCTGGCCAGAATGCTCGGCGGCATCACCATTACAGAGCAGACTCGGGTTCACGCGCAGGAAATGTTATTATCAGGGCAGCAACATTAACCCGTTGCAGCCACTCCAACACTACCAGCGCTTCTTCAACACCAATGAGTTACCCGTTCGACTCATATCAACACTGTTTAAAAAGCTCATCCCCAACAGTGCCTTCTCCGGGAAGCGCTTATTATCCAGCACCACCGCCATCACGTTATACACCACAATACTACCGACCTGAACCTTGTTCAGCGTCACGCGGTAACCCCACTCCCGCTTGGAGGCCGTACTCAACATCACCTTTGTACCCAAGCGCCGGTAGTCAATCCCCAAACGACGGGCATCACGGGAATTTAAGGCGATGGTTGTCGCGCCGGTATCCACCATAAAGTCGATAGGGATACCATTAACGCTCCCCTTAGTACGATACATGCCCAAGCTGTCCGCATATAAGCGCAGCGCCTTGGGTTCTGGAGAGGAGAAACGGGTGCTCATGGAGCGGCGCTCCCCAAGAAGATAGTCCCCCTGTTCGCCAGCCACCTCCAGCGTCACCCGCTCACCGTTGATTGAGATCAACCTCACCCCATTGCGCTGCTCACCCTGACCCAAAGTCAAACGGCTCCCCTCATACTGAATAACCACTTTGCTGCCCAAAATAGCCTGCACTTCAGGAGCCGATGCCCAGCCCAGCACAGGCAAAAACAGAGATAACCAAGCCAGCTTCCACATCATGTTGTCTTCCAATTATTGACCGCTCACCAGCCGTAAATGAGCCGTTTTATTCATGGCATGAATGCGATCAAATCCATCTGAAAAGCTCACCGCCCATGCATGTTTCTCACTATATTCAAAGCGATCTGAACTCCAGTAACGCCCTTTTTGGGTATTAGAAAAATAGCGCACATCAATACTGGGGATAGAGTCCATATAGGCATGATCCACCAGCTGCAACAACTCCAATCGTTTTGGCAAACGCCAATCACTGCGCCCACACAACTTGGCCTGATTCACCCTGCTTAGATAAGAGTCGACAGTACAATCACCCCCATCACAACGACCACCGGCACCCAACTGCACATACTTATATTCGGCATTACGCAGCTTTCCTTGGCTCTTTGTTTCCCACAACAAGCCGGTTTTTCGATCCAGTATGCAGCTCCAACGCTGCTCTTGTGGCAACTGCCAATCACCTTTTTGACTCACCTTAACATAGCGATCAGTCTCCGGTAGCTGAGCCACATCCCTCGCCTCCGCAGCACTTAAAATTCGCTGCGTAGTCACATCTTCAGCCACGGTTATTTTTTTCGGGGTCGCTTCAATCACCGCCATAGGAGCAACCATCGCCACCTGCACCGGAGCCGCTGGCTCACTCACAACTTGAGCCGCTCTCTCTTTCTGCTCAACCACCTGCTGCAACACCTGTTTCGAACTCGCCTGCGCAGGTAGTGCCAAAACAGCAGTAGAAGAGAGCGGAGCCTCCTTAGCCTCCACAACAGGAGCCACTCGCTTCTCGCCAGCAGACGCCACCACCCTCTCAGAAACGTCCGCCGCGGCATCATCAGCCGCCGCCACAGAAACTGATTGCGACGATGTAGCCGGAGGCTCAGAACAGCCAAGCAACAAAACCGCCACCATCACTACACATAAAAATCGATTCATTATCACCCCCAAATAAAGAATTTTTCAGCGCCAGTATCGCATATAGAGCTGTTTAGCCGACTGTAGAAAAGCTCACAAATAAGTGCAAAATAGGCACTAACGTGAACCATCTCTCATATTTTCATCATTTCTCAACATTCACCGTCAAAAGCATGTAATAGATCAAAGAGGTAATGTTTGCCTCTCCAGTATAGTAAACCACATGACGCAAACCTGCTCCGTGCTCAAGCCTGCACTACACGGTTTTATACAGAGCGCCTCAACCCTATAATCGTACGTGCTATCTAAGGAGGTTCTGATCAAGTCATGAATATTTTATGCTAGCTGAAATCGCCCTCATTTATGCAGACTTAATCAGAGCTTCCATATGCAAGACAAACAGACAGGTGACAAACAATGTTTTACTCAAAGATATTAGCTAAGTTTATACTGTCCGCATTAACGCTGTCACTGTTGGCGGCGTGTAGCAGCGAAAGCAAGGAAGAAAGTGACGCGGGCCGCTTTGAGTTTGAGACTGCCAGCTACTCAGTTAACGAAAACGGAAGCGTGGTAGAGATCACCATTAATCGCGCTGGTGGCAGTAATGGCGCGGTTACCATCGACTGGCAGACACAAGATGATACAGCAAGGTCCACTCAAGATTTTGGCAATGTCACTCAAACCTCACTGAGCTTTGCCGATGGCGAAACATCTCGCACCGAGATAATTACCATCATTAATGACGACGCTGTAGAGAGCGATGAAACCTTCAATATTTTACTGAGCAACCCAACCGGTGGCGCATCAATGGGGGCGGTTACCAGCACAGCGGTCACCATTATCAATGATGATAGCGCCCCTGATTTTTTATCTATTCTATCAACCAGCCCTCCAAATCAAGCCTACGGCATTCCGTTGAATAGAAATATTGTGATTGAATTTGATGCCGCTTTAAACTGTCAATCAGCAACCTCACAGGCGATCACCCTTGTCGGGGATAGTGGGAATGTACCTGCTTTGATTACCTGTACCAACTCTGAAATAACGATTGACCCAGACGATAGCCTAGCGGTATCAACAACTTATGCTGTTGCAGTACCCCTCAGTGTCGTAAGTGCAACGGGTAATACGATGAGTGGTGGTTATTCATGGACGTTTACAACGTCAGTGGGCGAGGCGATTCCTATGCTGAGGGAGTGGGAATCCACCATGTTAGAAAACGGCGAACATTGGGGGCAATATCTCACCAACCTTCATCCTGCAACGGGTTATTACAATGAGCAAACAACAACCTACTACGATGCTCAGCGTGTGTACTACCAGATCGCTGAGTATACAGGAGAGCAAGAGCCCTGGCATTCATACGCGCTGGAAGCTAAGCGTATCTACCTAAACTACATAGAAAATAGCTACCACGCCTACTACGGTTATAACTTCTCGTTTCCTGGCTATCGACGCTTTGCCCAAGGCCTCTACATGGAGTATGCCCTTACTGGCGATGCAGCCGTGTACGCGAATATTGCTAAAATGCGCGATAACCCCGCATTTTCGTTTCTTCCTGTTCAGGCGTTTACGTCCCTCTGGACGCAAGAGCGGTACTCGCGTGAGATTGCCTATGCTTTAGAAGCGCACATTTTTGCTGAGAAAGCTGGGTACGCGAGAGATGAAAAGGATGTGGCGCGGTATTTGGTTATGGCGTTGAATCATATTAGAGAATGGACTACGGGTGAGTTCAGCTACCCTGACTCTTATCGACGTGCACCGTTTATGTTTGCACTGACCGCAGAGGCTTTGATTCTGTTTTATGAGTGGGAACTGGAAAATGGGCGTGACCCCACTGCGCTGTATACGCATGCCGCAGTAGAATCTGCGTTTGTCCCTACGATTACGATTCCAGAAGCGATTAAATCAATGGCAGATTATCTCCGTGATGACGCCGTTGTCATATCGGGTATTAATACAGGCAAGTCTATGTGGGTAGACGACGTTGGTGGTCGCAGTGGTGCATGGAACGATGAAGGCGGCACGGGTTATCCCACTTTTCGCTACGAAGATATCCTAGCTGGGCAGCCAACCGTAGATCTGAACCTTTTGATAGCACCTGCCTACGCTTGGCTATTTCAGCACTACGGTGAAATGAAATATATCAATATTGCAGATCAATTGTTTGCCACAGGTGTTGCGCTATCAAATACTCGTTGGAATACCAAAATTTTTAACCAAAACTACCGCTGGAGCTTTGACTATATCAAGTGGCGCAATGAAGGCTTTGCAAAAATTGAGGGAGGGGGGGCGTGGTAGAGATCACCATTAATCGCATTGATGGCAGTAATGGCGCGGTTACCATCGACTGGCAGACGCAAGATGATACAGCAAGGCCCACTCAGGATTTTGGCAATGTCACTCAAACCTCATTGAGCTTTGTCGGTGGCGAAACATCTCGCACCGAGATAATCACCCCCGATCCGCAGTTAGAAACCCCTAAAACAAAGAAAGCCTTGGCTGTATAATGGTTAGCGACAAAACAGACCATCACCCAATGGGTGCACAGCTCAAGGCTTATGACTATTCGACCCTACAAACTC
>JALSJH010000038.1 GCA_026989455.1 Chromatiales bacterium | reverse complement strand
GCGGTACCACCGTAATCCCATCGTGATGGGCAACAGCAAGTGCCAGCAGCACCGAAAAAATGCCCACCAGCACCATCATCGGCCGTGAACCCCGCCACAAAGCAAGCAGGTTAGAAGTCATAAATAGTGCCCCGATCAATCAACAAGCTCGCCATGCTACCGAAAAGCCACAGCGCAAGCCAGCGCCAACCGCAGATAGCCTAATTTGTAGATAGAAACATGAGAATTAGGGAGATACTTGTGGAAGCTCTGAACAAGCCATGAATGTTTTATACTGGCTGAAATCGCTCTCATTTATCCCGAAAATCGCACCAATAGAGCGACTACTACTGCAAATTTCAGAATAAATGAGAGCATTCTCCTCTCAACTTAAATTCGTCCAGACTTAATCAGAGATTCCTTTAGGAGGGAGGGTATTATAAAAATCGGTATTTTTAGGAGCAAAGGGGTGCTTTGATGGTTTACACTCGGGTTAAGCACGTCTAATGCGAACCACCGTCATAATTTCCATCTCAAAACCGGCAACCTCTTCACTATCGCAGTAATAGGTCATATTAATCTGCGCCCCGGCAAGGGATTTATATTTACTTTTACGCTTATATTTAAACGGCACATCAACTCCCTCAACCATCACTGTATTGATCATCCATTCGCCGCAGCGGCGTTGTACATGGGAGACAACATTTAACATCTCAGAGTGAATCAACTGATCATGCTTCTTTAATAATTTATCGGGGTCAGAACACATCACGCACATCCAGTCAGGGCAAAACAGCCATTATAACGCGATTTACAAGATAAGCACCGCCCACAATTGCAATACCCACAAAAAAAGTTAAAAAATCGATGAATACCCTGGGGTCAGAGTAAAACAAGAGCCGATATTGGCCCTTGTTTTACTCTGACCCCACGCAAACAGGCTGCCTTAAACACCACAGCCAAATGAGAAGCTACAACCAAATTTAGTCTCTAACGCCTCTTTATCCGCTTGTTTTGCCCAAGAGACTACCTTGACGATGCCCTTGTTGCCCGCGCAAAGCTCTGGGTTAAACAGGGGGGCATCGAGGTCTTCTTCCAGCTCTTCGACTTTGGCTATGTCGCTTTTGGCGAGGTTTGATAGCTCCGGCACGCGGCTATTGATGCAGGGGGAGCACTCTTGGCTGAGCGTGGCTAGTGGCTCAAAGCCTGCCTGTGCAATTAATGTATTGCGTTCATTATCTGAGTGGTTGACCAGTGGGTGCCAGACTTTGCGCTCTCCATGAAATTCGCAGCAGTCGATGAATTCAGCTATGTTTTCATGTTCAGCGCGGCGTTTACCGATCAGAATGGTGGCTTGCTCTTCGGGGTCCTCTTTGTCGAGCCATTGCAGTAACGGAATCCCTTTTAGGTGCAGACTGCACCACTGAAAACGCGCGGTTGGAAATCCATTTTTAACCATCATCAGTTCATCAAAAGGGAGGCGTGATTTAAGGTGTTTGACCTTAAAGCCAAGGCGTTCGACGTAGCGTTCACACTGCGCCACATACTCAAGCCACCCTTCAGCTGCCCAGCCGGTATCCACATAGCAGACTACGACATTTTGCAGTCCTTGTTGGTGCGCCCACTGCACTAAGGCGATGGCGTTGTTGCTGTAGTTACTGCGAATTATGTACATACCCACCCCATCAAGTCTGCTGAGTTCGCTTCATCTCACCGAGACGCAGCAGGCTGGGCAACAAAATCAGGGTAAAAAAGGTGCTGACTAACATGCCTCCCACAATCACCGCAGCCATACCGCGATAAAGCTCAGTGCCTGCTCCCGGCATCAACAGCAGTGGCAGCATACCGAAAATGCTGGTGAGGGTACTCATGAGAATTGGGCGCAGACGCATACGCACGGCTTGCTCTACTGCATCGCGGCGGGCGGTGCCTTCCCGTTCCGCTACGCGGGTTTGATGGACCAGTAAAATGGCGTTATTCACCACTAAGCCAAGCAGTATGATAAAACCGATCATAGTCAAAAGGTCCATCGGTTGTAGCACCCCAAAGAGCGGCATCAGGTTGAGTGCTATAATCCCACCCACGGTGGCCAACGGCAGTGCCATTAATACCAGCAGGCTATCTTTGAAAGAGCGAAACAGTGCGGATATCAGGAGGTAGAGGATAATCACCGCCAGTGCAAAGGTTGCCGCCATGTTGGCCAGTGCAATATCCAGTTTGTCAGCACTGCCGCCATAACGAATTTCGCCATCTTCGGGCAGCATCATGCGTAACTCGGGTTCCACCTGCTGTTTCAGTATGCTCACCGCTTGCTCCAGCGAGACCCCGTCTGGCGGGGTAATTTGCAGTGTCACGGTGCGTCGTCGATCCAAGCGGCGAATTTTGTCTGGCCCGGCGGTGCGTTCCAGCGATAACAACTCGCTCAGTGGCAATACGCCTCCATTTGCGGTCATCACCGGCATCGCCATCATCTCTTCGGGGTTTTGCCACGGTGTGGCGCGCAGCATGATGTCGAGACGTTGCTCGCCATCAAAATAATCGCCCACATAGAGACCACTCCCCATGGCCATCAGGACTTGAGCCATGGTGTTACGATCCCACCCCGCTTCTGCAAGGCGCTGTTCATCCGGTGTCAGTAGCAGCTCTGGTTCTGCCAGCGTCAAGCCGGGTAAGGGGCGGACACGCGCCCCTGGCAGCGCTTTCTGCACTAGACCATAGCCGACACTGGCTGCATTTAGCAGTGCATCTATATCGCGCCCTTGAATATTCAGGTCAATGGTATTACCAGCACCAAAGCCCCCAAACAGTGATGTTCGCTTGGCAAAGGCCATGGTGTCGGGGAAACCCTGGATAGCGCCGTTTAATACCGGCACCAGTGCATCCACCTGATTTTCGTCAACGGTGCGCGCCCCCATAAAAGCGCCTGCTGGGTAAGCAACAAAGAAATAGTCGCTCACTTGTGGCTGTTTATCGCCAGATAGGTAGGGTGCCATGCGCTCGGCAATCACATCGCCCATCTCTGTTTTTAGAAAATCGATATTGCTGCCCGGTGGCGGCATAATAAACGCGAATACTAGATTTCGATTCCCTTCGGGCAAGTAGTCCGCATCCGGTTTCAACCAGAAACTGACCAACAGCGGAATGGATATGAGTGCAATGATCCAGGTGGTGCGGCGCTTTTTATTATCGGTTAACCGCATAATAAAAGCCGTGGTGTTATCCCACCAGTGGCTGTGGCGATCTTTCATATCGAGGGTTTTAAACCATTGCTGGGCTGAGGCTGGAATGACGGTTAATGCAACCAGCAGTGAAACCGATACCGCAGCGGCAATGGTCAGCGCCAGGTCAGCAAACAGCTGCCCTGCTTCATCTTCGAGGAATATAATCGGCAGAAAAATGGCAACTGTGGTTATGGTTGAGGCAAACAGTGCTCCACTTACCTGCGCGGCACCTTGAGAGGCGGCTTGATAGACCGGCAACCCTTTTTCACGCAAGCGGACAATATTTTCCAGTACCACAATGGCGGCATCCAGCACCATCCCTACCGCAAAAGCGAGGCCCGCCAGTGAGATAACATTGAGCGTGTGTGCGGTAATATCGATAACAAAAAATGAAACGGTCATACAGAGCGGAATGGCAACCGCGACCATCATGGTGGCGCGGAAACGGCGCAGGAACCACCAAAGTATCCCCACCGCTAACAATATACCGATCAATAGATTACTGGCCAGCATCTGGATGGAGCGGTCAATATAGTGCGTCTCATCATAGACCTGCTCTAACGAGAGCTGAGCATTTTGCAGTGAGCCATTGCGCAGCTCATCCGCCGCCTGTTGTAGCCCTTGCATCACGCTTAGGACATTAACCCCCACCTCCCGATGCGCGTTAACCGCAATGGCATCATCACCACTGTTGATCACAAAGCTCTGGCGATCTTTTGCAACCAGCTCAACCTGCGCCACATCGCGCAGACGGATCGGCGCACCGTCACGCCACTCCAGTATCATTTCATTTAACTCTGTGGGGGACATCGCACCACTGAACCGAATGGTATAGCGCCGCTTCCCCACATCAGCAATACCGGCGGTGACATCCTCATTGCCCCTTGCCATGCCAGCAACCACCGGCAGCTGTATCCCTAGGCTGGCCGCTTTGTACGGATCGAAGGTGATACGCAGCTCCTGCTCGCGCCCGCCCCTCACTTCGGAGAGCGCAACACCACTGACTCGCTCAAAGCGAGTCTGTATCACCTCTTCAACATAATTTTGATAGCTGGCAATCGGCGTATCATTACCCGGTAGGGTTTTAACAATAAACCAGGCGATAGGCCGACTGCTGCCGCCCACGGTGCTTAAAATAGGCTCATTAGCATCTTCTGGGTAACTGGAGACCCGATTGAGTCGGTTTAAGACCTCTAACAAGCTTCGGTCGATATTTGTCCCCACCGCCAACGTGACAGTGACGGTACCTCGCCCACGTTCCGCCGTGGAGAGCATCTCTGTCATCCCTGGCATACCACGCAACACCTTCTCTTGTGGCTCGATGATGTTGGCCTCTATCTCTTGTGGAGAGGCGGTGCGCCACTGGGTGGTGATACTGATTTTAGGCACTTCAACTTCGGGGGTCAGCTGAATCGGTAGGCGGTTTAAGCTCAGCAGACCAAACAGCAGCGCCAGCAAAATTGCCACCAGCGTGGCCACTGGATTGCTCAGTGCGGCACGAATCAGACTCACTTATCCGTTCCCGCAGGGTTTGTCACTTTTACCGCCTGGCCGGGGCGCAGTCGCTCCCCGCCGTTGACGATAACCTGATCACCGCTTTGCAGTGCGCCACTTATTTGAATAAATTCGCCCATGGCCACACCGGTGCTGACCTCGATACGCTCAGCCGTACCATCTTCCGTAAGTCGGTAGATAAAACGGCCATTGCGACGTAACACCAAGGCATCTCTGGGCACACTGAGGCGCAATTTTGGCTCTGCGGTGGGCACGGCTATTCGCAGTGATAGGCCGATAGGCCACTCACCACTCGGCGCTTTTAGACGTAATTCATAGAGACGTGAAACCGCCATGCCCACAGGCACCACCGAACGAACCGTGGCTGCTGTTTTTTTACCTGCCCGATCGATTGTGAGGCGGTCACCTTTTTGAACAAAGGGGAGCATTTGGGCAGTGATCCATGCGCGAATTTCGCTATCATCAATGTTGACTAGGCGCAAAATAGGCTTGCCGCTATCCGCCCACTCACCAACCTGTAGAAGCTGCTCACTCACCACGCCACTGTAGGGGGCGTGAATTTCACTTCGCTTGAGGCGCTCTATCGCTTGGTTGACACGCAGTTTGGCCACTGCAAGATCGCCACGCACCACGGCACGGTCAGCAATGGTCTGATCAAGGGTGCTTTGTGAGACGTTACGCTGTTTTACCAATGAGTTAAGGCGCTGCACCTCTTGATCAAGAAACTCGAGACGCGCCTCCTCCCTAGCAACAATCGCCTGCTGCTCATCCAACTGCTGTTGTAGCAGCGTGGTCTCTACCTGCGCCAGTAGTTCGCCTTTGGCAACCTGGGTACCGACCTCGGCCGACCACAAGAGTCGCCCACTCATTTCGATCGCAATACGCGAATCGTAACGGCTGATCACTTCGCCATTCACCCACACCTGAGGTGACATCATGCGCAGTTGTGCATCGGCGACAGCCACAGGCGAGGCGTACCCTCCCCGCGGTGCGGCATTTAATGACAGAGAAAAAAACAGCAGCAGAAACAGCAGGCGGGAGTATCGTGTGATCATTGGGGACTCATAGTAGTTGAGTGGCTTCAGACCTTAGTCCGTTAGATCTGCATTTTGTTGCACTCAATATCCATTTAGTACAACCACCACTTAGGGCTAGTGCAAAATGCCACCGACTCGCCAATATAAAGTGGTTGATGTACTGGATGCAAGCGCAAAAACCTAAAACTAGGCAGAATAGGCTTCACGGAATTTGCGCGTAAAACGCTCAACCTGGTCCACGGGAAGGTCGTTAATACCAGCCGCTGCTTTTCGTCCACCACCGGTTTCAAACTGCAAGCAGAGCTGATCCGCCCCCTCTTTACGGTCCAAAGGAGCGCGCACACTGACCAGGTAGTGGCCATTCCCCTTCTCAGTCAACATTGCGTGGGCTCGCCCTGGGTTTTCAGTCGCCAGTTGATTGGCAAACACCCCACTAACTCGACGCGCCCACGCCTGATTTGGCAAATGATAAAGCGCCACCTGATTATCAGACTCGAACGGCTGTATCGATGCCGCTTGCGCCAGATCTTCTCGGTAGCCTTTTAATAGCGTCTGATAGCTGCTTTTTTCATCACTCATAAATTCAATTGGATCTTGGTATGCCGATAGCTCTTCACTTAACGCTTGCGGCGTGACATGCAAATCATCCAGCGAGGCACCATAACCGTTATAATTCACGCACTCGCCCAACTGTTTAAGCCGTGCAGTCTCTTCTTTGGCCAGGCCGATACCCTTTGCTATCTCTTCAGCAATAGAGACCAGGTTATCACCAAAAGCCCCCACCACTGCCCAACGTGGGAAAGCACCTTTCAGATAGTGGTTAACCAGTAGACTGGTACAGGTTTCTGCGGAGGTATCAATATTCACCACAAAGTTTTCATGTGTCGGAATCTCCCCTGCAAAGTGGTGATCAAAATAGATGATGTTCACCCCTTGCGCTAACAGTTCATTCAGCGCATCGCGGTTTTTATCCAGCGAAATATCAAACACCGCCACTTGATCACCCGGTTTCGCATTCACCTGTTTCAACAGGCCAATGTCACGCTTAACGCCGGTGATACGGCTGCTTTTTTCCGGGTTGGCCAAACGCCACTGTTGCAATGCACAAATCCCATCGGCATCGCCATTGAATACATCAAAAAAAGACATGTTAGATTTCCTTATTCGGAGAGGAGTCAGGTCAAAATAGAAGGGGAGGGGTAAATGTGGAAAGGTACTTTGAGATAGATGCTATACACAACATCAGACCGGGAGACAACCCGGCCTGAACCTCTGCTTTACTGCTTAACACCCATTAGGCGCAGCGCTTTGCGTATCTCTTTAGTGGCATCCAATATCATCGCAATAGCGCGAGGATAGTCACCGGCATCTGCGGTTTCACGCGCTTTTTCTGCCATTCCTTTACCTTTATTAACATTGCGGTTAATGAGAAAAAGCTGCCCTTTATTTGGCTTTTTATTCTCAATCGCAACCGGAATCAGCTCTTCATAACCAAGATAGCGATCCAGCTCATATGCCCACTCACCCTCGGGTGTATCAAGGTTGAGTTCATAGGTAATCGTTTGATCATGCAGCATATCAGATGTTGCGGCAACGACCATCCGGTTGGCACTGTCGACGGTTGCCGTAGCACTTTCGTAATCTTTCTCAGTGGCCATTTTAGCCGCCTCTTCTACCAGAACATCAACTTGCTCCGCATCATATTCAACACCCGCCTCTTTACCGGACTTTTTGACCATACGATCAAAATTCTCCTGATGGGTTGTCCGGTTGGCACTCAACACCTTAAGCGTGCTTTCGTAACGTTTACGTTGCTCGGCAATCACTGCAGCACTGGGCACCATAATCGCTGCGGCATTGAACAGGCGCATTGAGTCATCGATATTTGACTGTGCTGCTTGGAGATCTCCCGCCTCCAACAATGTTTTAGCCAACGCCATCTTGCTTTTTGAATCACTCAGCATCGCCTTAGCTTGCTCATTGTTACTGGCCGCCACACGCTTGCTTGATTTCGACATAAACATCATGCGTGCATAGGAGACTTTCTGCTTTAGCTCTTTTTCTGAGGCGACACGGTTTTTAGTGGGATTACGCGCACCCAGCTTCACATTGGTTGCCGCAGATCTCTTTACCGCATCGGCTGCCGGCTTAACCACCGCTTTGGGCGCTGGCACCGCTTCGGGCACTTTATCGGCCACTGCCGCCTTCACTTTGGCAGCCTCTGCCTTTACCGCAGGCTTGCTTTCAGGTTTGGCTTTTTGTAGTAGCTCTTCAGCCTTCTCTTTAACCTTAACTTCAGCCTTTTCTATCACTTCAGGCGTGACGGCCTCTTGCACCGCCTCTTTTGCTTTTACTTTGCCCTCTTCAACCATGGGCTTTACTTCAGCCCCCCCACAAGCGGTCAACACCGCGAGTACCGAGCTGACTAAAACCACTGAATAAATATTTCTACTCATATATCACCTATTACTTCAATTCATAAACTACTGCTATTTCCCTAAAAACAGCGACAGTAAACCAAACAAGAAAAAAAACCTTACCAAGGGTAAGCTCTTATTTTACAGCGCCTGAATCAGCTCATTGGCTTTGGCCACCGCAGGGTGCTCGGGATAGAGCGCTATCAACTGTTGCCACTTCGCTTTTGCCTGCTCTCGATCACTTTTAGCATGAAGATAGAGCAAGCCAAGGTTAATGTAGGCATTACCAAAGTCGGGACATTGCTCAATCGCCTTAGAGAAAAAGTGTTCGGCCAAACCCACATCCTGGTTATTCCAATACATGGTTGCCATATCGGTCATCACATTGGGCTGATTGGGGTCATTTGCCAGTGAGAGCTGGTAGTAGGCAATAGCAGACGCTGCATTTTGCTCATCAAAATAATGGTTGCCAAGTGCCGCCGCTGCCTTTGCATCAGTAGGGGTTACATTAAGCTGATTTTTCAAGATCGCTTCTGAAGTTTTTCTGTCCATTGACCACACTTTTTATTTTTAAGGGATATGTTTATCTGTGAAGATGATACGCAATCTAGAGCGGGGTTACAAAACTTTATTGCAACGATTAAATCGATTCATGTTCCTGCATCAGTTTTTCTCTGCAACAACATATTACGCTTGGAAAACTCAGCATATCAAGCGCGCTAAAATACAAAAAACCCACTAACAATCAATTATATAGCAATTCCTACCAGATCCCTTTGCTTTATAGAGTGCCTTATCCGCTTTCTCAATAAGCACTTCCGGCTTGTCACCCGTTGCAGGCCGCATAGCAGCGATACCCAAACTAACGGTCACATAATCAGATGCTTCTGAATATTCGTGAACTAACTTCTCGTTTTCCACAAAAAGGCGCATCTCTTCAGCAATCACCTCGGCACCTTTACAGTGGGTATTAGGCAGAACCGCAACAAACTCTTCACCGCCATAGCGAGCGATAAAATCACCTGGCCGGCGTATTGCGCGATTCAGTGCGGCAGAGACTGTCCGCAGACAGTCATCTCCCCCCTGGTGACCATAGTTATCGTTGTATTTTTTAAAGAAATCGATATCCAGCAGAATAATGGAAAGGGGGGTTTTTTCACGAATCGCCAGCTTCCACTCATGGGCCAGTGTCTCATCAAAATGGCGACGGTTGGCCAGACCCGTCAGGCCATCCAGTATCGAGAGGCGCTGCAGTATCATGTTGCTCTCTTCCAGCTTTTGATTGCTCTCCTCCAGCTCTTGCTGCAACTTCTGCATCTGCTGAAACGCCTCATCACGCTCTTTTTGTGCCAAGTAGCTTTTAGACTGCGCTCTTATTCTGGCGATCAATTCTATTTTATCTGGCAGTTTCACCAAGTAGTCATTTGCGCCATTGGTAAAGGCTTGACTCTTATCCTGCGGGTCATCTTTACTCGATAAAACCACCACTGGTATTGAGGCGGTGGCCGGATTCGCTCGATAAAAGCGCAGCAGGGTATAGCCATCAACATCGGGCATTACCAAATCTTGAAGAATAACGGTAGGTTGCAGCTCACTTGCGAACTGCACGGCGCGTGAGGGGGTATCACAGAAGTGAAACTCAATATCATCCTCCTGATCAAGCATCCGCCTAATGGCCTCGGCAACCATTTTTTGGTCATCGACCAGCAACACGATGATCGTGTTCTGCGAGGAGCCTATTGCCAGATTATCTGTCATGCCGTGACCCTTATTTAAGGTTTTTGTAATCGCTCAATGTATTCACCTTTCGCCTCAACTCTTGGTTATTTTCGTACTCAATCGGTCACATACTCCCTATATGCTCTCTCTTCCCGTGCAAAAACGCCTCAATTTGAGGCAAAATATAAACACACTGAATAGTTATAGGTTTTTTATCTGTTGTTTTATAATCCGCGAGATATTATCGAGCGGTTGAACCGTTTCAGCAGCGCCTATCTCAGCCGCCGCACGGGGCATTCCATAAACAGCACAGGTTGCTTGATCCTGCGCGATAGTATAAACGCCTTTTTTGCGCAACCTCAACAAACCCTCGGCACCATCTCTGCCCATCCCAGTGAGCAACACAGCTAACAGATTATCTTTCCAATATCTATCCAAACTATTGAAAAAAACATCGACCGATGGCCGATATACTATCTCTTGATGTTGCTCTGTATACTTTAGTCGGCCTATGGCATCACAAATCAAGTGGTTATTGGTGGCGGCCACGTAAATAGTGCCATGCTGCAATTGATCACCATTTCTTGCCACTTTCACTTTCATAGCGGTTTGTGTGCTAAGCCACTCGGCAAAGCCGCCCGCAAAAGCTTCATCCATATGTTGAATAACCACTACGGATGCGGGGAAATCAGCAGAGAGCGATTTAACAACTTCAGCAACCGCATTCGGCCCTCCAGTAGAGGAGCCAATTGCCAGTAGATTGATTTTAGCCGCTGGCCTGCCCACGGAGGCAGTGGATATAGGCTGTGCCGTCTTTAAACCCAACAGTTTCTCTATTCTGCGCAATTTGGCGAGTAACTCAGCGCCATCTGCTGCTGTTTTCGGTGTCTCGACCACATCCAGTGCACCGGCACCCATGACTTCGAAAACCATTGCAGCACTCTCCACCAGCGATTCTGTTACCAGCAAAACCGAGCAGGGTGTTGCAGAGGTTGCGATCGCCTTGGTCACCTCAACACCATTGATGCCGGTTATCGCCATATCCATGAAGATCAAATCAGGCTGATCAGTGGCACAGCGGGCTACCGCATCATCACCATCATGTGCAATCCATGCGATGCTATGGGGTGTCGAGCCAATGATCTCTCGAAGCAGTTCAACAGCAGCGGGCTTATCATTAACAATGGCTATTCGCACTCAGCAGCCTCACCAATCAGGTCATGTACCGCATTAATGAATGACTCATCATGAAAACTACCTTTGGTCAGGTAGTAATCTGCGCCGGCATCCATCCCCTGCTGTCGATCTTCCGCTCCATCCTTGTATGAGACAATAATGACCGGAATTTGTTTAAACTGTTTATTTCTCTTGATCAGGTTGACCAACTCAATACCGTTCATTCTCGGCATATCAATATCACTGATGATAAGGCTATATTTTTTTGCTCGCACTGCATTCCAGCCATCCATACCATCAACCGCAACATCAACAATGAATCCTGCCTCTTCTAACAACTTCTTTTCAACTTCACGCACCGTGAGAGAGTCATCAACCACCAGTATCGTTTTGTTTTTCACATTGTCACTGCGCTCTGCCACCTCAAGGTTACCTAGGCGACCACCCTTAACCAGCAAATCGATGGTCTGAACAACATCATCCACATCAACAATCAAAACAGTTGAGCCATCTTCCAGCAGCGCACTGGAGCTTATATCTTGTATTTTATCCAAGCGCGGATCGATGGTTTGAACAGCTAGTTCGCGCTGATCCACAAACTCATCAACCACAATGCCATATGTTTGGTCATGATTGGTAATCACAATCACCGACAGGCGTTCATCATGGGCAACCAGCGTGCCCTCAAGCTCAAACACTTTGCTGGCAGCCAGAAGGCTGATGTTTTGGCCATTAATTGTGGCGTATTGGTGCCCCTCTACCCGTTCAATTTCATCCACATGAACCTTTACAGTACAGACGATTCTGGAGAGTGGAAAAGCGTAGTACTCGCCTGCGATCAAAACCAGTAAGCCTGGAACAACCGAGAGCGTTAAAGGCAGCCGCATCAGGAATTTTGTACCCACACCCAGCGTCGTCTCAACGTTAACACGACCATGCATCGAGTGAATAGCATCCATTACCACATCAAGCCCAACCCCACGACCTGAGAGCTCAGTTACCTCATCCCGAGTGGAAAAACTCGGCAAGAAGAGGAAGGCCAGCAGCTCCTCATCACTCAAACTGGCCGCCATACCCTGGTCTACCAAGTTTTTATTGATCACCTTTTCCCGCAATATTTCTACATCAATACCACCGCCATCATCCTCAACCGTAATCAATAGCATCCCTTCATTATGGCATGCTGAAAGCACAATGGTTGCCTGTTCAGGTTTAGCAAGCTCAAGGCGTTGAGCCGATGATTCAACCCCGTGATCAAGTGCATTACGAATAATGTGGTTCAACGGCGCTTCCATCCGTTCCAGCACATCACGATCAACCTGTGTCGACTCACCTCTTATCACTAAACGGGATTTTTTTCCTAGGGAGCGAGAGATATCTCTGACCATACGCTGAAAACCATGAACCCCATCAGAGAATGGACACATGCGGGTTGAGAGCGCTTGTCGGTGTAGACGCTCAGTAAGGTGTGTAATTCGACGCTCATATTGATCCAGATCGTTCATCTGGTCGATAATGATGTTACGAAACTCAACAACTTTATGATGCACTTGTGAGACTCGCTCCAGCAGCTCAGGGTTATCGACTTCGCAAGCGACATATTCGCGAACACCATCAATAAGTGATGACATTTCGTGCTGTTTTTTACGCATCACCATCATATTGTCAAGATACGGCAACAGCCAGCCAGCCTCTACTTTTATCTCACCCGCCAGCCCCATCATGTTATCTAAGCGATCAGCAGCCACCTTCAACACTCGGCTTTCAGCCGCCAGTACGCTGTTTACTGCAACCTCACTGCTATCCGTTTTAGTCGGCATGGTGACTTCAGCGATTGCCTGCACACTCTTTGCATCGACTGCTTCAGTTTTATCAACGGATATGTCCGACAAGGTGCCGTCAAAAACCGCATTCAATAATGCGGTTGTCTGATCCAGCACATTACGGTTTTCAACCGCCCAACTGGCAATCTGTGTTTCAGGCAACGTGGCAATAGTCGCTATCCGGTCATTGGCTGCCAGCAACACATCAACCGCGTCAGAACCCAATAACAGCTGCTTCTTTTGTGCGGCCACAAAGAGATCTTCCATCACATGGGCAATCGTTACAACCGCCTCCACCCCCACTAAGCGCGCAGCACCTTTTACAGAGTGAGCCGCTCGCATCAGTTTCTCTAGCACCACCTCATTATCCGGATCATCTTCCAGTATCAACAAGCAATCTGTCAGGATAGCACCCTGTGTGGCCACCTCCTCACGGAACATCTCCAGCATCGAAGAGTCGATGGTTGCTTTTTCTGGCACAGCTATTGTTGCTTGAATATCAGTAACAGCAGAGCCAACATCGACCTCACTGAGTTGTGATAACAGCACCGTGAATGATTCCTGGCCGGTATCGAAGGCTTGTATCGCTTCATCGTCCAGTGACGCGAGCGTCTCTACAGCTTGTAAAACAGAATCCAACAGTAGAAAGTGCTCATCCAGCAGCACCCCTCCGCTATTAATCAGGCGCTGAATCACACTTTCCAACCCTTCTGCCAAGTGCTGGATGGAGGCAACATTAACGAGTTTGGCAGCCCCTTTCAGAGCATGAGCGGCACGACCGGCATCACCGAGCAACACCGCATCATCTGGCGTATTTTTAATGCCCTCAAACGCACTTCGAAGTGCTGAACATTGCTGCTCCACTTCCATACGCAATAGGCTCAACATGGAGAACTCATTATCACCCATCACAGGCTCCTGCCGATGGTGGCAAACAGCAGTTCAGCATCGATCACACCCACCTTACGGCGTTTCCACTTGATGATGCCGTGCATAAATGAACCGGCACGCTCATTCAGGGTGCTTGGAACGCCCTGCATATCATCTTGATGATAACGATAAACCTCACCCAGCTGGCTTACCGGAAAAACGTAGTGGTTATTGTCGTGTTCGGCAATGATCACATGGCGCAGTTTATGCCGCTGCCCTTCGTTTCCACTTAAGCCAAGGATCTTTTCCAGTGAAAAGCTGATCTCTATTTCACCTGAAATATTCACAATCCCCAGAATAAAAGCATTTTTATTGTGTGGTAGCCGCTGCACATTACGAAAATCTGTAATCTCTTTAATATAGCTAACAGGAATCGCTAGCCACTCGTCTAGTATTTCAAAAGTTAACACTGAGCTCTCTTTTACTTTCCCCGTCGGCTTCTGTTCACGCAGCAGCAGCGTGCACTCATCCCGGTACTCCTCTGATAACGGCGCATCGTAGACAAATGAGGTTGCCTGGTGAAAGACATCACAGTTATGGCAATGGATAACCTCTTTTAGCTTCAGGCAAGTATGCTCCCGGCTCCAGATACCGATGGTGTTCCAGCAGTTATCGATATTTTTTTTCATAGGCATCAGGAGCTACTCTTTAACGACTGCGATGTGCGTGCTTTAATTCTATTGGCTCGCTGTTGATAACGCTGCGCTGCTGCCTCATCACCCTGTTTTTTTGATATTTCTGCCAAAAAATGCAGCGCTTTCTCATCATCTGGCCGCAGGTAGATCGCTTTTTTAAAGCGCTCTTCCGCGAGCTGCATATCGCCCTCTAAAAAAGCGATGCGAGCAAGATAATGGTTAGCGATACCACTCTCATGCGACTCTTTTATGAGACGTAGGCAGAGTGCCGTCAATCGACAAATTTCATTATTTAACAAAAGAGCTTCAAACTCTTGAATAAGATTGCGGCTTGATTTGAGGGAAACAGAGGTTGTCGTAGCCGAGACCTTCTCCTCATCGGATGGTTGAGGTGGTGCAATATCCGTGCGAGCAGCCACCAATGCTGCCATCACCCGCTTACCCTTTTCAGCTAAAGTACTGTTATCAATTTTAACGACAGCCTGCTGTGTGTTGTGGCTTTTAACATAGGTAAACGACAGTTGATCTGAAAAACGCCGGTAGCCCAAATTCGACAAAATGGCGGTATCGGCATGACCCACCACTAGCAAGCCCTCATCATGCAGGAGAGAGTCAATAACAGAGACTGCCTTATATTTGGTATTCTTATCAAAATAGATCAAAAGGTTACGGCAAAAGATGATGTGGAATTTTTGAGCCACTTTATCGATAAAGTGGTCACCAATCAGGTTCCCCTGAAAAAAAGTCACTGAGTTTCGCAGCGATTCATTAATCTGAAAAAGGTTATCTTTATGGGTAAAGTAACGCTGCTGATAGGTTTCACAACCACCCCGAAAAGAGTAATCACTGTATAACCCTCTCTCTGCAACCTCCAGCACCCGTTGTGAAATATCACAAGCTAAAATTTCAAACTCTCCATATTTAAGCCCCGCCTCTAGGCAGGTCATGGCGATCGAATAGGGTTCTTCACCTGTGGAGCTAGGTACACTTAGAATTTTAAGTGGCTCACCCTCATCACAGAGCGCTCGATAGAGTGGGCGCAAATTGCTTTTTAAAACTTGAAATGGTTTTTTATCACGAAAAAAAGAGGTCTCAGGAATGACCACGGTCTCAATAAGCTTTTGCAGTGCCGAGCTATCTTGTTGAATAAGTTGATAGTAACCATCCAGATCATTCAGCTCATTGGCACTCATCGCAATAAAGATCGCTTTTTTCATCGTATCAAAGCCAACCGCATCTGGGTTCATACCCATCTGTTGTTGCAGATACCTGACAATCAGCTCAATTTTCATTATCAATAAGCCCAAAGGTGGTGCATCGAATAAACTAAAGCTGTGGAGAGTCGTCACTGTTTACACGCCATTGCCGCAAGTCTGCTAAATATCACAAAAGTGCAGCACCCAATTTAATCAGCGCGAGCAAACAAAATGGCATAGGCTTCTTCTGGTAATATCTGCTGAACGACCATGCGCTGCATGATACCTTTTTCATCCGTCGCCACATCACCCAGGTAAGGCACCCCCTCAAGGTGCAAAGGGGGTTCTTTAAATTGCGCCTCATCAATACGCAATGTTTCTGTGACACCATCAAACAGCCAACCCACGGTAACCACCTCTCCGTCAGGTGAGTTAATTTTTCCAATCAAGATACGGCTACACAGCACAACTTTACAAGGGGTGCCACTCAACAAAAAACAGATATCAACCAGTGGCAGTGTTTCACCTCGGTAATCAATCATCCCGACAATATAGTCCGGCGCGCCAGAAATCTCTCGTGGTTTAACGTAGGGTGCCACTTCGATAACATCTGCAGTGGGAATCAGATAGCGCTCCCCTTTATGGATCGAAAGTAGATAGAGCGACATCGACCCAACCTACACTTTAAACTTGGTGACACCCATTTGCAGGCGTCTTGCGGCATCATTCAATTTTTCAATTTCGCTGTTAGATTCACGCAAAGACTCAACTGTCTGCTGTGCGGCCTCGTTGAGTTGAATCATCGACTGATTAATTTGATCAGCCCCCTCCGCTTGAAACTGCATCCCTTGGTGCACCGTTTCAAAACGGGGTGAAAGTGCCTGCACCTGACCAATGATCTGCGTCAGCTGCACACTCATCTCACCCACATCAGCAACGCTCATTCGTACCTGCTCAGAGAATTTATCCATACTCATCACACCCGCAGAAACAGCCCCCTGCATCTCTTTAATCATCAGTTCAATATCCAGAGTTGCCACCGCTGTTTGGTCAGCCAGTCGGCGAATCTCCTTGGCAACCACAGAGAAGCCATAACCATACTCACCCGCTTTTTCAGCTTCGATGGCCGCATTTAGAGAGAGCAGATTAGTTTGGTCGGCCACTTTGGTAATGGTGGTGACAACAGTATTAATATTGGCGGCTTTCTCATTCAGAACTTCAAACTTGCCGCTAATGGTCTGTACCGCATCCACCACTTGACTCATGGTGTTTTCCATTCGAGAGAGACCCGCTCGACCGCTCTCAGCTGAGACTGCGGTATTTTCAGAGACGGTAGCCACCTCCTCCATCGTATTCAATAACTCTTTTGCGGTTGCTGATATTTCGGTTGCAGTGGTCACTATCTCATTAGTTGTTGCCGCCTGTTCCGCAACCGTCGCCTCCTGCTCTTTTGCTGTTGCCGCAATCGCCGTAGAGGAAGAGGCCACTTGAATGCCCGAATGCTGCACCTGTGTAACCAGGTCGTTAAGGCGCTCGATCATACTTTGAAAACCAGCGGCCAGCTTGGCCATCGCATCATCGCCCTCTATCACAAGGTGTCCCGTCATATCACCATCTGCCGCCTTACTGACCACTGCCAGCATCAAATCAACACGGCGCTGAAGCGTCTCCATTGCCTCATGTTTTTCATCAATTGAATCTCTAATTTGGTGGATCATATGTTGTAGTTGGGTTGCCAACTCGCCAATCGCATCATCATCAGAGAAGGCGATTTTCACATCAAGATTACCTTGTGACACCTGATTAACCACCGCCAATAGCTGATCAACCTTATCTCGCAATGCCACCGCCGCCTCATGCTCTTGCTGCATGCGTTCATGCTCACGCCTTGACGCTTCATCCATACTATCCGACATACTATTGAATGCGGTTGCCAAATGCCCCACTTCATCACCCGTCGTCACGGGAGCGCGCACCGAAAGGTCACCCTTGGCACGACTTTGAATCACATCGATCAAGCGCCCAAGCGGATTAACCACCCAGCTCTTCAATACATAATTGAGCACCAACAAACCCAGCAAAACCGAGGTGACATTGGCGAATACCGAAACCCAAAAAGCTTTAGAGACCGCCGCATCAATTTTATCCAGTGAGAGCGATATTCTAACCGCACCGTTTACTGTCCCCTCTTCCACCTCATGGCAGCCCAAACAATTAACCCCGCGGGTATCGCTGGTAGCTCTAAAGGGGGTGATTACCGTCAACATGCGGCTGTTATCCTCATTGCGAATAACCGCAATGTCTTCTCCCGCCAGGGCGCGCCGGTCATAATCATCAATGATAGACTCATTACCATTACCACTACCGAACTGCTTACTAACGGCATCGCCACGAATTACACGGGCTTCGATAACATCATCACGGGAGAGCATTTTTTTGCGGAAAATAGTCCGTTGATCCATGGTGCCAGTCAGCATCATGGTGTTGAGACTATCAAAATAGAGTGTGGTGAGATCCTTCGCCTGTACTTCAAACATCTCCATCATACGTTCTTCTTCGTTCATAACCGTGTGCAGAGTAACCACAACAATGACCAAACCGAAGATAAAGGCAACAGAGAGATTAACTTTTGTTCTCAAAGACCAGTGACCAAGAAATCCCGTTGCCACAGAATCATCCTTCGTCGTAAGCGAATTAGCCACCAGCCGTACTCCTCATATTGGTATTTGCATTAAGAAATCTCTGACTAAATCTGGATGGATTTAGGCTGAGAGGAAACTGTTCTCAGTTGTTCCGAAAAGCGCAGTAATAGTTGTTCTATTTGGTGCGATTTTCGGGATAAATGAGGGCAATTTCAACCAGCGTAAAACATTCATGACTTGTTCAGAGCTTCCTTTAGGAATCTCTGATTAAGTCTGGATGGGTTTAGGCTGAGAGGAAACTGTTCTCATTTGTTCCGAAATACGCAGTAAATAGTTGTTCTATTTGGTGCGATTTTCGGGATAAATGAGGGCAATTTCAACCAGCGTAAAACATTCATGACTTGTTCAGAGCTTCCTTTAATATATGTTGATCCATTCTCGACAACGCAGTAGTAAACTTTAATAAAAAGAAAATGGTAGCAATAAAATAAGCGGCCAATCGCACCTTGCTTGTAAAAAACCAAGGGGACTCTTAAAATACGTAGCAATTCTGAAACAAAAACTATTTAGCGTAATCATTTTCAATAAAGGAAGTATCTGGACTCGTTTGGTGTACAATCCCGAACACTACTAATTACCAGAGTTTTTTATTATGGGGTCGAGAGTGAACAGCCTGTTTTCATTTTTCATGGTATTCGCAGCATCATTTTTGCTGATTGTCAGTACAATAAGTCCCGCTGAAGCGAAGCGATTGGGTAGCGGCGGCTCATTTGGCAGTAAATTCAGCCAAAGCAATAGCGTGAAGAAAAGCGCCAACAAGCCGGTACAAAAACAGGCCGCTACACCCGCCCAACAGCAAAATGCTCAACAGAAACAGCAGTTGGCCAGTAAGGGTGGCATGATGGGTATTTTGGGTGGACTCGCTATTGGCGGCCTTCTCGGCGCGATGTTTTTTGGTGGCGCATTTGAAAATATCAACTTCATGGATATCTTGATATTTGCGTTAATCGGCTTCGTCCTGTTCAAAATATTCACTTCTCGCCGCCGCCATCATCAGGCAGCTACGCCTCAAGGCCCCGTTTCACAAGAGTTTAGTGTCGAACCACAACAATCAGGCAGCCGTACTGATACGGCACCGACAACTCGCAGCGATACCAGCTTTGGCGGCATTTCACTGGATGATTTGCGCGGTGACATCTCCCGTGATTTTGATAAAGAAAGCTTCATTGAAGGGGCTAAATCGTGTTACGCACGACTACAAAATGCTTGGGATGAGGGGGATCTTGCGGATATTCGCCAATTCACCACAGACCATGTGTTTGCAGAGATTCAAGATCAACTGCGTAGCCGCGAAACAGACAGCGAAACAAAAATAGTTGCCTTGAATGCCGAGCTAATGAGTGTTCAACAATTGGGTGGAGCCATGGAGGCAACGGTACTTTTTGAAAGCCGCCTCACTGAGGATGGCCAAGAGAATAGCATCAGTGAAGTCTGGCACTTTACTCGCCCTGCTGGCTCACTCACCCCAACTTGGTATCTGGATGGCATCCAGCAGGTAGAAGAGTAAGAGGGCTTTGCACTTGGAAGGCCACGCCTGATGAATGTTCTCATTACTGGTGCCAACCGTGGCATCGGCTTAGCTTTTGTCAATGAGTACCTCGCTCAAGGAGCCGAGGTTTGGGCGTGTTATCGAGATGATCACTTATCATTAACGGCACTCAACACGGATAAACTGCACCTTCTTCAATGGGATGTAACCGAGCCATTACCTCAGCGGGGTTCTCTGCCAAAATCTCTCGATATTCTCATTAACAATGCGGGTATTTATGGCCCCAAGAAGCAAGCGGGGCAAAGTCTTGAGAATATCACCCCGCAAGCGATGATGGATCTCTTCCAAGTCAATTGCATTGGCGCGCTTCAGGTAACACGCACCCTGCAACCTGCGCTGATGGCTGCAAAAGGCACGGTTGCCAACGTCAGCTCTAAAATGGGCTCCTCTGGTGATAACAGCAGTGGCAGCTGCTACGCCTACCGCGCATCAAAAGCCGCTTTAGTCATTACTTCAAAATCGTTAGCCATTGATCTGTTTGATAAAGGGATCCGCGTCATCACCTTGCATCCCGGCTGGGTTAAAACCGATATGACCCATCATAATGGTGAAATAACCGTGCAGGTTTCGGTCGAAGGAATGGCCCGAGTCATTCAACGTGTTGACCAATATCCAATGGGCGCTTTTGTGGCCTATGACGGTAAAGAAGTACCCTATTAATCGCGTTAGTAATCAAACTCTTTTCATGGTAAGCTCGAAAAGATGTCATGGTGGGTTTTCAAGATTTTGGGGGGAGTTCATCTGTCATGAAATGGAATGGAGAAAAGGTGGGTAACTATGCAACAAACTAATGAAGTCGCAAGCAAATCCTTTCATCGCGGACGTCACTATACGGTGCTAGAGGTTGAAAAAACAGATAGCCCGATAGACGACAATCCTGACTCATGGTATCGCTACGTGGTAAATGATGGCAATTCGACCATTACTGGGCTGCGCTGTGGTACCAAAAAACAGGTAACGGACTACGCAAAGAAATTTGCAAAAGACCTGAATGAGAGAGGCACTAGCAGCAGCTCAGTCTGGGCAACACGCAGCACCAACAAAGCATCATAGAAAGATCGGGGGAGCGACGGCTCCCCTATTTTTTGCTCTCTCTACTCAACACACCCCCGCATTATCCCACCTCTATTTGATAATTTTGTAACAGGGCTCATATTTTTTACCCGGTAATTTCATCCGCTGTCGTTTAACAAATGATTTTAACAACGTATCCATCGCCTCCATAATCCCCTCGTCACCGCGCAACTCAAAATGGCCAAACTCTTCAATGGCTCTAATCCCCTCGTCCTTAACATTACCCGCCACTATCCCGGAAAAGGCGCGTCGAAGATTTGCCGCCAACAAATGAGTGGGTTGATCGTGATGCAGAGCCAGATTCAACATGTTTTCATGGGTCGGCTCAAACGGCTTTTGAAACTCATGTTCAATCTTAAGCAGCCAGTTAAAGTAGTAGGCATCACTGGTTGATCGGCGAAATTGACGCACTTGAGTGATTCCCTCTTTTATCTCCTGTGCAACCCGCTGCGGATCGCCCACAATAATCTTATAGCGCTGCTGCGCCTCAGCACCGAGTGTCGAGGCGATAAAGTTATCAATCTCCTTGAAGTAGTATTCTGAGCTTTCTGGCCCGGTTAAAATAAAGGGAAACGGCATATCGGCATTGTCGGGATGCAGCAAAATACCCAATAGATAGAGGATCTCCTCCGCCGTCCCCGCCCCACCAGGGAAAACAACGATAGCGTGTCCTGTTCTGACAAACGCCTCCAGCCTCTTCTCGATATCTGGCAGAATAACCAGATTATTGACAATAGGGTTAGGGGATTCAGCGGCAATAATACCCGGCTCAGACATCCCGATATAACGTCCCCCGGCAATACGTTGTTTAGCATGGGCAATGGTGGCACCTTTCATTGGCCCTTTCATCGCGCCTGGGCCACATCCAGTACAAACATCGAGCTCTCGCAGCCCCATTTCGTGCCCAACCTCCTTGGTATATTCATACTCCTCACGAAGAATGGAGTGCCCGCCCCAGCAGACCACCAGATTGGGATTTGGGTCAGGCTGCAATACAGAAGCGTTACGCAAAATATGGAAAACAGCGTTGGTGATCCCCTCTGAGCACTCAAGGTCAAACTTGGGGTTTTTCTCTATTTCATTGCTGACATAGATAATATCGCGCAAAACAGCAAACAGATGTTCGTTGATTCCCTTGATCATCTTGCCATCAACAAAAGCACTGGCCGGTGCACAGTTCACATCCAATTTCACCCCACGCTCCTGCTGAACAATTTGAATATCGAAACAGGGGTAGCGCTCAAGCAACTCTTTACCATCATCCAGCGTGCTTCCACAACTCAACACTGCCAAAGAGCAGTTCCTGAAGATACTGTATAAGCCACCCTGGCTGGTATCGAGTAACTTCTCGACCTCTGCCTGAGAGAGAATATTCAGATGGGTTTCCGGTGTAATACGTGCGTCGATCAATTCATATGTCATTTAACAACTCCTACTTCACCAGATAACAATCTGACTTTTTTATGATTTTTGGCATACAAGAAACATGAAAGCTCACAAGTATTGTCAATCTATTATCGGAAAATAGAGTGCAAACATTAAATCGGGAACAATCGAGGCATCACCCACTTCTGCTAACAGCGTACAATTTGCGTATAATAAAAAAGCGTTCACACAACAACCGAGCAGCCGATGCTAATTGTCATATCACCCGCCAAAACCCTTGATTACGAAACCCCTGCCACCACCTCGCAATATAGCCAAAGTGACTACCTGCAAGAGGCTCAACAGCTGATTGAACGGCTGCGCCACTACAGCGTGGCTGAGATATCAGCCACCATGGCGGTGAGTGATAAGATTGCCCATTTGAATCTCTCACGCTTTAAGCAGTGGCACATACCGTTCACTCCGGAGAACTCAAAACAGGCAGTATTGGCCTTCAAAGGGGAGGTCTATAGTGGACTGGATGCAGTGAGTCTTAGTGAAGATGATTTCCAGTTCGCTCAACAGCACCTGCGCATCCTCTCTGGGCTTTATGGTCTACTGCGCCCACTAGACTTGATGCAGCCCTACCGCCTAGAGATGGGTCGTAAAATCGATACTGAACGGGGGTCAAACCTCTACCAGTTTTGGGGCGACATCATCACTCACGGCATCAACCAGCAGATGAAACAGAGCGATTCGAAATACCTTATCAACCTAGCTTCAAATGAGTATTTCAAATCAATCAAGCGACCACTGATTGACGGGGAAATTATCACCCCACTCTTCAAGGAGTATAAAAATGGAAGCTACAAGATAATGGGGGTGTATGCGAAAAAAGCCCGTGGCAAGATGAGCCGCTACATTATTCAAAACAGAATAAGCTCACCTAAAGAGCTACAGCATTTCACTGAAGATGGCTACCGCTTCAACCCGGCGCTTAGCCAAGCGAATGATTGGGTATTTACCCGCAATCGAGAAATACAGTAGGGAGCGCAGCTCGACACCAAAAACAGAGGGCTACGCCTCAAGCTGTCGCCTCACCGGTGCAAAACTTCGCCGATGTATCGGCGTAACACCCAGCTCTTTCAGTGCCTGCATATGCACCTTGGTTGGGTAACCACTGTGTTTGGAGAAACCATAGCCGGGGTATTTAAGCTCCATAGCCGCCATTTCACGATCACGGGCAACCTTGGCAATAATCGAAGCGGCACTGATGGCAGGGATTTTTTCATCTCCCTTTACAATCGCTTCTGCCGTGCAGTTAAGTGGCGGTAATTGGTTACCATCCACCAGCGCGTGATCAGGGGAGATGGGCAGTGCCGCCACCGCCCGCGACATGGCCAGCAGCGATGCTTGCAGAATATTAAGCTCATCAATCTCTTCCACTTCAGCCCGTGCAATCGACCACGCCATCGCCTTCAGCATGATTTCATCATACAGCTGCTCGCGGCGTTTTTTAGTCAGCTTTTTAGAGTCAGCCAACCCTTCAATCGGCTTATCTGGATCAAGAATAACCGCCGCTGCAACCACCGGGCCAGCCAGTGGGCCGCGACCTACCTCATCCACGCCTGCCGTTAGACGATTATCGGCGCTGAAATCTAACTCACTTTGCATCGATCATCTCCAGCAGTGCTTCGGCCGCTTTGTTATCTGCCCCGTTGCGTAGTTCGCGGTGAATATCTTCAAAAATATGTATGATCGCCTCCGATTGATGGGGGTTTTGCAGGTATTGTAATACGGCTGGTGCTAACAATTCGGGTATAGCACGCTCCTGGAGGTACTCTTCAACGACTTTACGCCCTGCCAAATTATTGGGTAACGAGACACTTTCGACCTGAAGCAGTCGGCGCGCCAGAAAAGCGGTCAACCAATTCACCTTATAGGCGATCACCATCGGCTTTTTCAGCAAGAGTGCCTCAAGGGTTGCGGTACCGGATGCGAGCAGCACCACATCAGCTGCCGCCATCACCTCCCGCGAGCGGCCATCAACGAGGGTAACGGGAAGATCGGCGGCGTACTGCGCCAGGGCGGATTCAAACAGTGTGCGGGTGCTCTGGTTGATCAGCGGCACCACAAAGTGTAAATCCGGCTCTGCCGAGAGGCACTGCTGTGCGGTACGAATAAAAGGCTCTGCCAAACGTGAGACTTCACTGCCACGACTCCCCGGCAACAGTGCCACGATACGTCTGTTATCGGGCAGTAAAAGCGCACGACGGGCAGCGCTGACATCCGGAATCATGGGGATGCGATCAGCCAAGGTGTGGCCAACAAACGTGACCGGCACCTGGTGTTGTTGGTAAAATTTTGCTTCGAAAGGAAAGAGTGTCAACATCATGTCGACACTTTGGGCAATTTTCTTCACACGCCCCTGACGCCACGCCCATATGGATGGGCTGACATAATGTGCTGTTGGAATACCTTGTTGCTTGAGCCGCTTTTCCAACCCCAGGTTAAAGTCGGGCGCATCGATACCCACAAAAAGGTCGGGCGGATTATCGATAAAGTGCTTGGCCACTCGATTACGAATACCCAGCAATTCACGATAACGACCCAGCACCTCAACAATCCCCATCACCGAGAGCCGCTCCATGTCGTACAGCGCTTCGCACCCTTGTTCGATCATGAGTGGGCCGGCGATCCCTTCAAACTGTGCTTGCGGGTATCGCTGCTTGATAGCCTGAATGAGGCCAGCGGCCAGAATATCTCCCGAAGCCTCACCGGCAACAATACCTATACGCATGGTTTACCTCGATAGAAAATTGCTCGGTGTTGATTTTTCTTGTTAATTTACAAACCTCTTGAGGCCATAATGAAGTCTGTTTTCATGTGCAAACCTGTAACCTTAAGGCAAAGAAGATAATGTTTTCCGCCGTTTTTTAGATGCCGAATTACAGCGTTCCGTGCTTGTTTACTAACCCATTTCACTGCATTTCCTAAATAAAATGGACGTGGAATCAAATCCATGTGTCTACTGCATGCTTCGCTTGTTTTTATTAACCTTCCAAATAACTCTAACACCTTAAAATTGATATTCCACTTCAATGCTTGCTCTCCATATATTACTGACAAAATACTCTGGAATTCTTTTTTTTCTTGCTCTGTAATGCGCTCCATGACTTCCCCTTATTTTAGATGGGTTTTAGAAATGATATTTTTTATTAATTCAGTTGAGTTCACTTTAGAAGTGACTTCGACAACAAAACCCAGTAAAGGAGATAATATATAAATTTTCACATTACCCTTCATTTTTATAACATATATTTCCACGCTATCAACTACGTGGTGAGATTTATTATCTATCTCACCGAATCCACTCACAAACAATTCTTCAATATTATCGCCAGGCTTATTCAAGGCACTCTTGAAAAAATCGTAAGGCTTTTTATCTGTACCAATAAATTCTAGCTCTTTCTTGTCAATAACCCTATAAGCTAAGTTAGGAGCCATAATAATAGGCCCTTTTTCAATCCATATATTTTTTTTATCTAGCTCAGAGGGGAGTGATAAAACCCCAAAAAAAACTAAATTTTTATCTTCCTTATACAAATTCGAACTTACACTTTTTGTCATATTTGACGCGCAGCCAGTAATGCCTATTAGTATTACTAGAAAAATTGATAATACTGATTTTTTTCTCATATAACTCTCTCTGCTTCGCGTTCATAATAAGCCAGCAGTTCAGTATCAAACCAGCGATTAACGCACAATACCTCGGCTGGATTTGGCTAAAAACTCACTCATGACCGCCACTTCCGGATGTGCTTTGGCTAATTCCAACAACGCCTCTTTAGCCTCGTCCAGCTTAAGACCAGAGCGAAAA
>JALSJH010000037.1 GCA_026989455.1 Chromatiales bacterium | reverse complement strand
CCCCCCCTATCCACGCTGTATTGGTCAAGTATTTCTGTCGATTTTTCTCAAGCCAAACTGAATCAATAATATATTTTTTAAACGCCTAAAAAGAAGGCAAAACGCCACCTCTCCTTTGAAAGTACTCGACGTTGAACTTAGTGAAGAGAGCCGTTATAGCAAACTACTTCTGAATCACGTTTTCTCACCGCCCGAGTCCATATTGGGCTATTTGATGAAAAATACGCAAAGGTCTCAATCGAAAATTTGCGGAATCGGTATACTGTGCCTATGCCCAAAAAACAGCCCCCCCGTAAAAAGAGCAAACCGGCCACTAAACGCCGATGGTTGACGTGGCTGCTGCTGATACTGTTTATCTCTTCTCTTGGTTTGATTGGCTACACCGCCTACCTTGATCAAGTAGTTCAAAAAAAGTTTGAGGGTAAACGCTGGTCGGTGCCTTCACGGGTTTACGCTCGTGCGCTGGAGCTATACCGCCAACAACCGCTCACCCCGGAGAATCTACGCACTGAGCTTGATCTGGCCGGTTATCAAGCCACCGCCAATGGGCTGGATCCCAATACCTACCGCCATAGCGCCGGGCGCTTTATGATCACCAGCCGTGCGTTTCGGCATTGGGATGGCGAAGAGCCTGCCCGTTCGATCAGTTTGCAGATTAAGGGTGGCGTGGTTGTGCAGCTAAGTGATGCGAATAGCGAGCAGCCGTTGAGCTTGGTCAGGCTTAGGCCGGTCGAGATTGGCATTATCCGCCCTGCGCATCAAGAGGATCGTATTCTGGTTCAACTTGAACAACTGCCTCCCCTATTGCCGATTGCTCTACAGGCGATAGAGGATCGAAAGTTTGCCCGCCATCCGGGTATTGATCTACAGGGTATTATCCGTGCGGCCTGGGCTAATTTGCGCGCCGGGCGGGTTGTTCAGGGGGGAAGTACCTTGACCCAACAGCTGGTGAAAAACTTTTTCCTCAATAGCGAAAGAACCTTAAGCCGAAAAATAAATGAAGCGATTATGGCGCTGTTGCTGGAGTGGCGATTTGAAAAGCCGCAGATTCTTGAGGCTTATATTAATGAAATTTACCTTGGTCAAGATGGCAATCGCGCCATTCACGGCTTTGGTTTAGCCGCGCAGTTTTACTTTAACAAGCCGGCACAAAATCTCACCCTGGCAGAGTCTGCTTTACTGGTGGCAATTGTGCGCGGGCCAGCCTATTACGACCCTCGTCGTCAACCCCAGCGTGCAATCGAACGCCGTAATCAAGTGATCGAAACTCTGCATCGTGATGGTGTTATCAGCTCGAGCGAAGCCGCCGCCGCACTGGCTTCCCCCCTCGCCGTCGCACCCAAACCTAATCGGGGCGAAGGGCGTTACCCTGCCTTTATGGGGCTGGTTAAACAGCAGTTAGCGCACCATTATCGTGACCAAGATCTACGCAGCGAAGGGCTGCGCATCTTCACCACACTGGACCCCATCATTCAACAGACAACCGAGCGGGCGCTGGTCAAACAGCTTGAGCGGCTACAGCCGGATCGTGCCAAGCTACAAGCGGCGGCGGTAGTCAGTCGGCTGGGCAGCGCCGAGGTGAGTGCTATGGTGGGTGCCGCCGAGCCACACTATTGGGGCTTTAACCGTGCTCTGGAGATGCGCCGTCCGGTAGGGTCACTGCTTAAACCTGCCATCTACCTGACCGCCCTCGCCCAATCACAACGCTATACCCTGGCAACCTTGATTGAGGATGAGGTGATTAACCTGCCCCAATCGGATGGCACCGTCTGGTCACCCGCCAACTACGACCACATCAGCCACGGCGCAGTACCGTTGATAAGCGCATTATCACAATCCTACAATCAAGCTGCGGTGAAACTGGGTTTGGAGTTGGGGTTGCGCTCTGTGGCTGATACTCTGCAACAGCTGGGCATTGATGCCTCGATCCCCCCCTACCCGTCGGTGATGCTGGGCACCTTGGAGCTTTCGCCACTGGCGGTGGCTCAAATGTATCAAACCTTGGCAGACCGGGGTTATTACACCCCCCTGCGCGCAGTACGTGATGTTTTAGATGCCAGAGACCAACCGCTGCAACGCTATGGTTTGAACACCGAAAAAAGGTTCTCCTCCGCAGCGGTTTATCTGCTCAATGAGGCGCTGCGGTTAGCCCTGCGAGAGGGCACCGGCAAACGAGTGGGTGCACAACTACCGCCGTCACTATCACTTGCGGGTAAGACCGGCACCACCAACCAGCTACGTGACAGCTGGTTTGCCGGATTTGGCAGTGAATACCTCAGTGTTGTATGGTTAGGCAATGATGATAATCAGGTGATTGGCCTCAGCGGTGCGAGTGGTGCCTTGCCCATTTGGGCCGCCATAATGGGTGAGATTGAGGGTAATCTGGAACCCTTGCCTGCCCCACCCAACATCATTCGCCGCTGGATAGATGCCGACAGCGGTTTATTGGCAGACGCGGGTTGTGAAGCTCGTTTTGAATTGGCCTTTATCAGAGGCACCGAGCCGCAAACTTACGCCCCCTGTAGCACACGCCGGGAGTGGGGAGTGCTGGATCGATTAAAGAAGTGGTTTGAATGATGAGACGTTACGCCGGTATATTATTAATGTTAAGCCTTGCGGGGTGTAGCACACTGCCAAAGCCGACTGAACCGCAAAGCATCAGTGCTGCGGATACGCTGCTGGCGCAAGCAGACAACAAAGCGGCCAATGGCGAGACAGTGCAAGCCATTGCCATATTGGAGCGCGCTGTGCGCCTGCAACCACGCAATGCTCGCGCTTGGCTGCGGCTTGCCGAACTCTATTTAACACGTCATGAATATCGTAAAGCGGAGCAGTTTGCGGGCCGGGCAGTGCAGTTTGCAGCGGGTGACCCACCCTTAATCCAACGCAGCAAAGCCCTCATCAAACAGGCCAATGAGCTGCAAAATGAGCCGGGTTAGCGCGCCATGACAGGCTATTATCAAAAGCTCAACTCACCGCTGGGTTCTATTCATATTGCAACCGATGGTGAATTTCTAAGGGTATTGGCCATCGGTCATAACTGGGCGCGTTTAAAAACCGGCCTGGGAGAGGTGGTGGAGCAGCCGCACCCACTGTTGTCACAGGCAGCGCAGCAGCTGGATGAGTACTTCTCACACCGAAGAAGCCACTTTGATCTGCCACTCTATTTTTGCGGCACTGATTTCCAGAAGTTAGCCTGGAATGCGCTGCTCACCGTACCCTACGGTGAGACAAGAAGTTATGCACAACAGGCGGCGCTGATTGGCAACCCAAAAGCGGTGAGAGCCATCGGCAGAGCCAACGGATTAAACCCCATCTCGATCATCGTACCGTGTCACAGAATTATCGGAAAATCGGGAAAGCTAACCGGCTACGCTAGTGGCCTAGGTGATAAAAGCCATCTACTCGAGCTTGAACGCCGCTTTAGGGCATCACATCCCGCAACAACATCACCACCGCAATAATCGCCAGCGGCATCACAATATTCAGCCGAATACCCACCTTCATCATCTCAGCCATGGTCACCCGCTCAGTGGCAAAAACAATGGCGTTGGGTGGTGTCGCCACCGGCAACATAAAGGCACAGGAAGCCGCCAATGTAGCGACCAATAACACCATGGTCACATCCATGCCCGCCACCGTAGCCACCGCCGCCAAGACCGGCAACATCACCTGGGTGGTGGCGGTATTACTGGTCACTTCAGTCAGGAAAGTAATCACCAACGCAATACCCAACAACATTAATGGCAGAGGAATAACCGCAAGGAAGGCCAACTGTTCGCCAATCCACTGTGAAAGACCCGAATTCATCATTCCCATCGCCAGTGCAAAACCACCGCCCAATAGAATCAGAATCTCCCACGGCAAGCGACCAATCGCCTCATGGCCAAGAATAGGCTTGCCGTTGCGTATCGGGATCAAAAACAGCAACAGCGCCGCCAGCATTGCCACGGTTGAGTCATCGACACCGGGGTAAGGCAGTAGTGATGACCACCCGGGAATAGAAAAGCTATCTCCGGCGATTCCCTTGCGGGTCATCCATGCCAGCGCAGTCAAACCCAGCACCCAGGCGACGAACTTCTCATCCCGCTTCATGGTGCCCAAGCCCATCAACTCATCATGCACACCGCTCATCGCTTGCTTGGGCCAAGGCATATTTTTCACCCTGCGCCCTAACAACAGCACCACAAGCGTAATCCCCACCACCACCAGCGGCACACCCACCATCATCCACTGCATAAAACTGGGCACCAACTCCGGATTAATCAGCCGCATATTCTCCAAAAAAACAAAGTTGGGCACGGTACCCACCGGCGTGCCCATGCCGCCGATATTGGCACTGTAGGCAATCGCCAGCAGCAAGGTGGAAGAGAGCATCAACATTGTTTTTTGGTCAAACAACTTATCAAGTCGGCTCAATACTGCCACCACAATCGTCACCATCAGCATGGTGGTCGCAGTATTGGAGATCCACATCGAGAGGAAGGCGGTCGTCAGTGCAAAGCCCAGCAAAATTTGTAAAGGACTGTGGTGTAAGCGTGACAGAATCAGCAGCGCAATCCGCTGATGCAGCCCACAGCGCTCCATCGCCTGGGCGATCAAAAAACCACCGACAAACAGGAACATGATCGAGCTCATGTAGCGGGGCGCGGTCTCCTTGGCCGTGGCGATGCCACTGAGTGGAAAGATGATCAACGGCAACAGCGCCGTCACCGCTAATGGCACACACTCGGTCAGCCACCAAATCGCCATCCAGAGCACCACACCCAGCATGGTATCGGCATGTTGATGGCCTGGAATATCCACTAGCAGCGGCAAGCCAATACCCACCAATGGCCCAAGGATTCGTGCAATCTGTTTTGTTGCTATCGCCAAAGTCTATATTCCCTAGATCGAATAATTCATGGATTATGCACAATCTCACGTCCCTATGGAATCTCTGATTAAGTCTGGATAAGTTTAGGCTGAGAGGGGGGGCTCACTCATCTCGGTAGACGCTGGTTTTTCGATCACTTTTTCCTTAATATAGAAATATGCTTCCACCAAAATAGCTGCTCTTTAGGGAACCTCTGACTCAACCCTAATCATAAAAGGATTTGTGATGAAATTGGCCCCATTACTCTGTCTATTTCTACTATCTCACACACTCAGCGCCTCCCCGACGCTTTACCGCTGGCAGGATGATGAGGGGCAGTTCCATTTCTCCGACAAACCACCCGCACACAAACCCAGCTCCCTTGAGGTGTTAGAGATTAATGGCCGATCACTCAACTCAATGCCGTCAACTAAGCTGGATAACCCCCCCACTCTCCCCCGCAAAACAGAAAAAACAGAGTCAAAACGTAGCCAGCAGAGCAAACCCACCAATACCCGCCGCTGCCAAAGCTACCAACGCCAACTCGACAAACTCCGCTCCAGAATGCGTACCGGCTACTCGGCGACACAAGCACCCAAACTATTACAGCGAGAGCGTGAATTAAACGAATTGATCTACCAACAGTGCAAAAAAAGCCTGTAGCCACAGCAGCAACACTTTAATTCGCCTTCCACCCTTATCCGACTTATAATTCACCTCATTATTTGCCACTAAAAATGGAAACAAAACATGAAACGAATCGGTGCCCACGTCAGTGCATCCGGCGGTGTTGAAAACGCCCCCCTAAACGCCCAAAAAATCGGTGCAAAAGCCTTTGCACTCTTCACCAAAAACCAGCGTCAATGGAAGGCAAAGCCACTCACCGAAAAGAGCATTAATGCCTTTAAGGCCAACCTGATAATAGCGGGTATCGCCCCAGAACATGTGCTCCCCCACGACAGCTACCTAATTAATCTAGGCCACCCAGAACAAGAGGGGCTGGATAAATCTCGCGCCGCATTTATCGACGAAATGCAGCGCTGTGAGCAGCTGGGTTTACCCTTGCTCAACTTCCACCCCGGCTCCCACCTAAAAAAGATCACCGAGGAGAAAAGCCTGGATCGCATTGCTGAATCGATTAATCTGGCTCTGGAACAGACCAGCGGTGTGATCGCGGTTATCGAAAATACCGCAGGACAAGGAACCAACCTTGGGCACCGGTTTGAGCACCTAGCGCACATCATCGACAAAGTAGAAGATAAGAGCCGAGTAGGCGTTTGCCTCGATACCTGCCACACCTTCACCGCCGGTTATGACCTGCGCAGCCGAGAGGCGTGCGACAAAACTTTTGCCGAATTTGAAAGCATCGTTGGCTTCCAGTACCTCAGAGGTATGCACCTTAATGACTCCAAACCTGACCTCGGCTCACGGGTCGATCGCCACGAAAGCTTAGGCCTAGGAAAGATCGGTATGCCCTGTTTCGACTACATCATGAACGACCCGCGCTTTGAAGAGATCCCCATGGTATTGGAGACCATTGATGACACACTATGGCCTGAAGAGATTGAAATTCTTTATGGTTTGGTGGGTTAATTTGAATACTTCATGCTAATTAAACGCCCTCAATAGCACTCTCATTTCCTAGCTACCTGCCTCAAATCAGACTCACTGATTTGAGGTCATTTGGCTACACACAACAACCTCCCCCTACCCATCCCCAAAAAAGTGGCTATATTTAGAAGTGTAATATTTTTACACCGAAGGTATTTAGTCGCTATTCAGCGTGTTTAGATTTTTCTTCAAATCGAGGCATTTTCGCACGGAGAGAGGGAGCCTATAGGGAATAGGTGACCGATTGAGTACGAAAACAACGAAGAGTTGGGGCAGAGGATGAATACGCTGAGTAGTTGCGATATTTATTACCTCACTGAGCAAAGTGTGGCGCGAACAAAAATCGCAGTTTATATTTTTCGCCTCGCAAACCACTCAGGATGGGAGGAGTATATGAGCCAGTCACAATATGTTATTGAAGCGCAAGCCCTGAAGTATCAGACCCACCTGATTCACATTACCGAGTTAGCGGAGCGCGTTGAAAAAAAAGGAGAGCTTAGCGATGCAAGGCAGCTGTACGATGCCCTTGGCTGTATAAAGGAGGAGCGTGAACTTCTTTTAGCACAAATAGATAACCTTAAATATAACATCCATAAAATCTGCCTAGAAAACGGCCTGCACGAGCCTCACCCGATAAGGGTGTGGGAGGCGGTGGCCAATAAACTCGACAAATTGATCAACTCATAGCCACTCTACTATCAACCAGAGGCAAAGCTCGGTAAAACCTATGTGAGTATAATTGGGAGTTTACCCAATTGAATGAGGGCTTGATTTTTTCCCACGGTTCAGCGCATTTGCAGCGCGAGTCTGGCGTGATTAATCAACTGCTGAAAGCTTTCAAACTGCGATTTACTCACAGGAAGGTTTGAGTCGGACATGTCGGCATAAAACATTCCTAATGGCTTTTTCCCATCGCCAAATGCCGCTGCAACGAAGTTGTTCACCCCTGTTTTTTGTTCAAAATCTCGAGGTAAGAGTGTGCGCCATTTTGGTTCCATGGTGTCCATGACATGGATGGATTTATTGGCAAAGATCACTTTTGAAAAGAGGTCGTTATCCTTATCAACTGCAAAATTAATGAATTTTTTCAATTGATTATCACCCTTTCCGGCCACCATACGTGCGGCATATCGGTCATGTGTTGGCGATAGCAGGCAGAGTGCAACCCGGCCAAAGCCTGCTCCTTTACACAGGCCATCCATCAGCGTCATGAATATTTTATTGATATCCTTCCGCTGCATCATCATTGAGGTCATCTCACCGATGGTCTGTAACAGCAGTGCCGGATTACCTTTTTCCATGTTAACTTCACGCTTATCAGCCAAATCCACACTGCCATCGATGCTTTGGGCGTAATAGGCAAGCTGCTTGGCAATTCGGTCTCGACAGGCGTCGCCACTCTCCATTATTTTTGGTGATAATAGTTTTTTATTGAGGTTAAACTCTTTCGCTAACTCACAGCCCATCTCAAATGCTTTGTTTAATGCCCCCCGAATAACATCGCCATCCATTCCGGTAATCATTTTCATCTGCGCTAGCACATCAACCAATGATCGGCTAGTACGGTAGGGCTTTAAATAGAGCGCACTCATCACCTGGCTTGCAAGGTCTGGGACGAATCGATTGAATTCGGCGGATGTAGTTACATTACCGCTGGGCTGTTTTTGTGCACCAATGGTATTTTTAATGAGAGGCGGAAAGCCCCAGTCAGTAATAAGATCTGAGGCGATATCATCAAAGCCACAGGAGAGCACTTCTCGCTGTGCTGACTGCCATTTTTTCCCCTCACCTTCACATAGCCTCACCACTTCCATATATTTATCGGGCATGGCATAGGCGGTCACCATCTCCCCCAGATTGTGTATCAAACCACAGAGATAACTCTGCTCAACTTTGTCTACCCCCGCTTTCAGTGCCAGTTCACGCATAAATGCCGCAGACAGATAGGAGTGAACCAGCATACTGTTCATATCCAGTTCGTGCTCGCCATGGGAGAGTGAGTCGAGCAGTTTAAGGGAGAGACTTATATTTTTAATGGTATCAAAGCCTAGCACCATAACGGCTTGAGAGATGGAGGCTATCCGCGTTTGACCGCGATTGTAGTAGCTGGAATTAGAGAGGCGCAGCATTTTTATGCTGAGGTTTGCATCCTTCATCACCTCCATTGAGAGCTGCATAGCATCGGAATCCGGATTTTCACTAATCTGGGAAATTCGGTTAACGCTGGCGCTGAATATGGGCAGATCACCCAGCTCATCGAGATTATTCTGCAGTGCTAAATAGGTTTTTTCATTGCTTTGCATAGTATATTCTAAAGCCTTCTTGGCTCAGTGAGCCATAGTCCAATCAATGGGTCGACACGCCTATGGAGAGCTTTACCCTCTATCTGAAGTTTAGAGCGTTATATTTTATTGCCAACCACCTCAATACTCCCTATTAATAGCACAAGACAGAATAGAAGAAGGTCAGCGCCGTGCAGTCATGTTTAATAAAGTATCTCTTATTGCTCTCCCTGCTCTGCATTTCTCACGCCCATGCAACAGCCCTTCATGATCCGCAACTCTCTTGGAAAACAGTGGAGAGTCCACATTTCCTGATTCACTTTCACCAGGGTGAGGCCACGCTTGCCAGCGAAGTTTCTGCCATTGCGGAGCAGCACCATCAGCGCCTCAGCCAGGCATTTAATTGGCAACCAAAAAAGAAGACTCATGTTGTCCTTACCGATCGTTTTGATTTCAGTAACGGCTGGGCAACCCCCCTACCCGATAACCGTATCACCCTTATTGTACGCCCACCCAGTAGTGGCAATGGTCTGGAGGATTATGACCATTGGCTGGAGCTGGTTTTTATTCATGAGTATATCCATATTTTACACTTGGATATGGCCAACGGCAGCCCCAAAGCCTTACGCAAGCTATTTGGTCGCTTGCCACTTTTATTCCCTCATCTGTTTCAGCCCAGCTGGCTGATTGAGGGGTTGGCGACAGAGTATGAAACCAACCAAAAGCGTGGCATTGGCCGTGGACAAGGGGCACTGTTTCGCGGTGTGATGGCCATTGAGTGGCAGCACGGTATAAAACCACTGTCACAAGTCAGCGCGAGTCCCACTGAGTGGCCTGCGGGTATGGTGCCCTATCTTTACGGGGTCTATTTCCAACAGTTTCTTAGTGAGCAGTATGGTGAAGAGAAAAAGCTTGCCTGGTTGGCCATTTATAGCCGACAGCTTTTCCCTTTTATGCTAAATACCGCGTTGCGGCGTGCTTTTGGCAAAGATTTTTCAACACTGTGGGGAGAGTTTGAGCGCTATTTAGATCAGCGTTTTGAGAAGGATTTTCAGCACTTCCAACAGCGAACCCAAGCCAGCACCGCGATCACCCATGAGGGCTACTATTCGGGCAACGCGCAGTGGTTAGAAAATGGTGATCTCTACTACATCGTTGATAGCCTCTATGATAACAACGCCCTTTTCTACCGAGCGAACGGAAGTGAAAAAGGTGAAGCAATCAGTGATATTCAGGGGGAGCAGTTTGATGTTCATCCCCAACATGGCATTTTGATGGTTCAGCCTGAAGTGAGTAACAATAGCAATATTTTCAATGAATTATATCTTCTTCCTCATGGAGAACATCACCCCCGACAACTGACCGAGAATGGTCGCTACCAATATGCTGTCTGGGACCAGCAACAGATCATCGCCGTCCATTACGAGCTTGGCCGCTTTGCGCTGCATCATCTCGATATTGACGGCCAGTTACTGGAGGTGTTGTGGCAAGGTGAACCCCACACTGTCATTGGCTCAATTACCCTCTCACCCGATGGCAAGCAGTTAATTGCAGCGCAGCTCAATCAGGCTGATGGCTGGGATCTGGCGCTTTTCGATAGGCAGCAAAAGCAGTGGCGACCACTGACCCACAATAGTGACATTGAGTTACAGCCGCGTTTTAGCCCGGATGGAAAATCGGTGTTGTTCAGCGCGGATTACAGTGGTTTTTATGAAATTTATCAGCTCGACCTACAACACCAGAGACTACAGCAGCTGACCCACAGCTGGGGTGGCGCACACCATCCGGCACTCAGTCGTGATGGCCAAACCCTCTATTACAACAAGCTCACCGCCAACGGTTGGAATTTGCACCAAGCAACACCTCTGGCAATCGCATCGCACAGCCCCAACAGCCTACGCACGCCTTGGGTTCAACCCGCTATTGCTGAAACCACCCCATCACCCTACCAATCATTTCGCCATATCACGCCACAGTGGTGGTTTCCCTTCTTTAGTCTAGAGCCTGGGCTGACCACCATCGGCGCAACCACCTCTGGCAGTGACCCTCTCTATCGCCACCAATACTCACTCTCGCTTGGCTTCAACTCCATCGATCCAACCCCTTTTGGCAGCATGCTCTACCGCTATAACCGCTGGTATACCGGGTTACAACTAACCGCGCAACGCAGCAATGGCTACTATAAAGATGGGGCTGATAACGTCATTGCGATTACCAATAGTGACGACCTCATCCTCAGCACCGAAACCCCTTTTATCTGGCGAGACCAGCAGTGGGCGCTGCACAGTGGCTTAGTGATCAACAACGATGGCTTCAGCTTTGTTGAACAGGGTTACGCCACCTCAAATGAGACTAAAAACAGCCTGTTTGGCCTTGCCGTAAGCTATAACAGCAGCCGCTACTATCCCCGCTCAATCAGCACCATCGATGGCCGCAGTATCAATTTAGTTGTTGAGAAGAGCAAGGTGATCTACGGTGACTACCAAGGTGTAGTTAAGCGCTTAGATTGGCGCGAATATATCCGCATAGGGCGCGCTGCCACCTTCGCCCTCCGCTATGCCCACGGCCTAGGCGAGTCATCAACCCCGCAATTTGAGCTGGGTGGCCATAACATTATCCCCATTACCCGCCCTGGCACCGGGCTATCAATCCCCCCATTCAACCAACAACGATTTGCCCTTCGTGGCTACCCCGAAGGGTTATCCTCACTACGGGGTCAGTCGATGCAACTCGCCAGCGCAGAGTTAAGAGTCCCCATTAGCCGGCTGGAACGCACCGCCTCCGTCCCACCCATCGGCCTACAACAGATATATGGCTCGCTCTTTTATGATCTGGGAGCGGCCTGGAGTGAGGGGGAGTCTCGAGAATATATGCGAGGTGCCGGTGCCGAGTTACACACTCAGATTTTGCTCGGCTATAGGCTGCCTCTAACCCTAACCCTTGGCGTCGCCAAAGGCATTGACCTCGGTGGAGAGAGACAGTTTTATCTGCGACTCTTGGGTCAATTTTGAGGCGGCTCTGAAAAATCGACTTTCCATTATTATTCCGGCTCTGAATGAGGGTGAGGAGATCGTGCGGACTCTCAAGCGGCTGGCCAGTGATCGCAGTGCTGGACACGAAGTGATTGTGGTTGATGGTGGCAGTGATGATAAAACCGCCCTGCTGGCTGTGGATAGTGCTGACCATGTTGTGAGTTCTGAGCGTGGCCGCGCTCGACAGATGAACCGAGGTGCGGCGCTGGCAGCGGGTGAAATTTTGCTGTTTTTACATGCGGATACTCAACTACCAGAAGGTGGCGTTGCACTAATCCAAGATGCCGTTGCCAGTGGGAGTGTATGGGGGCGTTTTGATGTGCGGTTGTCAGGCCAGCACCCGCTGTTTCGAGTCATTGAAAAGATGATGAATTGGCGCTCCTCCCTAACCGGCATTGCAACGGGAGACCAAGCCATTTTTGTGCGCCGTGAGCTGTTTGAAGCGGTGGGTGGGTTTGCTGATCAGCCGTTAATGGAAGATATTGAGCTGAGTAAACAGTTAAAAAAAGTAGCCACCCCTCACTTGATTCGACAAGCCGTGGTGACCTCCAGTCGGCGCTGGGAACAGCGCGGAATTTTCACGACCATGCTGCTTATGTGGCGGCTGCGTTTTCTTTATTGGCGGGGGGTGGATGCTGAAAGTCTGGCCAAAATGTACCGGTGAGGTGGAGGAGAAAAGGCCCCCATTAACGCCCGTAGAGTTTCACCAAGTGATGAAAATACCCTTGCTGCCCTGGTTGCAATTGGTGCCAGTCAAATTTCCACAACCAGTTACCTTCAGATGTGCCCGGTACATTCATACGGTGTGAAGAGTCCAACCCCAATATATCCTGCATCGGTATGACCGACCAAAGCGCAACTGATGCCAATGCTGCGCGAATCAGTGGCCACGGCATCGCCTCTTCCGGGCGGCCCAGGTACTCCATCACAGCGGCTTGCTGCTCGCCCGATAGCCCGGCATACCAGCCACAACTGGTGTCGTTATCGTGGGTTCCTGTATAAACCACACTACAAAGCTCATGATTATGTGGCAGATAGCTGTTTTCAGCACCCCCATCAAAGGCAAACTGCAATATTTTCATGCCAGGAAGCTGAAAGCGCTCACGCAATGCATGAACCTCTGGTGTAATCAAGCCGAGATCTTCTGCCACCAGCGGAAGTGAGCCTAGCGCCTCGGTAATCGCATCGAACAGCGCGGCATCCGGACCCTTTACCCAGTGCCCGTGAATAGCGGTCTCCTCGTGTGCCGGAATCTCCCAGTAGGCTTCAAAGCCGCGAAAATGATCAATCCGTACCACATCAAAAAGCTCCATTTGGGTACGCAGCCGATCGACCCACCAGGCGTAGTTATTTTTGGCCATCGCTTGCCAATCATAGAGTGGATTGCCCCAACGCTGCCCTGTCTCCGAGAAATAATCCGGTGGCACACCGGCCACAACGGTTGGCTGCCCCTGTTCATCCAGCAGGAAATACTCCCGATGTGCCCACACTTCGGCGCTATCGTGTGCCACAAAAATCGGCATATCACCAAACAACAGCACACCCCGCTCTGCAGCAAAGGCTTTCAACGCTTGCCATTGTGAGAAGAACATATATTGCTCAAATTTAACCCGCCGGATACTCTCTTCAAGCCCCAGTGCGGCGTGAGCCAATGCATCCGGATCGCGGTCTCGCAAGGGTGCTGGGAAATCCACCCAAGAGCAGAGGTGGTGAATCTGGCGCAGTGCGCGATAGAGTGCAAAATCGTGCAACCAGTCGTGGTGAGACTCACAAAAGGCGTTAAACGCCTGCTGCTGTGACTCATTCGCCGTGGCTAAAAAGCATTTATAAGCATCGCTCAAACAAGTTCGGCGCAGGGCACTGTTATCAAGTTGACGCTTGGCTTCCAGTTGCTCATGTTGCAACCAGCCCTGCTCTACCAGCGTCTCAAGGCTAATCAACAACTCATTACCCGCATTCACCGAGAGGCATTGATAAGGAGAACCATCGGCGTGTGTCGGGCCAGTGGGCAACATTTGCCACAGTGTGGCACCGCTTTGCTGCAAAAACTCTACAAAACGGTAGGCATCCGCCCCCAAATCTCCACTGGGGAGCGAGGTGGGGTGTAACAGAACACCCGCCCGGCGTTTCCTGTCATTGGGATTAAGCATTCCTGCTCCTAATTTGCTTGGCCAGGTCGCATGGTGCCGCCCATTGCGGGTGCACCACTGCCGTGAGTAAAGACGTGGGATAGATAATCGGGAGGCTCTTCTCCCAACAGCTCATAGAGTCGTGCAAGGTGCATACGAAACATCTCTTCAAAATCACTGACTGAATCAGAGGGGTTGTAATCACCAAACCACCAAAACCAGTCAGATCCTTCGCAAATGAAGAGTTGTTGTTCAGCGGCTTCCAGCTCAGTTTCACTTAAACGATCGGTGGCGACCACTCGGTCATAACAGCGTTTTACATCGCCCAACATATCCCAGCCGCGGTTCTTATCGACATCGCCAATCCAGGTGGAGAAGGTACCATAGACCCAGCTACCCGCCATCAAACCTTGTAACTTGCCGATCGGCGGTTTGCTTTCAACCACTTCGGAGTAGGTGGTTAGCTCAATTCCGGGGTGCTCAGAGAGCCGTTGGTAAAGCGCACTCAGAAAATAGTAGCCATTTTCCGGGTAGTACTCCCAGGCATTTTCACCATCCAGAATAATTGAGACGACACTCCCATCCATATCTTCACGATGCTCGGCGATGTTTTCCAGGTTTTGAACCAGGTTATTGACCGCATCATCGGCATGCCATGTGGAGTAGGTAAAGCCGAACATATCTGAAAGGCCATCATCACGAAAAAACAGGCGAATATTCTGCTCCTGAACCTGATACCCCTGATGAGAGCCACGACACTCCAGCCCATCCACCGAGCAACCATCACGATTGATGCTGTTACGCATCACATTTTCACCCGTTGCACTCCACTGAAAGCCGTATTCATCAAACACTTCCAAGGCATCCACTGAGACACCGCCCTCCGCAGGCCAGATCCCTTTCGGCTTAAAGCCAAAGTAGCCTTCAAACACATTAAGACCATGGCTAATGTGACGGCGCAGTCGTTCATCACCACCGGGATACTGCTGCAATAGCGGCAAGGGTGCGTCTGGCATCGCCTCTTTTGCGGAGTCAATCGACAACAGCAGTGGCGCAATGGGGTGAGCGTATGGGGTCATTGAGAGTTCAATCTGACCACTCTCTGCCAGCTTTCGGTAACGAGGGATTAAACCCGTCAGTAGCTCACCAATCACTTCCATCAACGTGTTGCGGTCATACATATTGAAGTTGATACCCTTCTCGATCAGATGTTTAATCCGGTCATCCTCTCGCCTTACAAACTCACCCAGCCAAGCAAGGTGATACCAAACCAATAGATCAGCCAGGTATTGCTCTGAGATGTAACAGAGTGCATCTCGGTTGGCACAAAGCCAATCTGCAATTTCAGCCAAGCGTTTGAATGGCGCAAAGCGATTAATCACCGTTTCACGGTTTGCACGCAGACAATTTTTTATCAAGCGGAGACGTTTGTCACAGTCACTCGGCATGACTGAACGATTCAACATATTCAGCATGGGATCGTTGATTGAGGTTTTACGCTTGAGGTGTCTTTGCACTTGCAGTGCATACTCCTCAATCTGCTCCAGTAGTATCGGCACAAAATTGACCACCGCCTTGGCTTTGGGCACTGCCTCTAGATGAGCGGCCATATCCACATAGTCTTTAATAGCATGCAGGTAAGTCCAGGGTTGCTGAAACTCACCGCTGCTGAGGTCGCGATACTCCGGCTGATGCATGTGCCAGCACAACACCACCTTCAATCGACCTTTATCTGACATGTCTATACTCCTGATCTAACATTTCGGGGGTAACCAGCACCACACCGCTTTCTGAAACATAAAAACGCTCGGCATCCTTCTCGGCATCCTCACCAATAACAGTACCTTCAGGAATGATACAACCCTTATCAATAATCGCTTTCTTAATGGTGCAGTTTCGACCAATCTCTACATTAGGCAAAATCACACTCTCTTCGATATGAGAGAAGGAGTTGATGCGAACCATTGAGAACAGCACTGATTTTTTAACCTCGGCACCGGAAATAATACAACCACCGGAGACCAGTGAATCAACCGCCATACCACGCCGGCCTTCATCATCAAAAATAAATTTGGCGGGGGGAAGCTGCTCTTGATAGGTCCAAATTGGCCACTCATTGTCATACAGATTAAGCTCAGGCGTGATGCCGGCTAGCTCAATATTTGATGTCCAGAAAGAGTCAACCGTGCCCACATCACGCCAATAGCCATTGCCGCCAGTTTGAACATCGCGAAAGGCGTAACCAAAGACTCGATATTTTTTAATCGCATTGGGAATGATGTTTTTTCCGAAGTCATGATCTGAACCCGGTGTATCGGCATCACGAATCAACTGCTCACAAAGAAATTTGGTATTAAAAACATAAATACCCATGGATGCCAGTGCGGTTGTGGTGCTACCAGGCATCGGATCCGGGTTGTCAGGCTTTTCGGCAAAGTCTGTAATGCGCCAATCTTCATTTACCGACATTACACCAAAGGCCTTGGCTTGATCCATCGGTACTTCAATACAACCGATGGTCATATCCGCCTTGGATTCAACGTGGGCCGCGATCATCGTGCCATAGTCCATTTTATAGATATGATCACCCGCAAGGATCAATATATATTCAGCATTGTGGGAGCGGATAATATCGAGGTTTTGATAAACTGAATCAGCGGTACCCACATACCAGTTTTCAGTGATGCGCTGCTGGGCTGGCATCAGCTCGACGAACTCGCCGAACTCTGCACGCAAAAAACTCCAACCATTTTGAATGTGCCCGATCAGCGAATGGGCTTTATATTGGGTGAGAATCCCCACCTTGCGGATACCCGAGTTGATACAGTTAGAGAGCGGGAAGTCAATAATACGAAACTTACCACCAAAAGGAACCGCAGGCTTGGCCCGCCACGCGGTCAGGTGTTTAAGGCGGGAACCACGGCCACCCGCCATGATCAAAGCCAAGGTGTTACGGGTAATTTTACTGACAAAACGGCCCTGCATAGCGTTGTTCGAATCATTCTGCTTCATCTTTTTCCCCCTTGTGAATCCTCATCTATCAGATCGATCTTAGTACATCAACCACTTTATACTGGCGGGTCAGCGTTGCTGTGCCATTTCGCATCAAGGCATAGCACGCAGAGAATGGTTACTCCCTTGGCAAGTGCTATAACGCCGAGGTGGAATGCCACAGAATCGCCCGAAGGGTTGATCTGTCAGTATAAAGTGGTTGATGTACTAGTGGTTGGCTACTCTCTCAAAACTCAAGCCCGCCAAATAGTTACCTATTCTTAGTGATTGAATATGATAATATCCTCTCAAAGGTATGAATGAAACAAAAAGATTGGAGATATCGATGGCGACCTGTCCCCGCGACATCTACAACCATAAAGGCGTGAAATTAATATGAAAATCACCCAAGAGTTACAAAAAATAATCGATGCTCGCCACCACGACCCATTCAATATTTTGGGGCGACATCCCGCCGGTAAAGGCAAAGAGAAAGTTGTCGCCTATCTCCCCGAAGCAGAACAGGTATCGCTACCTGAAATCAATGCAACGCTAAAACGCATCGCAGGTAGTGATTTTTTTATCTGGCAGGGCAAAGCGGGCCAACTCCAGCAACACTATTTGTTAACCTGGCGTAATGCCCAAGGCGTAGAACAGACCACCCACGACCCCTACTGCTTTGCTGCACAGCTCTCTGAGTTCGACATCCACCTGTTTAGCGAAGGGAAACATTGGCACCTTTACCGTGTGCTCGGAGCCAACCACCATCAAGTTGATGGCATCGAAGGAATGCTTTTTGCGGTGTGGGCACCCAATGCGGAGCGGGTCAGTGTGGTGGGTGATTTTAATAACTGGGATGGCCGAACACACTCGATGCGTAATCGGGGTGGATGCGGTCTATGGGAAATATTCATTCCCGCCGTCAGTGAGGGGAACTTCTACAAGTTTGAGATTCGCAACCGCGAAAGTGGTGAAATACTCACCAAAACCGACCCCTACGGAAAGCAGTTTCAACTCCGCCCTGAGACTGCCGCCATCATCACCCCAAAAGAGAGCTACCCGTGGCAGGATGATGAGTGGAAGGCGCAAAACCAGAGCGACAGCTGGCTTCACGATCCCTGCTGTGTATACGAAGTTCACCTCGGATCCTGGCAGCAGAGCGAAGAGGGGAAGTTTTTAAATTATCGTGATTTGGCCCACCGCCTGGCGCACTACGCAAAAGAGATGGGATTTACCCATATTGAACTTCTGCCAATTACTGAACACCCGCTCGATGCCTCCTGGGGCTACCAAACCACCGGTTATTTTGCCCCCACCAGCCGTTTTGGCACACCGGATGACTTTCGCTATTTTGTAGATTATTGCCATCAACAAGGCGTGGGGGTAATTTTAGACTGGGTTCCGGCTCACTTCCCTAAAGATCGTTTCGCCCTTGCCCGCTTTGATGGTACACCACTCTACGAACATGAGGATCCCCGTAAAGGTGAGCACCGGGATTGGGGCACGCTCATCTATAACTTTGGTCGCAATGAGGTGAAAAACTTCCTGCTGGCCAGTGCTGTTTACTGGTTAGAAGAGTTTCACATCGACGGACTGCGTGTGGATGCCGTCGCCTCCATGCTCTATCTGGACTACTCACGAGAAGCGGGTGACTGGGTACCCAACAAATTTGGTGGCCGCGAAAATCTGGAAGCGATCGACTTTCTGCGTGAACTAAACACCATCACCCACAGCCAGTGCCCAGGCACATTTGTCATCGCCGAAGAGTCTACCGCCTGGCCTCAGGTGACACGCCCGACCTACCTCGGAGGCCTTGGTTTCAGCATGAAATGGAACATGGGCTGGATGCATGACACCTTGGAGTACTTCAGCCAAGACCCGGTTTATCGCACCTATAATCACAACAAGCTCACCTTCGGCCTGCTCTACAGCTTTACCGAAAACTTCATGCTACCTTTCTCCCATGACGAAGTGGTGCACGGCAAAAAATCCATGTTGAATAAAATGCCGGGAGATGAGTGGCAGCGCTGTGCAAACCTGCGCCTGCTATACACCTACATGTACACCTATCCGGGTAAAAAACTTCTTTTCATGGGCTGTGAGTTTGGCCAGGGAATCGAGTGGAATCACGCACAAAGCCTAGAGTGGCCACTGCTGGAACACGCACACCACCGAGGCATTCAATCGCTGGTTAAAGACCTTAACCACCTCTATCGCCAAGCCCCTCCCCTGCACCACATGGATTTCCAGGAGCAAGGGTTTGAATGGATCGACTGCCACGACTCAGTGCAATCCGTTATCAGTTACCAACGCAGTGACGGCAATCAACGCTATCTAATTATTCTCAACTGCACACCCGTTCCACGGCAGGGGTATCGATTAGGAGTGCCGGATGCAGGCCGCTATCGGGAAGTGATTAATTCTGACTCAAGCTACTACGGTGGAAGCAACCTAGGAAATGGTGAACTCATCCAATCAGAACAGATCGCGTGGATGGGGCAACCGCACTCCATCAACCTCACCCTGCCACCGCTCGCCGCGCTGGTGTTGACGTTAAACCAAGAATAAGCCGATTTTAATATGAATATTCTCTATGCCAGCAGTGAGGCTCATCCGCTGATAAAAACAGGCGGACTTGCCGATGTCGCGGGGAGTCTGCCCGTTGCAATCAAAAAACTAGGCCACGACATTCGCCTACTTTTACCCGCCTATCATGAGGTGCTGGCCAAATGCAGCGACCTCAAGGAGGTTGCACAACTCAACTTGCCCACCGCACAATACCCGGTAAAAATCTTGCAGGGAAAGCTACCCAATAGTCAGGTCACACTCTGGTTAGTTGATTATCCGGCAGCCTTCAATCGCCCAGGCAATCCATACATGACACTGCAAGGAGAGCCATGGCCTGACAACCCACACCGTTTTACCCTGCTCGCCCGGGCAGCCGTGGAGTTGTCGCAAAATCGAGCCGGACTCAATTGGCAAGCCGACATTGTGCACTGTAACGACTGGCAAACCGCGCTCACCCCCGCCTTGCTTAGCCTTGAACCACTCCGCCCGGCAACCCTCTTCACCATCCATAATTTGGCCTACCAGGGCATCTACAAAAAAGAGACCTTCGATGCGCTAGCACTGCCAACAGACCTTTGGCACCCACAGGGGGTTGAGTTCCACAAACAGCTCAACATGATCAAAGGTGGCATCGCCTATGCGGACATCATCACCACAGTCAGCCCAACCTATGCGCGTGAAATCCAGGGAAGTGAATATGGCAATGGCCTAGAAGGGATGCTGCGCCACAGAAGTGAGCGGCTCTTTGGTATCCTCAACGGGGTCGACTACCATGAGTGGAATCCGGAGAAAGATCGTTACCTAGTAAAGCGTTACAGCGCAAGCCGTTTTGAAGATAAGGCAGAGAACAAACGCGCACTGCAAAAGGAGAGTGGTTTACCGATACGGGACAAGACACCCCTCATCGGATTAATTGCCAGGCTGGTGGATCAGAAAGGGATCGATCTACTCCTCAACGCCCTACCCCATTTAATCAAACAAGATGTACAGCTAGTGATTTTGGGTAGTGGTGAGCAACACTATGAGCAGCAGCTTCTACAGTGGCAACAGTGGCACCCCGAAAAAATCTCCGTAACCATCGGCTACGATGAATCACTGGCACATCGCATTGAAGGCAGTAGTGACATGTTCCTGATGCCATCACGCTTTGAACCCTGCGGCCTAAACCAGCTCTACAGTCTTAAATATGGCACCGTACCCATTGTGCGGCGGGCAGGTGGACTGGCCGATACTGTGATCGAGGCGAGCAAACAAAATATTGAAAACAGAACCGCCACCGGTATCGTATTTGACCATGCCGACACCCACGCCATCTGCTGGGCACTTGACCGCGCTATCACCCTTTACCACCAACCGGAAGGTTGGCAGCAACTGTGTAAGAGCGGAATGGCGCAAGTATTTGACTGGAAGGTCTGTGCAGAACAGTATCTGGCGCTCTATAAGAAAGCCGAGGGTTTTAGAGGCTAAAACTTCAGCTAACCCTCTTTTTTGCCACACTGGAACAATCATCAATCCAGAGGCATGTGCGCTCTTTGCATACGCCATCGACATCGGTGGCATAACAGGGAGGATTACCCTCATTAGACTGAATCATGCGGATCAGCTCAAACTTCTTCAGCCTACCCACCGTTAAACCACGCTGTTTAGCAATTTTACGCACTTGCGGCATTTTCATGCTGTTCCCCCTATTATTTACCTGTAACATTTAAAATTCAGCTGCCTACTCGCGACAATAATAGGCTATAAAAGAGACTAGATCACTAAAGGAAGCTCTGAATAAGCCATGAATGTTTTATGCTGGCTGAAATCGTCCTCATTTATCCCGAAAATTGCACCAATAGAACAACTATTACTGCGCATTTCAGAATAGATG